>JAULUM010000029.1:0-20242 GCA_032111565.1 Rhodoluna sp. | reverse complement strand
ACTAGATAGATGTGTGCTGGAACGCTTTAGCGCCTTGATGGTAGGAGCTAGTCCTCGTTCACCCTGATCTTGACGCTTCTCAAGCTCTGATCTTTCAAGGTTGATTAGTGAGAACTCGCTGGCAACAAAGAAACCTGTGCCGATGGTTAGAAGAACAGCCAGTCCAAGTAAATACCACTCGGTCATAGGGGCAACGCTTCAGTTATAGAAGGAAAGGGGTCATAGTCCATAGCCCTTAAAGCATACAAGAAGCCTAAGAACCTTATCCAGATGGGGAAAACCCTGAATATCCAACCTTTACTGGCTTGGTAGGCTTGGAAGGCATTGTTTACGTGAAAGTAAGAGGTGATCCGTTGTCCAACGACAACTCACAATCTGGACAAGAATTCGGCGCTAACGAGTGGCTTGTAGATGAAATGTATAGCCAATGGCTAGCCAACCCAGATTCAATCGACAAAGAATGGCAACCGATCCTCGAGCGTTACCACCAGCTCAAGCAGGGTAACCAACAGTCAGCACCGGTAACCCCGATGACTTCTGCACCAGTTGCACCTATTACTACTCAGACCCCTACAACCAACACCGGCTCTTTGCCACTAGTTGCTAAGACAACTCGGGTTGAACCTCAAGCTCAACCTATTCCAGCTCAAGCCCCAGTAGTTGATGCTGCTGACACTGATGAAGATGCTGAGGACCAGATCAACATCCTCAAAGGTATGTCAAAGACTTTGGCTGCCAACATGGATGCATCTCTAACCATTCCAACTGCGACAAGCGTTAGAGCAATCCCTGCCAAGCTGCTTATCGATAACCGAATTGTGATCAACTCACACTTAGGTAGAACTCGTGGTGGCAAAGTATCTTTCACACACATCATCGGCTACGCGATTGTTCGAGCTCTCAAAGAGTTCCCAAGCCAGAATGTTTACTACGAAGAAATTGATGGTAAACCTGCTGCAGTCTCCCCTGCGAACATCAACTTCGGTCTAGCAATTGACATCCCTAAGCCTGATGGCACCCGTGCACTTCTAGTTCCAAACATCAAGAAGGCTCAGCGACTCAACTTCGCTACCTACCTAAAGGCTTACGAAGATCTAGTAAAGCGTGCAAGAGATAACAAGCTAACTGCAGAGGATTTTGCTGGAACGACAGTTTCACTTACAAACCCAGGTGGAATTGGAACTGTTCACTCTGTGCCAAGACTTACTAAGGGACAGGGTTGCATCGTAGGTGCAGGAGCACTTGACTACCCAGCTGAGTTCCAGGGTATGAGCGAAGAACACCTAGCCAAGATTGGTGTTAGCAAGGTCATTACCCTTACCTCTACCTATGACCACAGAGTCATCCAAGGTGCTGGTTCAGGAGAGTTCCTAAGAAAGATCAATGAACTACTTCTTGGTGAGCGTGGTTTCTACGATGAGATCTTTGCTGACCTACGTATTCCTTACGAACCAATTCGTTGGGCAACAGACTTTGAAACAACTGATGCTGACAGCAGAAGCAAAGAAACTCGTGTTCAAGAGCTAATCAACGCTTACCGTGTTCGCGGTCACCTAATGGCTGATATCGATCCACTGGAATACCAGCAGAGATCACACCCTGACCTAGATGTACTAACCCATGGTCTTAGCCTTTGGGATCTAGACAGAACTTATAAGACCGGAGGCTTTGGCGGTAAGTCAAAGATGATGGTTAGAGATGTTCTAAAGATTCTTCGTGATTCATACTGCCGAACAGTCGGCATTGAATACATGCACATCCACAACCCAGCAGAACGTAAGTGGATGCAAGATCGCCTAGAGGTTCCTTACGTTAAGCCATCTCGTGAAGCTCAGCTTCGTATTCTAGAAAAGCTAAACGAAGCAGAAGCTTTCGAAACCTTCCTACAAACCAAGTTCGTTGGACAGAAGCGCTTCAGCCTTGAAGGTGGAGAATCAACGATTGCTGCCCTAGATGCAATCTTGCAGGCAGCAGCTGATCATCACCTTGATGAAGTTGCTATTGGTATGGCTCACCGTGGTCGTCTAAACGTGCTCACCAACATCGCAGGTAAGACATATGGTCAAGTCTTCAGAGAGTTTGAAGGCAACACCGATGTGAAGACTGTTCAAGGTTCAGGAGATGTGAAGTATCACCTAGGAACATCTGGTGTATTCACAAGTGCAACAGGTAACACCACCAAGGTTTACCTTGCAGCTAACCCTTCTCACCTGGAAGCTGTGAACCCAGTTCTTGAAGGTATCGTTCGAGCAAAGCTTGACCGCTTAGACAGATCACCTGAAGAGTTCCCTGTATTACCAATCCTTATTCACGGTGATGCTGCATTCGCAGGTCAAGGTGTTGTTCCTGAGACTCTAAACATGATGAACCTCAGAGGATATAAGACTGGTGGGACTGTTCACATTGTGATCAACAACCAGGTTGGTTTCACTACCCCACCTAACATGTCTCGTTCAACTGTTTATGCAACAGATGTTGCTAAGGGAATTCAAGTTCCTATCTTCCACGTAAACGGTGACGACCCAGAAGCAGTATTCAGAGTTGCTCAACTGGCATTCGAATACCGTCAGACCTTTGGTAAGGATGCGGTCATTGACCTAGTTTGTTACCGTCGTCGTGGTCACAACGAAGGTGACGATCCTTCGATGACTCAGCCATTGATGTATAACCTTATTGAAGCAAAGCGTTCAGTTAGAACTCTGTACCTAGAGTCTCTAGTTGGTAGAGGTGACATCACTCGTGAAGAGTTCGAGCAGTCAAACGCTGACCTTCAAGCCAAGCTAGAAAAAGCTTTCACTGATGTTCACGAAGCAATGGCTCAGCCTATTGAACTCGTATCAAGGCCTCAGGGAATTGGAACTACGGCTAGCGATCACCCAGAGATCAACCGCGAGACTCGCATCGGTAAGGAAATTGTTGAACTTATCGGTAATGCCCACAGCAACATCCCACCGGGCTTCAACGTGCATCCTAAGCTTCAGCAGCTACTTGCTAAGCGCGTGGAGATGTCTAGAGAAGGTGGCATTGACTGGGGATTCGGAGAACTCCTAGCTCTAGGTTCACTTCTTGTTGAAGGCGTGAACGTTCGTATGTCAGGTCAAGACACTAGACGTGGAACCTTCGTTCAGCGTCACGCTGTATTCCACGATCGTGAGAACGGTCAAGAGTGGATGCCACTTAGAAACCTTTCAACTCAGCAATCTAAGTTCTATATCTATGACTCACTACTGAGTGAGTATGCAGCTATGGGCTTTGAGTATGGTTACTCAGTTGAACGTAAGGACGCTCTAGTTCTTTGGGAAGCACAGTTCGGTGACTTCGCTAACGGAGCACAAACCATCCTTGATGAGTTCATCTCCTCTGCAGAGCAGAAGTGGGGTCAGCACTCTTCTCTAGTTCTTCTACTTCCTCACGGTTACGAAGGACAGGGACCAGATCACTCTTCAGCTCGTATCGAAAGATACTTGCAGCTATGTGCTGAGAACAACATGACTGTGGCTCAGCCTTCAACACCGGCTAACCACTTCCACCTTCTACGTCGTCAAGCATATGCAAGACCAAGAAGACCTTTGGTTGTCTTCACACCAAAGTCAATGCTGAGACTAAAGGCAGCCTCCTCTAAGGTCGAAGACTTCACTACTGGAAGCTTCCAGCCAGTCATTGATGATGAGCGTGGCCTAAACAAGGCAAACGTCAAGAGAGTACTCTTCTGTTCAGGAAAGATCTATTGGGATCTATTGGCTGAAGCTGAGAAGCGTAACGACCAGACAACAGCTATCGTTCGTGTTGAGCAGCTATACCCAACACCTGTTGATGAAATCAAGGCAGCTTACGCACAGTATCCAGGGGCAGAGTTGTTCTGGGTTCAGGACGAACCAGCTAACCAAGGTCCTTGGACATACATTGGTCTATTCCTACCTAAGTACATGGGTGGTCAGGTAGCTCAACTTGTGTCAAGACCGGCTAGCGCATCTCCTGCAACCGGTTCAGCTAAGCGTCACGCTGTTGAGCAATCAGATCTAATTGAAAGAGCGTTCAACTAAATCATGGAAGAGCCACGTCGCAACATACGAGTCGTCATCTTGGGTGACGACATCGTTGGCGCAGGTGGCGACCCTAAAGGTCTTGGCTGGGTAGGGCGCGTTATCGCTAAGACTCAGAGCGATTATCCACGAATCGACTTCTATGTTCTTTCAACCCCTGAGATATCAACAGCTCAGATGAGTGACCAGTGGTTAGAAGAAGCGTCTAAGCGTTTTGCTGCAGATACCGATAACCGATTGATTGTTGCTCTTAACGCAAACGACATCAACGCTGGAATCACAATGTCTAGATCGCGCTTGAACCTAGCCAACATCTTGGACACAGCAATGAGTAAAGATGTAAAGCCATTCGTAATCTCCCCTATCCCAAGCCGTAACCCTCAGTTGAACTACGACATCGAGCACCTTGCTGCAGGATTTGAAGACGTTGCATCAAGAAGAAGCTTGCCTTTTGTTGATGCCTTCAGACCACTGGTTGATCACCCAGGTTTCAACGAAGAGATCAAGAATTCTCAATACGGACTACCTGGTCAACTTGGCCATGGACTTTTAGCCTGGCTGGTTCTGAACCAAGGCTGGTATAGCTGGCTCGATCTTCCAGAGCAAGAGATTTAAAGCAAAATCCCCGCCACTAGGACGGGGATTTCTTTTTCAAATCTCGGACTGTATTCGGCTTTGCAATTTAGACGCAAAACTCGTCTGAGCTTCTATTGAAGAGCTAGAGATAATCTTGGAAATCTTGCTTTCGATTGCGTACTCTTTCTTGCAAGCTTGGCAACCTTCCAGGTGATCTAGGACCTTAGTTCGGTCCGCTTCTTCAAGTTCGTGTCCTAGGAAATCAAAAACTTTTCCTAGAGTGTCGTTGCAGTTGTACTCTGACATTCATTAACCCTTTACTTTTTCTTATCTTCATTTAAGCCGATTCCGTAACCAGCCGCCATCTCTTTCAAGACTTCGCTCAGCTTTTCACGGGAACGGGAAACTTTAGTACCAACGGTGTTCTGATTGATGTCTAGTAACTCGGCGATCTCCTTGTTTCCTAGACCTACAAAAAATCTTAGGAGCGCAACTTCCCTAAACTCTTCATCAAGAGACTCGATTGCTGATTCAATTTCAGCCATACCGAACTTCTCAATGATTAGCATTTCTGGAGAATCGGCAGCGTTTTTGAAGTCGTACTCGTCGAAGCCATAGTCAACATTGCCATCTTCGTCCTCGTAGGCGAATTCTTGATTGTTGTCTAGTTTGTTCTGCTTAATTCCAGCAGAAATTAGTTCGCGATGGGCAATTGTTATTAGCCAACCCTTAGGTCCGCGACCAAGGTCAGTGAACGAGTCCCAGGATTTGAAAGCCTTGATCAAGGCGTTCTGGGCAATGTCCTCACCACGCTGTTTGTGGCGGGCACGTGAAATACAGAAGCGACGAACGTCTTCGTAGAAAGGAGAGGCAGCTTCGTCGAAAGACTGGCGCTTTGGCGCTCGGTCTTCGGGGGTTCCCATTTGGTTACTCATCGATTGTGAGTTTAGTAGTTCTGACATGTGATTGCTGCTAATTCGTGCAGCTGAGCCATAGACATGGCGGCGAGGTGCTAGGTTTACTGGGTTTTGAGTTATGTAAATAAGTATCTTCCTTCTTGTCGGTTTGTTCTTCTTTGAACTGCTTGTTTGGCCTCGGGCACCGCTAGAGCATGCCGCTAGACTAAGAAACACATGACGGACCACATTTATTCCCGCCCGGCGAAAAGTTCTTGGCTTGCCCCAACAATTCAACATGCCATCTCTGGATCTGTCTCATTGCCAGGCTCCAAATCCCTAACCAACCGAGAATTAGTGCTGTCTGCCCTTGCTACATCACCCACTCACCATAGAAACGCCTTAGATTCAAGGGATTCGTCGCTGATGATTGAGTCCCTGATCAAGCTAGGGACTCAAATCAACGTCAGCGAAAGGAGTGACATTCTTATAGTGTCACCTACCACTGACATTGACTCCAGAGCACCCCTAAATGCCCGTATTGACTGCGGTCTAGCCGGTACGGTGATGAGATTCGTTCCTCCGATGGCTGCCTTGTTTGCTGGTGAAATCACGTTTGATGGGGATGAGGCAGCTCGTAGAAGGCCTATGAAGACCACCATTGAGTCTCTAAGAGCCCTAGGGGTATCGGTTGATGATCACGGGACAGGATCTCTCCCCTTTACTATCAAAAGCTCAGGAGTAATTGAGGGCGGTTACCTAGAAATAGATGCCAGTGCTTCAAGCCAGTTCGTTTCAGGTCTATTACTAGCGGCACCTAGGTTTACCAAAGGGCTATCGCTTAGACATGTTGGGAAGGATCTGCCAAGCCTTCCTCATATTGAGATGACTCTTGAGTGTTTGAAACAAAGAGGTGTTCAGGTATCCCAACCTGAAGAAACTCTCTGGGTGGTTGAGCCAGGTCCGATTGCCGGTGGTGAAGTAGGTATTGAACCAGATCTTTCTAATGCTGGACCTTTCCTAGCAGCGGCTCTAGTTCTGGGTGGTTCAGTAACCATTAGGAACTGGCCAGAGACTACTACTCAGGTTGGCAAACATTTTGTTGAGATTCTTACCCAAATGGGAGCTAGCTTTAGCCGATCTGGCGATGACCTAGTGATCACAGGCAACGGAACTATCAAGGGAATAGATATAGACCTATCTATTGGTGGTGAACTAGCGCCTGTAGTTATTGCTCTTGCAGTTCTAGCTGACAGCCCATCAAGAATTACAGGTATTGCTCACCTAAGAGGACATGAGACCGATCGTCTTGCTGCTCTAACAAATGAAATCAATAGCATCGGCGGCAAAGCCACAGAACTGGAAGATGGCATTGCCATAGAACCTAGTAATGAACTTCACGGTGGAACCTGGGGAACCTACGAAGATCACCGCATGGCAACTGCTGGAGCAATCATCGGACTTCGAGTGCCAGGCATCACAATTGAAGATGTGAGTGTTGTTAGCAAAACCATGCCTGAGTTTGTTTCCCTATGGACACAGTTGTTAGGAACTAACTCTTGAGTTGGTTGTATGAGCCAGAGCCTGGCCAGCATGATATCGACGAGAGTGACATCAAGTTCAGGCCAAACCCTAAAGGCAATAAGCCAAGAACTAAAACAAGACCAACATATAAAGACGCTCCTATCGGCATGGTCATTCAGGTTGATAAGGGTCGTTACACAGTCATCGTTGATGACTCTAGAGAGATAACAGCAACTCTTGGTAAAGAACTTAGAAAAGAAGGGGTTGCCGTAGGCGACCTAGTCGCGCTAGCCGGTGACACCTCTGACACAGTTGGCGCTCTATCTCGTATTGTTCGAGTTGAGCCAAGAACTTCACTACTAAGAAGAAGTGCTGATGATAGTGATCAAGTAGAACGAGTAATGGTTGCCAATGCAACACAAATGCTAATCGTTGTTGCAATTGCTAACCCTGAACCAAGAACAAGACTTATCGATAGATACCTTGCAGCAGCTTTTGATGCAGGGCTAAGACCTGCTCTTTGTATTACCAAAGTCGACCTTGCTGATCCAACTGAGTTTCTATCCAACTTCTCTGGACTATCAATTCCTGTAATTCTAAATAAACAGGAAAGCCCTTCTCTTACAGAACTCAATGACTTCTTAGCTAACGAGATAACTGTTGTGGTTGGCCACAGTGGTGTTGGTAAATCAACGTTAGTAAACGCAGTTTCACCTGGAGCGCTTCGTTCAACCGGCGGAGTAAATGCTGTTACCGGCAGAGGAAGACACACCAGCAGCTCTGTTAGAGCTATCAACCTAAACCAAGAAACTAACACCTGGATTATCGATACCCCAGGTGTTAGATCCTTCGGACTGGGACACATCAAACTAGAGAACCTACTCAAGAGCTTTGAAGATCTATGGGCTATTGCAGTTGACTGCCCTAGAGACTGCTCACACCTAGCCGACTCCCCTGACTGTCTATTAGATGAAGCCATAGCCGATGGAGAGATTCAGCCAGGTCGAGTTGATTCACTCAGAAGACTGATGTCTTCTCTGGCCAACTCATCTAACGAGTAAGTTTTATACATGGACTACACCAAAGATTTAGCCCTTGCCCTCGAGATGGCAGACATTGCTGACCGTATCTCACTAGAGCGCTTCTACGCTCAAGACCTAGTTGTTGAAACTAAACCAGACTCAACACCGGTAACCGATGCAGACAGAAGCGTTGAAGCTGCTCTCAAAGCCAAGCTTCAAACAGAGCGACCAAACGATTCCCTGATTGGTGAAGAGTATGGAACCGTTGGTGAGAACCTGCACGGGCAAGGAAGCAGAACCTGGATCATTGACCCTATTGATGGAACAGCTAACTTCATGCGTGGAGTTCCAGTATGGGCAACTCTTATTGCTCTGGCTATTGATGGCAAACCAACAGTGAGCGTAGTTAGTGCTCCTGCTATGGGTAGAAGATGGTGGGCAGCTCCAGGAGCTGGTGCACACACCCGTCACATCGATGGCCGAGAAACATCTATTTCAGTTTCTAAAATTAATAACCTTGAAAACGCATCTCTTAGCTATAACAACCTCAAGCTCTGGGATCAGATTGGTCAACTAGACCAACTGATTGAGTTATCTAGAAAGATATGGCGAACCAGAGCCTTTGGTGACTTCTGGTCATACATGCTCTTAGCTGAAGGAACACTAGAGATAACAGCAGAACATAACCTACAGATTTATGACATTGCTGCCCTTGTTCCAATTGTTGAGCAAGCCGGTGGAATCCTCTCAGATCTTGATGGTGAACTAACTACCGAAAGTTCGAGTGTTTTAGCAACTAATGGAATTCTTCACAGAACAGTCGCCGAGCACTTTAGACACCCAAACATCAAGAACTAATCCTGAATAGATAGCTTCTGACCCCAGCTACGCAAGATGTTCTGGAGTTCAGGAACTGAGATGTCTCCGACGTTCTTCTTATCCCTAATAGCCAGAGCACTGGCAACTCCTGTTGCCTGACCGATGAGCATGTAGTGCGGTTCCATACGAATAGAACCATATGCAAGAGGTGAGGTTGAAACCCCAACCGCTACCAACAGATTCTTCGGTCCATACTTTGGAACAGTGATTGAAAACGGAATCTGATAGATCATCGACTTCTGGAAAGTCGTGTAATCACGATAGATCTTGTTCTTGTGACGAATACGGATAGAGAGCTTGTTATCGATGTGATACTTCGCAATACCAATAGAGTCCCACTTGAGTAAGTTGGTCTTCTGATCGGTTGTCAGCATCACATACTTACCAACCACTCTTCTGCCTTCCCTTACGTAAGGCTCGTAAGGAATATTGTTGTTGTCCGTGAACTCATCGGCACACATTCCAAAGCCAGCAATAGCCTTCTGCTCAGCAGCTGGAACCTGAGGATCAGTTTGTAAGAAGGCAATGAAGGATTCGATGTACCTTGCTGCATCAGCATTAGTCTTTGCCCTTGATGACTGGTCCGTGAAGTAAGACTTAGGCAAGATCAAGTTAGTAAATGAGTTAAAGGAGTTGAGGTCCCACTTCTTATCATCCAGGTTGGCTATTCTCCAGAACCTAGTAAGCACTCGTTGCTTAGTTTCTTGACAATCAGGGCAAGGCAGCTTAGCTGCTGCCTGAGCCACCATCCGCCATGCTGGTACGTATTTCACATCCTGCTGAGCTAACTTGAACGGACGCTTGTTTTCCTTAGTGACACAAAGTCGATAGGTGTAGGAAGGCATACCGTCAGTTAGCTTGACCTTAGAGACCTTGAAGTCCTCTACATGCTGCATGTATGGAAGCAAGGAGAGGCTCTTCTCTTGCTCCGGTGTCATCTTCTCTGGAAGTGACACTCTAGCTTCAACAGTTATCTTCATGCCGGCATCATCGCCGTAATCAAAGAGATCTTCTTTGCCTAATTTGAACGCAGTGTTAGTCATAGGCAATAGGTCTGCTGTGTAAGAAGCATCAATAAACTGCTTGCCACAAATCTTTGCTTTTGACTTTAGAGATAAACAGGTAATCACACCAGCAACAACAGTTGCATCAACTGCCACCTGATTAGTCCAAGTGCTCACCCTAGATTCACGAAGCATATTATTAAAGATGCTTTCAGCTAAACCTGAACTAACTCGCCAAGTCTCCTTACTTCCAGACGCTTTCTGAACCGCTCTGAAGAACTCCAAAGGAATACCCGATACGTTTGCTGGAACAATCAAATCTGTAGCGCCGAGTCCATTGGACTTGGTTCCACCAACTGTTGGGCCTTGAGCTAGCAGAGCAACATTCAAACCTCGTCGACTTGCGGCAATAGCAGCAATAACTCCACCAGGAGTTCCCCCATAAACAACTAGATCAAATGATGAGACTAGAGGAATCTTCTCTGCCTGCTGTGTCTGAAGATTTACCCCTGAACTAGTTGACAGAACTACACCTAGAACCAGCCCTAAAGATAAAACCAATACTGTAAATCGCTTGGCTAGTTTGTGCTTGAAAAACAACTACTTCTCCCCATGGGTAAAGACATTCAACTTCTATTCGCCCCTAGCCTAGCCAGATAAATCATCTAAAAAGTCAACTAGACCGAATGAAAGACTAATCTCTTCTAAATACCCGCGGCTTGTCCGTCTACACGAACATCGCTACCCCAGGCCTGAGTCCCATTATCAAGAATCTTCAATAACTGAACAGCAGAGCCGTGACCATACTCAGGCAAGATCATTACATCGTGGCCCTTAACTTTGAGTTCGGCAATCACTTCTTCAGAGATTCTTGATTCAATCTGGAGTTTTCCAGCTCCTGTTTCAAAAGCAGAAGAATCTCCGATAAGGTGTTGCCATCTGGCAGCTTCACATGCTTCTTGAACGCTCATGCCTAGATCAATAAGAGCAACAATCAACTGGAAGTTGGTCTGCACCTGGATGTTAGCTCCCGGTGTTCCTCCAACATAGGCAAGTGATCCATCAGCCTTAGTAATAGTCCAAGCGTTCAGGGTATGCGCTGGACGCTTACCTGGTTCAATCAGGTTAGGTGAATCTGCTTCCAAACTAAATCCAGTGCCACGGTTATTAAGTAGCACTCCAGTTCCCTTAGGAACAAAGGCAGCACCAAAGCCATGGAACACACTTTGAATCCATGACACGGCATTACCTTCACCATCAGCCACGATGAAATACGTTGTGTCACTTCCCTCATGAGTGTTACCTTCAGGACCGTTATAAGCCTTAGCTGGATCTATCTGCTTACGGCGCATAGCAATGTGTTCTGGAGAAAGAATTCTTTGAGTATCAACTGGAACAAACTCAGGGTCAGCAATAATCTCATTGCGATCCATAAAGCCAATCTTCTTAGCCTCAACCATCAGGTGAATACGCTCTGCTTCAGATAAAGAAGCTAAGTCTTTATCTTCAACCAAGAGCAACTCTTCGAGAAGAATCATTCCTTGGGTAGGTGGCGGTTGGCCATGAACAGAGTAACCGCGGTAGTTAGCAGTTAAAGGTGCTTCAACACGAGTTTCATGATTAGCCAGATCTTCATGGTTGAACCAACCATCGGTTCCAGTAACTATCTTGTCCGCTACCTCACCTTTATAGAATCCATCACGGCCATTAGCAGCAATCAACTTCAAGGTGTGAGCCAAGTCCTTTTGAATTACAACGTCACCGATAGCAAGGCTCACATCAATACCCATGTCAGCAAAGAAAGTTGAACCTGGGAACTGTTCTAAGAACTTCTGAATACGAAGAACAAAGTCCCTTGATGCAGGAAAGCCATGCTCTGCATATCTAATTGCGGGAGCGAGAATCTCTGCCATTGGCAATTTGCCATATCTATCGTGAGCTGCAAACCAAGCAGCAACTGTGCCTGGCACGGTTGATGATCTGTACCCGTGGTGATCAATGGTGTCTTCGAACTTATCTCTAGTGGCTGAGTGTCCTGCTTCACCACTACCGTTGAAGGCTAAGTTCTCTTTAGTTTTAGCATGGTGAGTAATCATGAAAGCATCGCCACCTAGTTGAGAAGCACCTGGCTCAACTACTGAGATCACAGCACTGAGTGCGATACCAGCATCAATGAAGGTTCCACCCGCTCTGAGTATCTCTAGGGCTGCTGAAACAGCTAAAGGCTGGCTAGCAGCAGCTCCACCATTTCTTGAGTAAACGACTCCGCGATGTGTTTTCATGTGCCTATTCTGCCCGAGTTTAGGAAGACTGAACTGCCAATCTCCTAAATACAGCCATAATTGAGAAATGGAATTCGCAGGCAAGAACATATTGGTTATCGGTGGCTCTGGAGTATTAGGGGCTGAACTAGTTAGGCAACTAACATCTCAAGGCGCAAGCGTGATGGCAACAGCGAGAAACGCTGACACGGCAGCCAAGATCCCTAACGAAGCAACTCTGAAACTAGTTGTTGACCTTGAAAGCCCAGAGAGCATCAAGACTCTCACCGACTACCTACTAAACCTCAATAGCCCAATCCACGGCATTATCAATGCTGCTGGAGTTGTTGGCTTTGCTAAGGCAACTGAAACATCATCAGCCGATTCAGCCAAGCTAATGCAGATCAACAACCTAGGTCCAGCAGCAATCATCTCTGCCTTGCATCCACTTCTAGCGCTAGATAAAGATGCTGGAGTATTTGTTGCGGGTATTACAGGTGTTGTCTCAGAGAAGGTCTTCCCTGGCATGTCTGCATACACAGTTTCTAAGACTGCTCACGCTAGCTACTTAGCCACCATTACTCAAGAGTTCCGTAGAGACAAGATCCAGGTAACTGATGCTAAACCTGGTCACACAGAAACAGGACTCGCTTCAAGAGCAATATTTGGAACAGCCCCAGCTTTCCCAGAAGGCATGACAGCAGCTCACGTGGTTAGTGTTTTACTTCAAGGCATCAAAGAAGGCAAGGCAGTAATTTCGAGCGCTGAGTTTTAGACAGGGATAGCAACATTCAGTTCAAGTGTTTTCTAACGAGCACAAAACCATCACCTAAATCAGCAACACGCTCGAATCCTCGCCGAGTGAACATCTCCGCAGACCCTCTATAACTCTTATCGCCATAAGAATTTTGATTAGGGGCAGCCTCAGCAGCCTCAAATCCTCTATCGACAAGGTCTTCAAGAATTAGGTCCAGCATCCTGCCTGATACGCCTTGACCTCTGAGAGAAGGGTCAACGTTGAAACAGAGTATTCGAGCGACCTGCTCATTAGCTCCTGGTAACCCTGGATAAAGAAGTGAACTACCAGCAGCGCACCAGCCAACAACCTTGTCGCTCTCATAAGCTAGGTAGCCATCCATGTCGCCAGTCTGAACTCTGGAACAAGCAGAAGCTCTGTTGATTGAGGACTTGTCTCCCTCAACGTTATTTTGTTCTGGCGTATTTAGATAAAACTGACAGTAGCAACCATCCCAGTTAGGGTCATCTAGGAAAGCACGGTGATCAAAGTAAGCGAGGAAATCATCTAAGGTTTCAACGCTTAGTCTTTTGATTTGCATGGAGCTAACTAGACCCAAGCTCCAAGGATTGCCCCAGCAACAGTTAGACAGAACACATCCTGGCCAACTTCAATAATCCAAACCTTTAGCGATCTATAGACCTTGCCGTCAGGCTGACCAAACATTCTGTGTGACAAAGAACCAAAGGCTCCTA
The DNA here is from genome assembly GCA_032111565.1 of Rhodoluna sp. GTDB lineage: Bacteria > Actinomycetota > Actinomycetes > Actinomycetales > Microbacteriaceae > Rhodoluna. Next base: position 6,546 of record JAULUM010000029.1, on the reverse strand, counting down.
AACCTATCCCAAAGATGAGGCCAAATAGAGCTCCTGTTCCAGCATCAACTAAAACATCTGCAGATCTAGCCAAAGAAATGATTAGCGACAAAGCGAACACCTGGATCAATGCGGCCAGGTATGTCCCGCCAAACATCAAAAGCGTCTCGCCGGCTTTCATCTTGACACTTTCAGTTGGTACCTCACGCCCTAACGCTCTCATCCAAACTGGATAGAAGGTCTTAGGGCCAAACCAGATAGCGCCTATCAAGAAGGAAAGTGCTGAAGCGACTAAGACAGCAAAAAGGTTTACGTTTTCCAATAACAAATTCATAAGAAAACCCTATAACCAAGGCCCTATTTACCGGTTAGGAATTTACCTAAGTTATCGAAGTAACTTGATGTGCCTTGCCTAGTTAGCTCAATCTGCTCCTCAGGCATTTCCCCGAACTGAGTAAATGAAACCCAAGATCCGCCTTCAACTTCTTTGAAAGCAATCTGGATGAGGTGCTCATCAGGAGATGAGACTCGCTTCTTGAACTCATCTAAAGACTGTGTGTAGTTCATTGTGTGTTCAAGAAGCTCATGCTCTTTAACCTGGGTATAAACACCAAAGAAGTAAGCAACAAAGTTGTACTCAGGCACATCAACACCAACAGTCCAGACTCCCCCGACAACTGCCTCATTGATAACAGTGTCTTTAGCAACCTCTAGTTGCACAGGACTATACCAAACCTCTAAAGCCTTTGGGTCTACCCAAGCATTCCAAAGTGTTTCAATGCTTACTGGGTAGGTTCTTTCAACTGAATAAAGTTTGTCTCGCATTGGAAAACCTAACTAGACGTTGAACCTAAACTCAACAACATCGCCATCACGCATGACATAGTCTTTGCCTTCCATGCGGACTTTACCTGCTGCTTTGGCGTCGTTCATTGAACCTGCTGCAATTAGATCATCGAAAGAAACAATTTCAGCTTTGATGAAACCTCTTTGGAAGTCTGTGTGAATAACTCCAGCTGCTTGAGGTGCTGTTGCACCCTTCTTGATGGTCCAGGCTCTTGTTTCTTTAGGGCCAGCAGTTAGGTAGGTCTGAAGACCTAGAGTGTTGAATCCAATACGAGCTAGCTGGTCTAATCCAGATTCATCTTGACCAAGGGAAGCAAGTAGTTCATTAGCTTCTTCAGGAGAAAGATCAATAAGCTCTGACTCAACCTTGGCATCTAGGAAGACAGCTTCTGCAGGAGCAACTAGGTCAGCTAACTGCTTACGCTTCGCTGCATCACTTAGTACTGACTCATCAACGTTGAATACATAAAGAATAGGTTTAGCAGTTAGCAGTCCTAGTTCTTTGATTGGTAGCAAATCAATAGTTGAAACTGAAAGAGGTTTACCTGCATTTAGGAAAGCAAGAGCCTCGTCAACTGTTTCTAAAACCGAAGGCTCAACTTTCTTGCCCTTAACTTCCTTTTCAATTCTTACTCTTGCTTTGTCTAAGGTTTCTAGATCAGCCAAGATCAGCTCTGTGTTGATGGTTTCAATATCACTTGAGGCATCGACTTTGCCATCTACGTGAACAACATCAGGATCAATAAATCCTCTAACTACCTGAGCAATAGCATCAGCTTCACGAATGTTAGCTAGGAACTTGTTTCCTAGACCTTCACCCAAAGAAGCACCTTTAACGATTCCAGCGATGTCCACGAATGACACAGGTGCAGGAAGAATCTTCTCGCTACTAAAGATTGCAGCTAGCTGCTGAAGTCTTGGGTCTGGAAGGTTAACAACACCGACGTTAGGTTCAATGGTTGCGAAAGGATAGTTCGCTGCCAACACATTGTTCTTAGTAAGTGCGTTGAAGAGAGTTGATTTGCCGACGTTTGGTAGTCCGACGATACCGATTGTTAGAGCCATTCAAGCAAGTTTACTTGGCTCAGGGCTTTGTCTTGGCCCTAGGTTAGATTGAACTATGTCATTAAATTTCACAGCCATCGACTTTGAGACCGCTAATGGGTCTTCAGCTAGTCCCTGTGCTGTTGGGTTAGTGAAGGTAGCCGAAGGCAAGATAGTTGATACCTTCTCCACTTTGATTAAGCCCCCCTACCCAAATGACTGGTTTGCAACGGGGAATATAGGGGTTCATGGCATCAACCCTGAGGATGTGATTGATGCTCCTAGCTGGGCTGAAGCACTAGAGCAGATGCTGGGGTTTATAGGGATGGACGACCTGATTGCCCACAATGCCAGCTTTGACATGGGGGTCTTGAGATCTAGTGCAGCCCTTATTGAGGTGGAACTACCTGATCTTCGGTATGGCTGCTCGCTGATTATGGCTAGAAAGACCTATAACTTAGAGAGCTATCGGTTGAACCAGGTGGCCTATGCCATAGGTCATGAGGAGTTTGACCACCACGATGCCCTAGCTGATAGCGATGCCTGCGCCAGGATAGTTATCCATATGGCCGATAGGCATGGGGTTTCTACCCTTGATGAATTGGCTAAACTGACCAACCATAAGATCAAGAGCCTTAGACCCGAATCTGCCTAAATCTAGGCATTTGTTATACTTTTTGGAGTTAGCCGACATCGTTGTTTGCTCTAATTAGCCAGTAAAAGGCCAGTCACATCAATACAAGCGGGTAGGAGAAACTCATGTCGCAAGGACACTTCGGTGCTCCAGTTGTCACCTTGACACCTGCCCCAACTCTCGACAGAACTTACTTTGTAAACAACCTCCACCCAGGCGGAGTAAACCGTGCTGATGATGTTCGTGAAGAACTAGCTGGTAAAGGTATCAACGTTTCTCGTGGTCTTACCCTGGCTAACATTCATGCTCCAGGTGTAGTTCCTATTGGTAATGCTGATCCAAGTGTTCTAGAGAGAACTGGTTCATCTTTCCTAGTTCCACTCTGGGTAGAAGGCAATCTTCGTGTCTCAACAACAATCGTTGACAAGCACGGCACCACTACTAAAGTCAACGAATCTCCTAGAGCTCTAAGTGAAGAAGACTGGCAGAAGGTTATTGATCTAACCGAAGCTGAGGTTAGAAACACTGGAGCTAAGTGGCTAGTAATCGCTGGTGCTCTTCCAACATATAAATCCACTGGTGTTTATGTTGATCTGCAACCAATCTTTGACTCAATGAAGAACATGGGTGTGAAGGTTGCCCTTGATACTTCAGGTGAACCACTTTCCTATTGGGCTCGTAAGGGTTGCGTGACCGTAATCAAACCAAATGCTGAAGAACTAGCTTCTGCTGTTGGCAGAGAACTAGCTACCGTTGGTGATGTTGTTGAAGCAGCTCGTGAACTTTGTGAACACGGTATTGAAGTGGTTCTCGCTTCTATGGGAGCTGACGGCATGATTGCAGTTACTCTAGAAGGTCACTGGGCTGCTAGAACTCCACCAGTCAAAGTTATTAACACTGTCGGTGCAGGAGATGCAACCCTAGCTGGTTTCCTTTCAGCTGTTGTTTCTAACCCAATTGCTGAAGGCGAAGAAGACTACGGAGTGGGATTCAATGTTCCACTAGGTGTGCAGACAGCCGTTCGTTGGGGAGCTATTGCAGTTACTCAACCAACCTCAGGTCTTGAGAACCTAGATAACATGCCGCCGGCAACTGTTGATTCTGAACCAAACCTAAATGTTCCACTCGAAGAAATAGCCAAACCATAGGAGTACTAAAGTGCCAGTAGCAACACCTGATCAATACGCAGAAATGATTGACCGCGCTAAGAAAGGTGGATTTGCTTACCCTGCCATCAACGTCTCTAGTTCACAGACAGTTAACGCTGTTCTGCAGGGACTAACTGAAGCTGGTTCTGATGGCATCCTTCAGGTAACAACAGGTGGTGGCGATTACTGGTCAGGTTCCTCTGTGAAGCACATGGCAACAGGTGCCGCAGCTATGGCTAACTTCGTAAGAGAAGTTGCTAAGAACTATCCAATCACCGTTGGTATTCACACCGACCACTGTTCAAAGCCTCACCTAGAAACTTTCCTACTTCCTCTACTAGAACTAAGCAAGGAAAGAGTTCGTAACCACCAAGAGCCTTTGTTCAACTCACAGATGTGGGATGGTTCAGCTGTATCGCTTACTGAGAACCTTGAGATCTCCAAGGACCTGCTTGCTCAGACCAAGAACCTAGGCATCATCTTGGAAGTTGAGATTGGTGTTGTTGGTGGAGAAGAAGATGGAGTTGAAGGTGGCGAAGGTGATCACCTTTACTCAACCATCGAAGATGGTCTACTAACTGCTGAAGCTCTAGGCTTGGGTGAAAACGGTAGATACCTAACAGCTCTTACCTTTGGTAACGTGCACGGTGTTTACAAAGCAGGAAACGTAGTTCTAAGACCAGAACTACTCAATGACATTCAGCGTGCAGTTGGTGACAAGTATGGCAAGGACATGCCTTTTGATCTTGTCTTCCACGGTGGTTCAGGTTCAACTCCTCAAGAGATTGCTGATGCAGTTCGCTTTGGTGTTGTGAAGATGAACATCGACACTGATACTCAGTATGCATTCACTAGATCTATTGCAGGTCACATGTTCTCTAACTACGACAAGGTTCTAAAAGTTGACGGCGAAGTTGGAGATAAGAAGGCTTATGACCCACGAGGCTGGGGTAAGACTGCAGAAGCAGCTATGGCTAAGCGTGTTGTTCTTGCTACTCAAGAGTTGGGTTCTGCTTCTAAATCAATGAGCATCTAATGCTCGGTGTTGATCCTTTTTACGATAACGGGAAACCCCGTTTCAAAGGTTCATACAAGAACAATGAAATGCACGGATTCTGGGAGTTCTTTAGAAAAGATGGCTCTCTAATGAGATCTGGTTCTTTTGATGAAGGCAAACAAACTGGTGTTTGGAAGACCTTTGATAGAGCAGGAAAGCTAGTGAAAGAAACTAACTTTAGTTAGTGAGTGTCTGAGCTTCTCTTCTGCTTGTTACTGGTGTCTTCACCAGCAGCCTTTAGATCTTTTCTTAGTTCCTTAGGCAGTGAGAACTGAACATCTTCTTCAGCTGTCTGAACGATGTCAACATCGCCATAGCCACGCTCTGCTAGAAAGACAAGGACTTCATCGACTAGGACCTCAGGAACAGATGCACCTGATGTTACTCCAACAGTTGAAACACCTTCAAACCATTCATCCTTGATTTCAGATGCATAGTCAACACGGTAGGAAGCCTTAGCCCCGGCCTCTAGTGCAACTTCAACCAAACGAACAGTGTTAGAAGAGTTAGCAGAACCAACAACAATAACTAGTTCGGCGTCAACAGCAACCTTCTTGATTGCTACCTGTCTGTTCTGAGTTGCGTAACAGATGTCATCGCTAGGTGGGTTCTGCAGGGTTGGGAATCTCTCACGAAGAGCTTCAACTGTTTCATAAGTTTCATCAACTGAAAGTGTGGTCTGTGAAAGCCAGATAACTTTCTCTGGATCTCTAACAGTTACGTTCAGGACTCCGTGACGACCATCAACTAGTTGAACATGGTCAGGAGCTTCTCCTGCTGTTCCTTCTACTTCTTCGTGACCTTCGTGACCGATAAGAAGAATGTCATAGTCTTCGCTAGCAAATCTTTGGACTTCTCTGTGGACCTTGGTAACCAGTGGACAGGTTGCATCGATGGTGTTTAGGTTTCTTTCCTCAGATGCCTTGATAACAGCAGGGCTCACTCCGTGAGCTGAGAAGACCAGGATGCTACCTTCAGGAACCTCGTCAACTTCGTTGACGAAGATGGCTCCACGTCTTTCAAGGCTGGAGACAACGTGCTTGTTGTGGACAATCTCTTTACGGACATAGACCGGTGAGCCGTGCAGGTCTAGAGCCTTCTCTACTGCAATAACGGCTCTATCAACCCCAGCACAGTATCCTCTAGGGGCAGCCAAAAGAACCCGCTTACGCGAAGCCATAAGTCCTTGGTCGGAAGTATTCTGGGAGATAGTCACAAGGCAATTCTAAACGCACCGGAAAGGTTACTGGTCATGAACGAGGTAATCGGCATAGGCAAAGACCCGGATCACCCGTTCACAGTCCAGCAATTGAGCGAAAGAGTCGCTAATGCGGTCAAAGCTTGGGGAAATGCGTGGGTTGAGGGCGAAATCATCAAGTTCCAAGCCAAAGCCGGAGGTCATGCCTATCCGCAGCTTAGAGATCTAAACACCGGTTCAACAATCTCTCTAGTTATCTTCAATGGCGTTCTAGTTTCAGCTGGTGAAGAGTTCAAAGATGGTGACCGAGTCTTAGTTTCAGGAAACATGGACTACTACGTAGCCAGAGGAACACTAAGCCTAAAAGTATCTTCCATAAAGAAGGTTGGTCTTGGTGTTCTAATGGCTGAGATTGAAGCCAGAAGAGCAAAGATTTATGCCGAAGGTTTAGCAGATCCAGCAAAGAAGAAGAAACTTCCTTTCCTTCCTGGCGTAATTGGACTTATCACAGCTGAGAACTCAGATGCTGAAAAAGATGTGAGACAAAACGTTTTACTCAGATGGCCCGAAGCTGTTATTAGAATGGCTAACGTTTCTGTTCAAGGTGCAGAGTGTGCACCGAGTGTTATCGCAGCTCTAA
>JAULUM010000028.1:0-14660 GCA_032111565.1 Rhodoluna sp. | reverse complement strand
AACCTCTGGTTGGTTCATCAAGAACAACAATCTTTGCTTGCTTGACTAGCTGAATAGCTAGAACAAGTGAGAGCTGCTGACCGGCTGAGAGATCCCTTGGATGGATAGAAGTGTCGATACGACCAGCTAGATCTCTAAAAAGTTTGGCCGTGCTACCAGGTTGGACGTTAGCGAATCGATCTGACTCTTCTAACTCAGCACTTAGTGTTGGTAAGAAAAGCAGGTCAGCGGCACGCTGGGGGACCATGGTGAGAACTTCTAGTCTTTCGTTAGAACCTAGTTGAGCTGTGTCACCTTTGAATGAGGTAACGCTTCCTTTGGTTCTAGTTCCAGAACCTTGAAGTGCCCAGCAGAGAGTTGTCTTGCCAGAGCCGTTCTCGCCCATAAGCGCGGTTATTTGATTGCCGTAGAGACTAAACGAAGTAGGTCTAATCGCGTGAACAGCGCCAAAACTAACTTCTAAATTTTCTATCTTAAGAACTTCTGCCTTTGGTGCAAAGAAAGTTTTCTGCTCAAAGGAAGTATTACTTTTATTCCACATATCAGATGCATCACTAACTGAAACTGGTAAGGGTTTCCAACCGAGCTTCAGGCCGAGTTCAATAATCGGTGGAGCAAACCTTGAGTCATTGAACTGTGTTGCTGGAGCACCTTTAGTTACGCTGCCATCACCGTGAACGACCAGGACAGAATCCACTTCAGCAATTACTCGAGAGATTCTGTGTTCAGCAAGCAACACTGTTACTCCTTGCTCGGCACTTAGTTTCTTTAGAATTCTCAGAACTTCAGCGGCACCCTCAAGATCTAGCGCTGATGTCGGTTCGTCAAGCAAAAGAATCTCTTGACCAGCAACTAGTGCTGAAGCAATCGCTACTCTTTGCTGCTGTCCGCCGGACAGGGTTGCTAAAGGTCTTTCAAGGAGATCTGAGATCTCTAAGATTTCAGCGATGCTTTCAACAGAGATTATTATCTGTTCGATTGGTAAACCAAGTTGTTCCGCGCAGTAAACAATCTCATCAATTACTGTGTCGCCAACAAATGCATTTTCAGGTTGTTGGTTAACAAAACCAACCAGGGAAGCAAACTCGTGAGGTTCTGAACCAATAAAGTCCACTCCGTTTATCTTCAGTTCACCAGTGATGACTCCACCCGTAAAACTTGGGGCTAGACCATTGAGTGTTTTTAGGAAAGTTGACTTACCAGACCCAGTTGGTCCACACACTAAAACAAACTCACCTGCACCAATGTTTAGATCTACATTGTTTAGCTGAGGGGATTCCGAAACTTTAGAGCCATCTGATTTTAGATAGCTAAAGGTCAGGTCTTTGAGTTCTATCATCTTGCGAACACCCCACCAAAAGCTAGCAATACAAGTGTTAGTGCTGCAGCTAGAAGTACAAGGTCTCCTAGACGCCAAGGCTCTTTGCGATATCTGGTAATAGTTGCTCGAGCTGAAGAAAGCTTGACCGATAGGGCAGCTGTGATGATTCCAAGTAATAACAGAGTCAAGGGGAATCCTTGATTTTGCGGGGAGAACAAAAGTAATGCAGAACCTGTGATGATGAGGCAGATTGCTAGAAAAGCTAATAGCCTCGCACCAATAGTTTGCAGATAGGTTCTGTTACCTTTTCGACCAAAGCCTCTTGCAGACATGCTGGCAGCTAGTCCCATGGACTGATCGATGGTGTCTTCAAGAACAGGAATGACAATGCCAGCCATCGCTTTGATTCCCTTAGATTGCCCTCTAAGCGATCTTGCTCTTCTTACTCTGCCGAGGCTTGCGATGAGTTGTGGGGCTAGATTGATTGCAATAGATATAGCTGTTGCGATTTCGTAGAGAGCGCCTGGAGTTGATTTGAGAAGCTTTCTTGGGTTGGCTAAAGAGTTAGCCATACCAATTGCCAAAATGATCGCAGCCAGTCTGAAGCCATCGACCAAAGCTAAGTTAAATGCTTCTTGGGAGATAGGCCCAAACAATCTTAATGAGTTTCCAAAACCAAGATTTAGATCTATCGAGGGTAGAAGTAGAAGAGCATCTTTAGTTGAACTACCCAGGTTGAAGATGATTCGAAACAGAACTCGCAAGGCAACAACGATTGCAGCCAGCTTTATGTAAAAGCCAATTGACTGAGCCCAAGGGGAGTCATCACGGCAGAGCCTGATGGTTAGAAGTGAGCCTGTGCATATTGCAATCAGAATAAATACGTTGCTAGTCAGTGATGCTGAAACAGCCAGGCTTATTCCAGCTAGCCACCAAGAAAGTGGATTTGTTTTATTCGCAGATAAAAGATGAACTGCTCTAGTTGTTGCAGACATAAGTATTCGGTGCTACGCGCGGGGGAGTCTGCACAGGTTCGCCCGGCATTAGAAAACGCCAGCCTTCGCTGACACCGCACTTGGCTTTATGAGTGGAAGCGCCTATTGGGCTGTATTTCCAAGAGCCATCTTGTTCACTGAGGAAGTAAGCCCAACTGCCATTTTTGGTGCCAGGTGTGTCAGTGCACTTTTCCTTTTCTTCAGTTGGGAAGTTTTCGATTCGGCAGACAAAACCAACTGGATACTTTTCAGTTCCAGATACTTCAATTGATGCAGTTTCGAAAAGATCCCAAGAGTAGCCGTCAAAGTTTTGAATACACTTCTCAATCAGCTCTTGAGTCTGCCCTGTTCCAAAGTCAACTATCAAGCAGGTTCCAGCATCAACACATTGACCGTTAGTCACAGTGGGTAGGACTTCGTCCCCGTCGCCATTGGTCTGCTGTTGATTAACCAGAAAGCCAATGGCGACGAGTGCGACTAGCCCAATAAGGCTAAATCTGACGAAAGATCTCATTATTTTTTAGTTAGCGCTGTCTGCTTTGATTTTGTCTAAGACATCAGCAAAAGTGATCCCTGAAAGTGGAAGCAATGCTTGAACTGTTGTGAAGACGTCGCTGTTTTCCCCGCTGTATGGTGAAGGAATACCTGAGTCTTCTTTACTAATTCTTGCTGCAAGCCATTCTTGAGGCTTAGCTGCGTCCTGCTCAGTCGAGATCATAGCCATGATTGCAAAAGATGTTCCAGCAAGATCAAAGTTCTCGTAAGCTACGTAGTGAGTTTCTTCAACGATGTTTCTTTGAAGCCAGTTTTTTGATTTCTCAATAGCAAACTTCTTTGCTGCATCGTCTTCTTCTGTTCCCAAACCAATTGAAGCTTGGATGGCCATTAGAGAGACGGATGTTACATCGGCTGACTCTAAACTCTGTGTGTCGCCCTTGGTGTACTTATAACCACCCGAGATTTCCGAGTTACTAATCATTTTCAATGCAACTTGATTTGCGATTTCGTTTTGACCACTAGCTAGAAGAGCCATCAGTACGTACGCGTAGGAGAAGTTGTTAGTGTCTTTGACAGTTCCATCCTCTGAAATTGCGTCTTTCATAATTTGAAGCTGAGCAATCACAGATGGGTCTTCTGAGAAACCAGAAGCGTAGGCGCTGAACACATAAACAGCCTTTAGCCCTGTTGAAGTTAGCAGTTCTGTATTGGATTTAGCCCAGTTAATCGGACCCTGAAGGTCAGACTCGCCGTAGCCGAGAGCGCTCAGGTTGGCTATGGCCTCCAGGGTGATGCCCATATCTGCCTTACCTTCCTCAAATGGAGCCAGGAATTGCCCATCCTGGAAGGCATTTAGTACGAATTTGCTGGTTTCTGGGTTCTTATCCAACACCGCAGCAGTGTTTGAACAGCCGGTAAGGGCCAGTGATATAGAGGTAATTGCAGTTATTAATAGTGCGAAACGGCGCACTTCCTTTGTTTTCGTTGACATCGCAACCCTTTCGGTGTGTGCGATCCTTGTGCGATAGACGGACAAAAGTACTTGCCCGACTCCACCCGTAGACCACGACGGTTTCTTTTGGAGTCATTGATTTAGGCAGGCATTCCGACTCATCGGGCCTAAACCCCTTATAAATACTGGGTTTAGCTGATTTACGGTTGCGGGTCAGCACTGGGTTTTCACCAGTTTTCCCTGCAAAAAGCAACTTCGCTCGGATGAGCGTTCCATAACAATAACACCCACATCCGGCCTACCTGAACAACATGCCAAATTGGCAAGAAAACTTCAAAAGATCAATAGGTTTCAGTTGAGTAAAGAAATGTAACGATTTGACAGAAATGCATATGTTGGGATTGTTTTTAGTTATAAAGTTTCATTACCCAAGGAACTTGTGGGCTAAGAGCAATTTTGGCGTACCTGTACCTAAAAAAATAAGGAGAAACAATGAAGAAAAATCTGGTCAAGGGCATTGCCCTAGTCGCGGTTTCTATTCTTGGAGTAACAGGCCTAAGCCTCTCTCCAGCGAATGCAACTGCTGCTAACAAGACCGTGATTGCCCAGTCGGGTAACACACTTTCTGGTCTAAACAGCTCAGTTATCGGAAAGAACCTTGTAACCAACGTAGAAGTAACAGCTCCGACAGGTGCAGGTTTCACCTACTACAACAACAAGATGCAGCTAATCCGTAACACAGCTTTCGGTACCTTCAAAATCACCCAGAACACTTGTGCTACAAGCGAGGTTTATGGATGTTTCAAGGTTACCTACACAATCAAGAAGGGTCTGAAGTACTCTGACGGAACTCTAATTACCGCTCAGGACCTACTTCTAAGCCACGCAATCTCAAGTAGCGAGTACTCAAAGGCTGCTGGTTTGGGTGACCCTGCGTCAGAAGCTGGCTCAAAATTCAAGTCTCTTGGATACGGTGGCGCTTACGACAACAACACTCGTGCAGGCTCAATGAAGCTAAGCGATGACAACTACTCAGTAACTCTTTGGTACACAAAGTTCATGCCAGACTGGCAGATCCTAGGCCCTGGCCCAGGTACTGTTCACGCTCTAGTTGCACTTGCAAAGGGTAAGAGAACTCTTCAGACTGCAAGACAGAACGCTGCTTACAAGGCAGAGTTCGAGAGCGCATATGAAACAGCAATCGAAGCTCTTCCTCCAACAGACGATGAAGACTACGCAGATGCTCTAGAAGACAGAACAGCTGCTCGTTCCCTCATGTCAAGAATGGCATCTAGATGGTCAACCGCTTGGAACATCACTACTGTGACTTCAAGCACCAACCCTCTATTGCTTATCTCTAACGGTGGATTCAGAATCACCTCTTGTGGTGCTTCTTCATGTACTTTGGATAGAAACCCTCTAGCTTCTGTTGGTGGTTCACCACGTAAGACTGGAAACATGGAGCGTTTGATCTTCAAGTTCCCAGCTACTGGTACAACCTTCAACCCGAACATTGTTGGTCAAGCCATCAAGAACGGTGAAGTAGACCTATTCTCAGGTGAAGCAACAGCAGCATTCTGGTCAACAGTAAACGGTGACCCGGACATCACAGCTTCTAGAACCTCGGTTGCTATTTACGAGCACTTCGACATTAGAACTGGCGATGCTTCTTCTCCGAACACAACTGTTAACTCAGACGGTAACTGTGCAGCTCCATACGATGGTCCATTCAAGGGAAACACCCAGCGAGCTAAGGATCTTCGTAAGGCTATGCTTCTTGTAATTCCTCGTCAGACAATTGCCAACACATACATTGGTAAGGTCTTCGACCCAGGTTTCACTGGAACATCTCCGTTGCTAAACAGCTCATTCTCACTAACAACTGAGGGTGACTACTCTAAGGTTGTAGCTGGCTCAAGCTCATTCGTAAACGAATTCACTAGAGACCAGAACACCAGAAACGCAGCAGCACTTGCTCTTATGAGAAAGTACTACCCGAATGCAGGTCCTGGCACTGACAACATCAGCGTCAAGATGCTTACAAGCACTGCAGCTCGTCGTGTTGACATCGCTCTACAGATCCAGTTGCAGGCAGACAAGGTTGGTATCAAGGTAACCAACGTTGCGTCTACAGCATGGTCAAACCTGTTGAACTGTAACAACTACGACGTAGCGACATTCGCGTGGTCAAAGTCTGCGATTTCACAGACCGGTACCACACCGCAGTACGCTAGCGATGGTTCAAACAACCGTTTCGGTTGGACTGACTCAACACTAGACAACCTGCTAAAGAGATTCGAAGACTCTCTAAGCTCGACTCAGCTGATTTCAGCTAAGATCGCTGCTGAGAGACAGCTTTGGTCAAACTACTGGACACTACAGCTTTACCAGTGGCCAGGTGTGGCAGCGTGGAACAAGGACGTGAAGAATGTTCTTCCAAGTCCTTTGAACCCGAACACCACATGGAACTACTGGGCTCTTGGTTACTAATTCATAACTCTTTTGTTATGGCTTAGATAGTAAGACCCTAAATCTTGGCGGTACTCCGAAAGGGGTGCCGCCAAGATTCTTTTTAACATCGAGTTGCGAATTTAGTTGCAGATAGAGCAAGTGAATTTTTACTAAACTATTAGAAGGAACTATTGCCTGAAAGAAAAAATAGAACGGACAGCAATTGCTAGCTTTTATTGGTCGAAGAATTTCTCTTGCTCTTTTAATTTTGTTTGGGTCGACGTATCTGACATACCAACTTGCCGCCTACTCTGGTGATCCTCTAGCGGGTGTTCGTGAATCAACGGACCCGAACAAGGAAGTCATCATTGCGGAGCTAACCAAGACACTTCAGCTTGATGTGCCGCCACCTGCTCGTTACTTCCTGTGGCTACAGAAAGCTCTTGGCCTCGCCACTGGAACTCCTGACCTTGGGAACACAGTTCTTCTTCGATTCCCTGTAATCGATCAGATTGCTACTGCTATTCCAATCACAATTCGTTTGCTTCTTCTTTCTACAATCCTTGCTATTGTTCTTGGAATCACTTTCGGTATCTTGAGTGCGATTCGTCAGTACTCAAGACTTGACTACTCACTCACATTCCTATCCTTCTTGCTCTTCTCACTCCCGATTTTCTGGGTAGCGGTTTTGCTGAAGGAATTCATGGCGATTCAGTTCAATGACTTCCTTGCGAGGCCATCGATAGATTTGATAAGCAACATAATTATTGCCACGATACTCGCGGTGATAATTACAGGCTTCGTCAGTGGAACTAGAAAACGAGTGTTGATCACTTTCGGAATTTCATTCACCGCAGTATTTGTATTGTTCTTTGTAGCCGGTGCCACAGAGTGGTTCCGTTACCCAAGCCTAGGAATCTTCGGAATCACAATTCTTGGAGCTTCTTGTGCCGTGGGATTCACCCACGTCTTTACTGGCCTAGCTAACAAGAAGGCTTTAAGCGCTGGTCTAACATCTGTTGGTTTGGGTGCTGCGGTGTACTTCCCATTCAACGCGTTAGCTGGTCCTGGAACTAACTACCAGTTGATGATGGCATTCGCAGTTCTCATGCTTGTATCTAGCTACTTCATCGGGTACTTCTTCACAAAGATCGATAAAGGTCCAGTGATTAGAGTTTCCATGTTGTCAGCATTTTTCGTAGGTCTATTCACAGTTCTTGACAAGTTGATGCAGACTTGGGACACCTACTACGAGCTTTCAAACGGACGCCCAATTGAGACCATGGGTTCATACAACATCACTTTGAAAACAAATGACTTCTGGATTTTGAACCTTGACCTTCTTACTCACTTGATCTTGCCTACAACAGCACTGACTCTTATTTCATTCGCTGGATACCTACGTTACTCAAGAGCTTCAGTCCTTGAAGTTCTGAGCATGGACTACATTCGTACAGCTCGTGCGAAGGGTATGCCTGAGCGTGAAGTTATCTTGCGTCATGCTCTAAGAAACGCGATGATTCCTCTAACAACTTTGATTGCCTTCGACATCGCAGGTCTTCTTGGTGGAGCGATTATTACTGAAGCTGTGTTCGGTTGGCGTGGTATGGGAAGCCTTGCAAACGAGGCGATTGTTACCCAGGACCTAAACCTTCTAATGGGAACTTTCAGCATCACAGCGTTCCTTGCGGTTATGGCAACGCTTGCAGCCGACCTAATTTATTCAACCCTTGACCCTCGTATCAGAATTAGAAAGTAGAGAATCTGATGGCAACCAATTTCCGTAAAAAGAAAAATTCAACTGCTCCAATGGAAGGCAGTGAGACCGGTAGCGGCAACATCGAAGTTGTTGGTCTTAGCCAGGGTCAGATCATCAGGAAGAGATTCTTCCAACACAAGCCTGCTGTTGCTGGACTGATTTTCATGATTTTCTTCACAATCTTTGTCTATTCAGCAGCTGGAATCCACCTTGGAACTGACCAGAACAAAATCAGCATCCCAGGCTGGTGGAAGTACTCACACGAAGACATCGTTCCACAGGGAAGCTGTGCAACTGGTTGTCCAAGTCCAGATCACCCAATGGGTCAGCTACCAAATGGTAGAGACTACTTCTCATTGGTGATGCGAGGTTCTGAGATTTCCCTAATGATCATGGTTGTAATTGGTGGTCTTGCGGGAATCATCGGAACCGTTATGGGTTCTGTATCAGGTTTCTTCGGCGGAATCATCGACGCAGTAATGATGCGTTTTACAGACTTCATCATCACCGTTCCTGTGATTCTTATCGGTGCAGTTATCGGTTACAACATCGGTAACGCAGGTGTTCTTCTTCTAGCGGTCTTCCTAGGTTTGTTCTCTTGGACAGGTCTTGCCAGATTGGTGCGTGGAGAGTTCCTAACTCTTCGTGAAAGAGAATTCGTTGATGCAGCTCGTGTTGCAGGTGCATCAAACAGAAGAATCATCTTCAAGCACATCCTGCCTAACTCTGTTGGTGTGATCATCGTTTCAACCACACTTCTGCTTTCAAGCTCGATCTTGATTGAGACAGGTCTATCATTCCTAGGCTTCGGTGTTCAGCCACCAGATGTGTCACTAGGTCGTTTGATCAGCGATTACCAGGGTGAGTTCATCTACGCACCATGGTTGTTCTGGTGGCCAGGTGTGATCATCATCGCGATTGCGTTGAGCATTAACTTCATTGGTGATGGTCTTCGCGATGCGTTCGACCCTCGTCAGTCAAGAAGAATCAACCGCAAGGACTTCTTAGCTAAGACCAGTACTCGCGACGCAGTAAACAAGCGCTAGTAATAAAAGGAAAGAATCATTGACTAAGGGTAAAGAGCAGAACACCTACGCTGCTCAAGCACGCGGCAATGGTCAGCCAGTTGAACTGCTTGACCAGGTGGTCGCTAGCCGTACCCTTTTTGATGGCATCTTCACTGTGCTTGTTAGCAAGGATGAGAGCAACACCGGATTCGGATCTAGGCGAGTCGCTAGGCGCAATAACCTTTCTGGATTCCAAACCGGTGCCTCTGTAATCAGTGTTGTGGAATCTTTTGGTAATAAATCTGTTCGCAGCTGGGGCAGCCCAAGCACTGAACTTAGATTCACCAACCAAAACGGTGAAAGAGTATTTGGTGACGAAGTTATCAGCTCTCAACCAGCCAACCTTGACGGTTCTCAATGGGTTGTGGATTTCGATTCCAGTGCTTGTGTAGACAATTTTTGGGTGAACAATGAAGACCCAGAAGATAACAACTGCTGCAAGGCTGTTGATGATGGTGATGTTGCCTTCATTAACCATGCCTGCTGCATAGAAGGAACCAGCAGCAAGACCACAGATAACAAGGACCAAAGCAAGATAAGCCCAGTTAGTTCTGGGACGGTAAACATATTTGTCAGGCATGATGGCCAGACTACAACAAGCAACACCAAAGTCTCAAAAGAAGCAGTTACTAAGGAAGGTATTTAATCTAATGGCAACTAAAGATCCGATTCTAAAAGTCGAGAACTTCAATGTTGAGTTCTGGGTTGAGGGTGTCTGGTATCCAGCAGCTATAGACATGAACTTCGAGGTTGCAGCCGGTGAGGTGCTTGCCATTGTAGGTGAGTCAGGTTCTGGTAAGTCAACCACAGCTATGGGTCTAATGGGTCTTCTTGCCCCTAATGCTCGCTCCTCAGGTAGCGTGCTGGTCAAGGGTGTTGAGATGCTGAACCAGCCTTTACATTTGCTTCGCAAGTTCAGAGGTAAGGAAGTTGCTTACATCTTCCAGGAGCCAATGACTGCCCTAAACCCTGTCTACACAGTTGGATTCCAGATCGTTGAAGTTCTGCGTAACCACTTTGAAATGGGACCTAGCGAGGCTAGGGAGCGCGCTATTGAACTTTTGACCATGGTAGAAATCCCAGATCCAGTGAAGTCATTCGACAAGTATCCTCACCAGCTTTCAGGTGGTCAGCGCCAGCGTGCAATGATTGCCCAGTCTTTGGCTTGTGACCCGTCACTTCTGATTGCTGATGAGCCAACAACCGCGTTGGACGTTACTGTTCAGGCTGAAATTCTTGACCTAATGCGTAACCTAAAGGACAAGTTGAACTCAGCTGTCCTTTTGATCACTCACGACATGGGTGTTGTTGCTGACCTTAGCGACAGAATCCTTGTTATGAAGGATGGTCTCACTGTTGAAGAGAACACTTCAGACATGGTGTTCAACAAGCCAAAGCACCCTTACACTCAGGCGCTTCTTGCCGCTGTTCCAAAGCTTGGCTCTCTAAAGGTTCGTACTCTAGCCCCAGAAGCTACTAAGGCTCAGCCAGTTCTTGAAATCAAGGACCTAGTAATCGAGTATCCAAAGCGTGGACGTATCCCAGCATTCCGTGCTGTTGATGGTGTTTCATTCTCTATCCAGCCAGGTGAAATCCTAGGTCTAGTAGGAGAGTCAGGATCAGGTAAGACAACCGTTGGACGTGCAGCCATCGGTCTTCTTCCAGTGCATTCAGGTTCGATCGAGATCCTAGGTAACGACATTGCAGGCAAGAAGATGAGAGAACTGAAGGTTATTCGTCGCGACACAGGAATTGTGTTCCAGGACCCTTCATCATCTCTAAACCCTCGTCTACCTATTGGTGAGAGCATCGGTGAGCCTTTGCTACTTGCTGGTGAAGCAAGCGGAGAAGAACTCAACACTCGTGTTGAAGAACTTCTGGACTCGGTTGAACTTCCACGTTCATACCGTAACCGTTACCCTCACGAGCTATCTGGTGGACAGAAACAGCGTGTAGGTATTGCTCGTGCGCTAGCGCTATCTCCAAAGCTTTTGATTGCTGATGAGCCAACCTCTGCTCTTGACGTATCAGTGCAGGCTAGATTCCTAGAGCTTCTAACTGAACTTCAGGACCGTCTAAAGTTCGCTTGTTTGTTCATTACTCACGATATTGGTGTTGTTGACATCTTGGCCCACCGTATTGCAGTTATGCAGTACGGAAAGCTTGTTGAAGTTGGTCCTCGTGACCAGGTTCTGAACAAGCCAACCGAGCTCTACACCAAGAGCCTGCTGGCCGCTGTTCCTGTTCCAGACCCTAAGGAACAGAAGAAGCGTCGTGAGGCTAGAGCAAAGCTCTTGGCTTCAATCGGAGAGTAAACCTCACCTACTCAACCCCTAATTTGGGCTGAACGAACCTTTTGTTCCTGATAGCCAATATCAGGAGTAGGGTTTCAACATGGCTTCAAAGAAGCCGAAACCTACATTAGGAGTAAAGATTATGAAGTTCAAACGCACCTCAATGGTCGTTGCGGCAGTTGCTGCAGTGACCACAGCATTGAGCGGTTGTGCAACCGGGGCAAGCGATGTTGTCGCTGGCTCAACCATTTCAGTAGCTTGGAACCAATCGTTCTACTCAGCAAACAGCTCAACCAGCAATGGTAACGCTACTGCTAACGCGAACATTCTGTACCTAGCTAACTCAGGATTCAACTACTACGATTCAGAGCCAAAGCTCATCAAGAACGAGCAGTTTGGAACCTACGAAAAGGTTTCGGACAGCCCACTAACAATCAAGTACACAGTTAAGCCTGGCGTTACTTGGTCAGACGACACTGCAGTTGATGCAGCAGACATGATGCTTGCTTGGGCAGCCAACAGCTGTAACTTCAACAACGTTGAGCCTGCTTACGACGAGAACACTGGTGAAATCACCAACCAAGATGAACTTGATGCCGGAGTATTCTTCGACTCAGCTGCATGTGGTGGAGATCTATCACTTATTACCAAGACCCCAACTATCAGCGATGACGGCCGTTCATTGACACTTGTCTATGACAAGCCTGTTGTTGACTGGGAGTTGAACTTCGGTATTGGTGTATCTGCTCACGTAACTGTTCAGCAGGCATTCAAGGATGAAAACCTAAGTGCTGCTGATGCAAAGAAGAAGTTGCTTGATGCTATTGCTGCTAATGATTCTGCAGTTCTAGCTCCTATCGCAACTGCTTGGAGCACAGCTTACGACTTCATGGACATGCCTGAAGACACCTCACTATTGGTATCTAACGGTGCTTATGTTGTGACTGATCTAGTGAAGGACCAGTATGTAACTCTTACTGCCCGCGAGGGATACACCTGGGGTCCATCACCAAAGATCGAGAAGATCACAGTTCGTATCATTGCTGATCCTCTAGCTGCTGTAACTGCTCTTGCAAACGGTGAAGTAGACATTATTTCTCCACAAGCAACAGCTGACATTGTTACTGCTCTAGAAGCAAGCGATGTTGTTAGCAAGGGAATTACTTTTGCGAGCACACCTGACTCAACCTACGAGCACATTGACCTAACTTTCAACAACAAGGGTCCATTCGACGCTGCAACATATGGTGGCGACGAGGCTAAGGCTCTAGCGGTTAGACAGGCGTTCTTGAAGACCATTCCTCGTCAGGACATCGTTGACAAGCTAATCAAGCCAATCAACGCAAACGCTAACGTTGTCAACTCACAGACAACTTTGCCTGGTGCTGCTGGTTACGACGAGATTGCAGCTGGCAACGGTTCATCTGAATACGCTGCAGTTGACATTGAAGGCGCGAAGGCTCTTCTGGCTAAGGCTGGAGTTAGCAAGGTTGATGTGAAGTGGCTATACGGATGTTCAAACACTCGTAGAGCAAACACCTTCGCTCTAATCCAGGAATCAGCTAAGAAGGCTGGCTTCAACGTAATCAACAAGTGTGACGAGAACTGGGGATCACTACTAGGTTCAGGTACCTACGACGCAGTTGAGTTTGCGTGGCAGATGACCAGCCTTGGAGTATCAGGTTCAATTTCTACTTTCCAGACTGGAAACGGAAACAACCTAAACGGTTACTCAAACGCAAAGGTTGACGCAGCTTATGAGTCAATCCAGACCGAAATGGATCCTGCGAAGCAGATTGCTCTGAAGCTTGACGCTGAGAAGGAACTTTGGGCTGACGCATATGGCGTAACCATCTTCCAGTTCCCAGGTGTAACAGCTTGGAACACAAACAAGGTTGATGGCGTAATACCTGCTCCACTAGCTCCGATGTTCTTCTGGAACTTCTGGGAGTGGACTGCCAAGGGAAATGCGGTTCAAGGCTAGTTACTAGCTGAAGCACTGCAAGGTGGGAAGAAATCAAATGGTTTCTTCCCACCTTGACCCTCCCTAAAGAATAGACAGATTTAAATGAACACCTTTCTAAGTTTTATCCTCAAACGCTTAGGCGTAACACTTTTGGTGCTCTTTGCAGCTACCTACTTCATGTATGTGCTAACCGCATACTCAGGAGATCCCCTTGAGGATCTAAGAACCTCGACTGCTAGAAACAAAGAAGAGCTAATTGCTCGTCGAGTTGAACTTCTGAATCTTGACGTGAACCCGTTCCTCAGATACTTCATCTGGCTCGGGGGAGTCCTAAAGCTTTTCATTGGCCAATTTGATTTAGGTAAGAACCTAAACGGCCAAGATGTAACAGACCTAGTTGGAGCAGCAATCTCTTCAACTCTTCAGTTGGTTACAACAGCAACTTTCATTGCTATCACAATCGGTATCACTGTTGGTATCTTGACTGCGCTTAGACAGTACAGCAGATTTGACTACAGCGTCACTTTGATTGCTTTCATCTTCTTTTCTCTACCTGTGTTCTGGGTTGCAATTCTGTTGAAGCAGTACCTTGCAATCGGGTTCAACGACTTCCTACAGAATCCACAGATTGAATGGCAGGCACTGCTTGCAATTGGAATAGTCACTGGTTTCTTCTGGGCAGGAATCATTCAAGGTAATAGGAAGAAACTTCTTATAGTTTTCGCAACTGCTTTTGCGGGAAGCATTGGGCTAATCCAGACTTTAGTTTGGATCAACTGGTTCAATAACCCTGGCATCGGGATGTTTGCAGGAGCAGTGATTGGCTCGGGACTGGCTCTTTTGGTAACAGCTATTTCTGTGGGGCTCGAGAATAAACGTGCTAGAAATCTAGCGTTAGTTCAAGTAGCAATTGGCTTGGCGATCTGGATTCCATTCAACATGGTTTCACTGTTTGTGAGTCCGATTCTCTTGGTGCTCATCTTTATTGCTATGTCCCTAATTGGCTGGGCAATAGGTTTCTACTTTGGTGGTGAAGACAAGCATGCTGTTGCTAGAACAACCGCTCTTGCTGGTTTTGCTATGACAGCGGTGGTTTCTCTAGATCGATTTATGCAAGCTTGGAAGCCTTACTCAGAAAGCTCCTTCATCAATGGCAGACCTTTCGCAACAGTAGGTTCGCAAACTCCAAACTTGGTTTCAAGCTTCTGGGTTCAAGGTGTGGACTCTTTCACACACTTACTACTACCAACACTTGCACTTTTGCTTATTGGTTTTGCAGGTTACACCCGTTACGCCAGGGCAAGCATGTTAGAAATCATGAATCAGGACTTCATTAGAACCGCTAGGGCTAAGGGTT
>JAULUM010000027.1:0-4759 GCA_032111565.1 Rhodoluna sp. | reverse complement strand
GGACCAACAGGACGGGTATACAGACATGAGATTCCAGGTGGTCAGCTAAGTAACTTGAGACAACAGGCTATTGCGCTTGGTCTCGGCAATCAGTTCGAGCGTGTTGAAGACATGTATGCAGCTGCCAACCAGATCCTAGGTAGACCTCCGAAAGTAACTCCTTCATCTAAGGTCGTAGGTGATCTTGCTCTTCATCTGGTGGCTGTGAATGCCGACCCTGCTGAGTTTGCTGAGAACCCTCAGAACTATGACATCCCAGATTCCGTTATTGGATTCATGGCTGGTGAGCTAGGAGATCCTCCTGGGGGCTGGCCTGAGCCATTTAGAACCAAAGTCCTTCAGGGTAAGAACCCTAAGTTCGGCATCACTGAAGTATCGAACGAAGACCTTGAGGCTTTGAGATCTGATGATGCTCAAACAAGAAGAAGCACCTTGAACAGACTTCTCTTCCCAGGCCCTACAAAGGATTTTGAGAAGGCAAGAGCAACCTTCGGGAACCTCGACTCTGTGGACACACTGGATTACCTGTACGGGCTCGAGCAGGGCCATGAGCACGTTGTCGAGATCTCTAAGGGTGTTCGAATCTTTGTTGGACTTGAGGCCATTGGCAGCCCCGACACCAAGGGCTTCAGGACTGTAATGGCGACCCTAAACGGCCAGTTGAGACCTCTAAACATTAGGGACAAGAAGATAGCCTCAGATGTCGTTGTTGCTGAGAAGGCTAATCCAGCTAACCCGGCTGAGGTTGCAGCCCCATTTGCTGGGGTGGTAACCATCCAAGTCGTTGAGGGCACTCCTGTGGCCTTAGGACAGCCGATAGCCACCATTGAAGCCATGAAGATGGAAGCGACAATTACTTCGAATATTGCCGGTATTGTCAGGCGTTTAGCCATTGGGAAGACCCAGTCTGTCGAGTCAGGGGACCTGATTCTCATCGTCGAACCTCAGTAGTGATTAGACTTACCTAAAGTACAAGGTTCGGCTTGGCGACTGTTATAGCCCAAAGATACATAAAGGATTAGGTTTGGCTGAAAAATCAGAACGCGGACTCATGCGCCGTCGTAAGAAGGAAGAAACCCCGTCTTCAGAACTATCTACTACATCTTTAGATGCAGGCTCAATTGATCTAACTCCATCAACTTCTTCAATCAAAGTAGTAACCGAAGCTACAGCGATAGTTCCTCAGGGTGAAACTCTAAGTACTGACACTGGTGCAAATGGACAGGCTGGCTACACTCGTAGAGACAGTTTGCGTGGCGATGCATTCGACCAGCCAGAGCCTGCAGCGATGTTAACAGCTGATCGCCTTATCGATGTTTCTCCGAAAAACAGGCCTGCACCTGAATCAGGTTTCCGCAGATTCCTTTACTTCATCTCGCTAAAGACAATCAACCTTGGCGATAACCTTCGCACACGTGAGCGCAAAGCAACCGACACCAGAATCTCAGCCCAACTAGATGGCGGAGCAAAGTTTGTTCCAGTTCTAACTCGTAAGGGTGGAGTTGGCAAGACTACCGTTACCACTTTGCTTGGAATGGCTATGGCACTAGTCAGAGAAGATCGCGTGATTGCTATTGATGCTAACCCTGACCGTGGAACTCTCGCAGAGCGTGTCAGCAAGTCAACAAGATTCACCGTTAGAGATGTTGTCAACAGGGCAGCAGCAGTTGATGGGTTCACTGACTTTTCAACCATGGTTTCAAGAGACGCAACAAGATTGCACGTGCTTGCATCTGACAGCGACCCAATGCTTTCTGAAGCTTTCGATGAGGGTGACTACAACGTAGTTGCTGACATGGCTGCTCGCTACTACACAGTTGTCTTGACTGACTGTGGAACTGGAATTGTGCACTCTGTAATGAGACCGACTCTGCAAAGAGCAAACGGACTGGTTATCGTTTCTGGTGGTTCTGTTGATGAAGCAAGACTTGCCTCTGAGACTCTGACCTGGCTTGAAGCTAACGGTTATGGTGATCTTGTTAGAGGATCAGTAGTTGCTCTAAACACGGCAACTCAGGGAACTAACTTGGTGAAGCTTGACGAAATTGAAGCTCACTTCAAATCTCGTGTTCGTGCAGTTGTCAAGATTCCTTATGACCCAGCTCTAGCTGCAGGTTCAGTAATCAAGTTTGATCAGTTACACAAAAACACCAGAGAAGCAGCACGTGAGCTTGCAGCACTGGTTGTTGAGGGCTTAGCTAAGTCCAAGTAGCCCATGCCGGTTCGTGAGATACGCCTATACGGCGACCCTGTTCTAATTTCCAAGTGTGATCCAATCAAAGACTTTGGTGAAAAGACAGAAGCTCTCATTGACGATCTGATTGATACCACTAAAGAACCTGGTCGAGCTGGTGTAGCGGCACCACAAATCGGTGTTTCACTTCGTGCCTTTAGTTATAACGTCGATGGCACAGTCGGTTACCTAATCAACCCAGAAGAACTTGTCCTTGAAGGTGAACCAGAGTTATTAGACGAAGGTTGTCTTTCGGTTCCTGGTCTTTGGCATAAAACACTTAGGTATCCAAAAGCTTCTTTGTCTGGATATCAACTAGATGGCACTCGCATCACTGTTTCAGGCGAAGGGCTATTAGCCCAAGCACTGCAACATGAGAACGACCATCTCGATGGAAAGCTTTATCTCGACAGGTTATCTACCGATGAGCGCAAAGAAGCTATGAAACTCTTGCGTCAAACCGATTGGTTCCTACGTTAGATCTTGTAATCACCTATGTTGTGACAGGTTGACTTAGCGCTTGCTGCATAAATGTCATCAACAAGATGGGCGAAGTCTTCCATAACAACTGATCGCTTAATCTTCAGTGAAGGAGTCAGGTGACCGGTCTTCTCGGTCAGATCTTTTGGCAGAAGAGCAAACTTGCGAATCGACTCCGCTGTTGAGAACTTGGCATTTACGGCTTCAATCGCTTTAGAAATCTCTGCAATCACAACCGGGTTGTTGGTTGCGTCCTCAACACTCATCTTGTCCTTGATGCCGTTGTTTTCTAGCCAGATAGGAAGCATCTCTTCGTCAAGTGAGATAAGAGCTGATACGAATGGCTTGGCATCTCCAACCACAACAGCTTGACTGATTAGTGGGTTAGCGCGAAGTGGATCTTCTAGAAGAGCAGGAGCAACGTTCTTACCACCAGCGGTGATAATCAGTTCCTTCTTCCTACCGGTAATCGAAAGGAAGCCGTCTTCATCCAAAGATCCAATATCGCCAGTTTTAAACCAGCCGTCTTCAAATGTTGCCGCAGTTGCCTTCGGGTTGTTCCAGTAGTTCTTTAGAACGTTGGTTCCTCTTAGCAAGATTTCACCGTCATCGGCAATCTTGATTCCACAACCTGGAAGCGGGAAACCAACCTTGCCAATCTTTACCTTGTCAGGTCTACCGATAGTTGCTGGAGCAGTGGTTTCAGTTAGTCCATAACCTTCTAGAACAATCAGGCCGATTGCACGGTAAAAGTGACCAAGGCGAGCTCCTAGAGGGCCACCACCGCTGATGGCATACTTTACTTTTCCACCCATGGCGGCGCGAAGCTTCTTATAAACAAGAGCATCAAACAACTTGTACTTCAAGTTCAATACAAGGCTTGGACCCTTCTTGGTGTCCTTAGCCATTGACCAAGAAATTGCTGTTTCAGCAGCCGCGTGGAAAATCTTTCCCTTGCCGGCTGATTCTGCACGCTGCTCTGCTGAGTTATAAACCTTCTCGAAGACACGAGGAACAGCAAGCAAGAATGTTGGGTGGAAGCTTTGCATAGCTGGGGCAACATTCTTAGCATCTCCTTGATGTCCAACCTTCACACCACCTGATATGCAGAGAACTGAAACGAAACGCGCAAACACGTGAGCCATTGGCAAGAACAGAAGAGTTGTTCCACCTGGACGAACAACATCTGGAAGCACTGCCTGAGCGTTACGACACAGATCTACAAAGCCCTGGTGTAAAAGCTCACAACCTTTAGGCTGACCAGTTGTTCCTGAGGTGTAAATGATTGTCGCCAGATCGGTTAGACCTGCTGTCTTTCTGCTCTTCTCAAGTTCCTCATCTGAGACATCTTTACCAGCTTTGACCAGGTCATTTAGGTCATTCCCGTCTAGAGTCCAAACATGCTTGACATCCTTTAGTGACGGCTTCACTGAGTTGAAGAGTTGAACCAATTGGTTATTAGCAAACACACAGCCGATAGCACCTGAATCCCCGAGGATCCACTCAATCTGAGCAGGTGCTGAGCTTTCGTAGATTGGGACGGAAACAGCTCCGGCGAACCAAAGAGCAAAGTCAACTAGAGCCCACTCGTAACGGGTTGCGCTCATGATGCCAACACGCTGACCAGGCTTTATGCCTGAGGCAATAAAACCCTTGGCTAATGCCTGCACTTCGGCTAGGTACTCACTAGCAGTCAGGTCTTTCCATACTCCAGGCTCTACCTGCTTTGAGACGAGGGCTAGGTTGGGGTCAAGTTTGACTCGATCTAAGAAAAGGTCGGTGATGTTAGTTTCAGGAGCTGAAACAACTACTAACGGCACTTCAAATGTCTTCATGGAATCCTCTAACTTGGTTGACGGTTCAACAAAACTTTTGATTAGCCTACCTCCTAGGGCAACCTGAAAGACATCTGAAAAGGGGCAGAAATGTAACAATCTGCAGTTATAAACTTGTCGTTGATAAAGCCTGACCCCAATCCCTAAGGAAATAGATGATTACCGTTGGTATCGACGTTGGTGGAACCAAGATTGCTGGCGCTCTAGTCAG
>JAULUM010000026.1:0-4729 GCA_032111565.1 Rhodoluna sp. | reverse complement strand
GCTGGTCGTATCGACACTTCTATCCATCCAAGGGATCTCTCAGCCGGTCAGCAGCTCTCACTTGTTCTAGCTATTCAGCTAGTCAAGCAAGCAAAGATTGTTGTTCTTGATGAACCAACCAGAGGTTTGGATTACTCAGCAAAACATGCTCTTGCTAAACAACTAAACAGCATTAGGTCAGAAGATAGATCAGTTCTTATTGCCACTCATGACATTGAGTTTGTTGCCATGGTCTCAGACAGAGTTCTTGTTCTTGAACAAGGATCATTGATTATTGATGACTCGCCTCTTGAAGTTCTTGGTTTTGGAAAACCTTTTGCATCACAGCTTGCTGAGATTACTCAAGAGCCAGGGCTTATTAGTCTTGAGCAGGTCAAGCTATGAAGATACTGATTTCAAGACTGAGTATCACAATGGCTGGCTTCGGTAGCTTACTAATGTTCGCCTGGCCTTTGTTGATTGCACAGAGCACCACCAGTGAAACTCAATTGGCTCAAAGCGTGTTCATTGTTTTGATGCCACTTATCTTGTTGCTCATCTTGGTTGAGTTTGCAACCGGTGACATCGGTTCCAAACAGTTAGCCCTGCTTGGAGTGTTAGTTGCTCTGAACGCAGTGATCAGATTATTAGGTGCAGGTACTGCAGGTATTGAAACTTCCTTCTTCCTGATTATCTTGGGTGCTTATGTATTTGGCAGTGGATTTGGTTTCATTCTTGGAGCAGGCTCCATATTTGTATCTGCTCTAATCACCGGAGGCGTGGGCCCTTGGTTACCATTCCAAATGATGGCCGCTGCTCTTGTTGGTTTAGGCGCAGGACTTATTCCTCATGTGAAGAGATCTTGGCTTACCAAGACCTACCTAGTTATCTATGCAGTCATAGCTGCCTTTGGTTACGGCGCTTTGATGACTCTTTGGAACTGGCCGTATCTGGCAGGTACTGGAACTCAGATTAGCTACGTAGCTGGAGATCCATTATTGAGTAACCTAACCCGATTCCTGCAATACGAAATTGTGACGGGTGGACTTGTTTGGGATGCCGGCAGAGCCATCACTACGTCAGTGTTGATTCTGTTAACTGGCACAGCCCTGATCGCTACTCTACAAAGAGCAGCAACCAGGGCTGGCGTTGGAAGAAAAGCTTAGGCCGTCGGGTAGAACGCCAAGAGCACTGTTGCAAGAACAGTTGCTCCTAGAAGCATCAAGCCTGTCTTGTATGTGTATTTGAATTCCTTACGAACGATGTGAGTTAGGTTAGCTAGCACCATAACCAAAGTTAGGCCTGCACCTGCAGCAATACCTAGAGGCAGGGCCCAGTCAAAGTTGAATACTGTTACAGCAACCGGAGCCAAGATAACTCCTAGACCACCAAGAAGCTCTGCTAGACCGATGAACTTAGTCGAACCCTTAGGGAACTTCTCAACCCAACCCCAACCTCTCTTGAGTAGATCAGCGTCTGAGGTACGGAGCTTGTCCACTCCTGCCTTGACGAATGCGTAGGCAACGAATGACGCGACCGCTAGAGCCGCAACTGTGATGAAAATTTCCATGAGAACCTTCCGGGTTTCTTGTGTTTATCGATAGTCGGATTTAGACTTCATTTAGTAAAGCACCACTTGACTAAATTTGTCAAGTCCCCCTTTACTTAGGCGTGTCGTATGAGAGGAAACCTTGGAAGTCAAAGTTCATGCAGCCCGGACCCAGGATGGTTGGGCGGCTGAAGTAAAGGGCCCTCAAGGCTTCACTGTGAACGCCAGAAGACTAGATCAGTGCAAAGAGCTCGTTGTTGAGAGAATCAAGACACTAGAGGAACAAAAAGGCAACAAAGCGGTCTGCGAAGTAGTAGTCAAAGTAGACGCTGAACTACCAGGCATAATCTGTGATCTCGAAGCAGCTAAATACAAGATGCAAGAAGCTCAAAAACTTCAGGATGAAGCATCAGCCGAAATCAGAGAAGTGGTTAGCCGAATGAGAGATGAAGGGCTAACTATGAGAGACATAGGTGTCCTTCTCGGAGTCTCACCACAACGCGTCGCACAGTTGATTGGCTAAAGATTAAATTTTGTTTATTGAAACCAATCAATCCAACTAACTCTTTGACTAATAATCGCCTTAGTGATTTATTTGAGGTCCATACGCAAATCAGCTAACGCAGCGCTTAGGTCAATCCAGTACACTTTTCTGCCACAACTAGTTGGTCCAACATTCACCTGAATGCCTAAGCTTGCGCAGTCACCTGCAACTGACAATGAATGCAGGATTCCAAATCCTTGAAGCGTGCCAGATGAATTTACAGCACTGACCACAGGTCCTCCGCTGTCTCCTTGCGCAACAACTATCTGATTGTTGTCCTTCCAACCTGAGACGACATTCTCGTAAATTTTGTTTCCGTCATAAACCTGATGCGGACCTTTCCTGATCACGACATTGCAGTGCAAACCTGAGTTTGCTCCATTTGTGCATACTCGCAGTCCAACCGTATTCACCCCCACGGACGTCACTTGATAAGCCTTAGATGTAGTTGGGTTTCCGTAGTAGACCGAGTTGCGTACTACACCCCCACTCGGAATAGTAAGCGAAACATCATTGGTAGCTGAGTTGTAGTAAGACTTAGGCATCCAATAACCCATTTGGTTTCGATTCTGAAAAGTGCGCAAAGACTGATTCTTGCCACCAAAGCAATGACGTGCTGCAAGCATGTATTGGATTTTGGTTGTCTTAGAGACAACTCCGAAACCTCGACTGCAGTAAACAGCTTTGCCTGAATCTCCAGTTGTGGCAAAAAGTGAACCACCTCGCCAAGGTGCAGAATCTTGAATTCGAGATGAACCTAGGGAGATGTTTGTTTTTGCTGGGTCAACAAAAACAGGAACTTGAAGATAATCACTAAAGCTCTGAATCCACTTTTCATCAGGTACTTTACTGGTCTTATGAATTGTCAGATCAATTCCAGCACCATCTTCTCGTTTAGCGCTATTGGAGAGAACAACACCACCCGGCACCTCTGAAGCTCTCACAATCTCATTGATTATCTCAATTGCTCCTTCCAGCTGCGCTAAAGAATAAGCAGACTTGCGCAGGTTGACCGTGAAGTCATTAGCCTCAGCAATTGAATTCAGAAGTTCTGGGCCGCTCTCTTCGCTCAGCCAGACATCAACAATCCTTTTATCCGGATTGACCTTAAGCCCCACGAAACCCGCGAGCTCTAGTTCTTGGATTCTTTCGGCCAGCTGTCCAGCTTGCAAGTGGGCGGTGGCGTTGGCTTCAGGCTTGGTTTGACCAACAATGGAACTTTCATTAATTTGAATCAAGTTATGTGCACCAAAGCCAAGAAGGATCAGTGCGGCTAACGCCAACACTAGAAGTTTGATTTTTAGGCCTTGAGGCATCAGAGCTACCCCTTACTGGGTCTTGTTTCAACCCTAACTCTTTATATCAACGCTTGGCTCTGGTTTTGTTCCAGAATGGCCAGAGTAAGCATCTAAGGATCTACCAATGAGTGCATCCGCTTAAAAGATATTGGCGGCCGCAAAAGCGACCGCCAATATCCGAAGTGCTGTTTATTACTGAGCTGTAAGCGCAGGAATGATAGCTCCTGAGAATACCTGCCAAGCAAGAAGCGACTTTGCTACGAAGCTAAGTGTGATGTATACACGCTCACCGAATAAGTAGTCCTTCCACTTACCAACCTGCTTGTACTGCAGTGCCTGGTTGATACCAAATGTGTTGAAGGCGATGAAAATGGTAACGATGATTCCGATTACAAATCCAGGAATCTCATTCTGACCTTCGTAACCTGGACGGAACACTGAGATGAAGATGATGATCCATGGAACAACACCGGTCATACAACCCATGATGAATGGAAGACCCTTGCCATTACCTGGCTTCTCATACTTCTCCTGAAGAGCACCGAACAAGATCATGCTTGCGTTTACTGCGAATACTGCAATCAAACCTG
Organism: Rhodoluna sp.; assembly: GCA_032111565.1. GTDB lineage: Bacteria > Actinomycetota > Actinomycetes > Actinomycetales > Microbacteriaceae > Rhodoluna. Next base: position 769 of record JAULUM010000026.1, on the reverse strand, counting down.
CAAAGTCAGTGAAACCGTTTAGCAGCATGATTGAAGTAATCATGATTGATGAAGAAAGTGAGTACTCAGTCCAACGGAAGTAGTTGTGAGTATTTGCAAGACCATCGAAGTAACGTCTCTTGAACCATGGAGAAATGATCAGGAAATGGAATAGCGCTGAAAGCAACAGGAACGCGATTACTGATGCGCCTAGGTTGATTGTGAACAGCTCGACTGTCACAGGCTCTGGGAAGGTAAATGTCTGACCGCCCTGAGTAAATGTTTGACCTGGCTTGAATCCCGGAGGGCCATCCATCCAAGTTGCTGTTACAGGGAAGTAACCCTGCACTTCTACCTGCACAAGAATTGCAGTTAGGGAAATTGCGGAGAACAAGTGCAATAGACCTGCAACTAGGTTGTATCTAGTTAAGCCTTTCTCGCTTACCTTGTTCGCTGCCTTGGCAGCTTTCTTTTCGGCTTTAGCCATTTGTTTCACCTTTCATAGTGTTCTAATTCAGTGTATTGGGAACTAGAAGGAAAGCTCGGTAACGGAAACCGCCTTAGATTCTCTTCCTGGCAGGGAATACTGCATAAAGTTCGTATTTTGCTCATCAATAACCCTTGCCGCATCAACGATGTAACCATTCCACTCAAAGCCAGTGGTGGTGTGAGCATCAGCTATCAGAGTCAGGTCATATCCCCTCTCTAAAGCTGCGTGAGAGGTATGCCTTATGCAGTTATTAGTCTCTGCTCCACATACATATAGATGTGCAACACCTAGCCCCGCAAG
>JAULUM010000025.1:0-2890 GCA_032111565.1 Rhodoluna sp. | reverse complement strand
CCCCAAAACCCCAAAACCCCGCTTCTTGGTTAGTATAATTTCTTTTGCAGCGAAAATGAGGTAAGTTGTTCTAACGACTGACTTTGGCGTAGTATGGCTACTAATGACATAGCTATGGGTCCCGTGAAGAGCAAATTCATGGAAAACTCTGGTGTCTCGGAGCTTGAAAAGGAAGAGATCATTCGATACATCGATGAGTTGAAGTACGCGGAACTGCGTGACAACGCGCTGCTTGAGTTGTCGCGTCAGCGTGAGCACTTTTCGGAATTAGCACCATACATCTGGCATTCTGTTGGTACCATTGCTGCCCTGCTACAAGAAATTGTGGCGGTCTACCCACTTCTGTCCCCTCCTGTCCTCGACAACAAGACTTCCAACAAAGCATGCAACGTGCTAGCCTTGCTCCAATGTGTGGCATCCCACAAAGATACACGACAACTTTTCTTGAAAGCCCACATCCCGCTCTTCCTCTACCCTTTCCTAAACACGGTCAGCAAAGGGCGGTCATTCGAATACTTGCGTCTCACCTCACTGGGCGTTGTTGGTGCTTTGGTTAAGGTGGATGACCCTGATGTCATCCATTTTCTCCTTCAGACAGAAATCATCCCACTTTGTCTTCGTATCATGGAACGGGGTACTGACCTCTCTCAGACTGTGGCGACATTTATCATTTAGAAGATCCTGATGGACGACGAAGGTCTCAAATACTTGTGCCATACAGCGGAACGGTTCTTCGCTGTGAGTACTGTGTTGAACAACATGGTTGAAAGCCAGTTGCAGAAGCCATCTACCAGGCTGCTGAAGCACATCATCAAGTGCTACTTCCGTCTTTCTGAGAATCCACGGGCCCAGATGGCACTGAACCAGAACCTGCCGACTATCGTAATCGAGATGCTCAAGCAAAACCCTAAGCTTACTCAGAACCTAGACGAATCCAGCAAGAAGCTTCTTTAAAGTCTAATTGAGACTCTCACCCACGGACAAGAGGGCAAGGATTCAAGCACGGACGTTTCTTAGAAATCTATGTCGAATAACAGCAGCATAATTGATGATAAGAGAGAAACCGAGCGAATGATGCAATAGATGCGCAATCCGACATCGATGGCCAACTAAAACGCAAATGTAAGTTCAAATTAATCTAACACTGAATAGTATCAACGAATTCCTTCCAGCTAACATTTGAATCAAACTGGAAACAGCCAACCTATGTAGCGTCCAATTCAACCTCAACCAGGTCAGCCTCAATCGCGTCCAGGCACCAACGGTAACGCGCAGCCCATCAACTAACAGTAGTTCAACCGCAACGGATCAAACCCAAGTGATTTGAACATGAGCAAGTCACCCACTGTGTTCCAGCAGCAAACCACCCCCTTTGTCTATGCCAAGCAAATGGCAAACAATAATGGAGCGGTGACTTCACCGCGCATGACGGCTCAAGACCAGACCAGCATGGGCGGCTTCATGCCGAACCAGAGGGGCTCGCCATAGCAGTACATGGGCTACCCAGGCCACTCGGGCTCCTCTCAGCAGTTCATGATGCAGCCGCACGGTCAGTTCGCATTCAACCCGTCCCTGCAACACCCATCGTACACGCACATGCAGCAGTTCACTCCAAACTTGTCCTCACTTCTGCAGAACCAGCCGCAGCAGCCGAACGCGAGCAACTTCCCGTTCTACTCGTCGATGAACTTCTAGCCGCACCAGTGATTATCTTTTATTTTAAACAATTAAACGCTTTAATCAAATCATAAAAATTTTCTCAGTAAGCTCTTCTGTGAACTTATTCGTGTCGAAACTGATCCCTTGCTCCATATGGACCCTTTCAAAGTAGGCACCTAGAATATTCGGCACATCCAGGGTGTGTTTGCCAAACTTAGCCATTTAATACCAAGCCGAACAGTTGGTCAATGGCCAGCTCTTATGTCGTTCAAAGGCCTCGAAACTTTCCTTAATCGACTTGATCATTGTTTTCTTGATATCTGTCTCCACAGCCTATCTAAGGTTGATTGTCAGCTAAATGCTTGGGAACTCTAATTTGCTTGTCGTTCCAATCTTGCCATTTTCCAGTCCGAGTCCGTAATGCTAATTCAAGAATTTCAGTGTGTTCTTGTGCACACTCTTGGACAACTTCTGGTCTGCGGGCAGAGAATGCTCAAAGACACGTAGGGTGAGAGAGGACTTAGCAGGAGTGAACGAACAAAGCACAACACAGTTAAAGTACGGGGTGTGAAGTTGCTTCGGCTCGATCACGCAGGCGAACTGATGTATTGATTGAAAGTCGGAGGCCTAAACAGGCTAGACTAAACAAACTGCCTCGTACTGCTGCTCCTTGATTACTTCGCATGTTGGTGACAGTAGTTGGATCAGTGATGAGACCTCAGGTGACCATAGGTTTAACGAACTAGATGCAAGTGAACACGCCTCGGTGAAGATTTAATCTGCTGATGTCTGCTTCAAAGTCGCGATCAAGCTCAGGACGTCAGACTGTGAATAGTCTTTCTCTATTTAAGTGCACTCAAGCTATGAGGTCACGTCGATTGAGTGCTTAGCAAAGTTGATTGATGCGCTCTCAACTTGTTAGACAAGTCCCAGTGAAGGCTGGCTGAAAAGTAGCTTAACTGTGACATCAGAGTCATGAGTAATCGTATAGCAAGAGAAGTCATGATCCACGCCATCTATTATTGCCTTGACGCATTCTTCAAAGGTCTTGCCTGCAACGCTCAGACTGACTCCCAGAAGAGTGTCCTTATCTTGTTATTGGATCTGCACACTGGCAGTTCTGGCACGCAAGCCCTTGATCAGCCGCTAGTGGTTCCAGGCAGCGAGCAAAAGCGCAGTCCAGGCTTGTTACATTTAAAAATCAGGCACTTGGGGTTTTGGGGTTTTGGGG
>JAULUM010000024.1:0-8808 GCA_032111565.1 Rhodoluna sp. | reverse complement strand
CAGAGCAGCTCTTGGCTTTGATAGAAACAAAGAAAGAGAAAGAGTTGAAAGAGTCAACTCTTTCTCACACATCATCAAAGCCAGCGATGAAGACATTGAATGGCTCTACGACCTAAAACCAGAATCAGATCTAACCGAGATCATCAACTCTTGGATCAACAACACAGACAAGATTGTTCTCCTAACCAGAGGATCTCAAGGAACAAGAATCTACAAAGGAACAGAAGTAATAGATGTCCCAGCTAGAAAGATCCAGGTAGTAGACACCGTAGGAGCGGGAGACACTTTCGTAGCTAATCTCCTAGGCCAACTAGAAGACAACAACTACCTAGGCGAAAACGCCTTAGACAAACTAGCTTCCCTAACCAAGCAAGACCTAGCCGAATACGTACGTATCGCTGGAGTAGCAGCAAGCATCGCTTGTGAAAGAGCTGGTTGTGAGCCTCCTACTTTAGAAGAGTTGGCTAGCCTACTTTAAAGGCAGCTGCAAGTTCATAAGTTGCAACATCCATAGGTGTACGAAGCTTCCAAACTATTTGGATTGGCTTGGATCCTTTGTGTTGAGCAAGATCGGCAAGGCCTAAGACTTTAAAACCACCTTCGCTTTCCCTTACGCATATCAATACGTCGTGGTTGGAAATAGGTTGATTAATGTACCGTTTGCCGATTTCAGAATCATCTGATGTCGCATTCTGAGATTCCCAGTGGAACTCCACTTTTGACTGAGCGAAGTCTTTGTACTTTGTCGTTGCCGAATTTCCAGCTTTGTTTAAGTTGACAAATAAAAGATCAAGATTCAGCTCTTCAACAAAACTAACGCCCACTTGATGCCCATAAGCCTTTGTCGTTTTCCTCCCGAAATCCCCCTCGAGCCTTGCCCAAGTCACAGCTCCAAGAATTTCCGACCTTAGGTAAGTTGCGTGTGCTTGGAGTGGAAGCTGCTCTAGTTTAAACTCTATTGGCGCAACGTTAGCAAGGGCACGTTTGCCCACTATTTGAATAATTTCTAACCATTCCTGGACCACCTCAGGGTACTTACTAAGCAAGTCGAATGCCTCAGTCGCTTTTTTAACTTGAACTCCATTTGGAAGTTTTGCATCAGGCCAAAGCATCCAAAAGAGCATAGAAGTCGCATGCTTAGAAATCACTCGAGCACCTTCTGAATCGAATTCCTGTCTTCTCAGGATGGCCGAATACTCTTTTATCCGTTTTTGGTCATCGATATGGAGGAACCTCTTCCCCAAAGATGCGAGTTCCTTCCAGCCTTCTTCCAAATCACTTTCCTGGACCAACCCAGATGATACTTTCAATGCCAGCCAGCTAGTTTTTTCAAAGAGTTCATCCAAATCCAAGCCACTGTCTGTTAAGAAATCCTGCAGGCTTTGGGATTGCAATTGCTTGGCTAAGTTTTGCAATCTGGCAGAGCTGTAATTCAATTGGAGTTTTATGTTCTCCAACACTCTCTGAGAAGCAATCGAATCAAGATTAATAGACATTCCTCCAGGCAGCATTGGAAAGCCAAGTTCAACCTGTTTCATAAGCTGACCGGGTGCCAAACCGGTTAGCGCTTCAAATTTTCTGTCCATTCTAAATTCAGAACGGTGAGATCCAATAAAATCTAGGACAACTACTGATTCTTTGTTAGGGTGCCTCCGTAAGCCCCTACCTAACTGTTGTAAAAATACAACTGAGCTCTCTGTTGGCCGAAGCATAATCACAGAGTCAACCTCAGGTATGTCCACTCCTTCATTGAATATGTCGACAGTAACTATTGCGTTTAGCCTACATTGCGCAAGGTCGTTGATTGCTTTGGATCTTTCTGAATCCGAGCTGGATCCGCTAAGGGGCATTGCTTTTATACCCCGACTATTTAGAAGTTCTGAGATGTAGACTGCGTGCTCAGTTCCTACGCAGAAAACAAGAGCCTTCATTTCTCCTGGATTCGGGATGCACTTTGCAATTTGCTTTAGCAGCAGATGATCTCTGAGATCATTCCTTGTTACCTTTTTCTCAAGTTCGCTCGTTGAATAGCCTCCCTTTGACCATTCAATCGAAGTAAAGTCTGTCTCTTCCGCTATTCCAAAATAGTCAAATGGTGCAAGCAGCTTTCGTTCCATAGCATCCCAAAGCCTGAGTTCACTGGTGATCACGCCGTCAAAATAGAGGTCCTGCACTCTTTTTCCATCACCTCTCTCGGGAGTCGCTGTAAGAGCGAGAAGCTCTCTCGGCCTTAAGTGGTCAAGAATGTCTTGGTAGGTATTGGCAGCCGCTCGGTGAAACTCATCAATCACGATGTAGTCAAACTGCTCTGCCGGAAACGATTTGACATCTGCCGACGCAAGAGATTGTACAGATGCGAAGACGTGCCTCCACTCGTTTGGCTTCTTGCCATCGACAAAAAGCTCCCCAAAGTTTCCGTCTTTTAGGACAGCTTTGAAAGTAGACATAGACTGCTTTAAAATTTCCTGCCTATGCGCAACGAATAGAAGACTAGGTCGATAGCCCAGTATTTCCTGCGAATTCTTGTAATCGAGAGCAGCCAAGACAGTTTTCCCAGTCCCTGTTGCTGCAACTATAAGATTTCGATGTCTGTCAAACACCTCTCTCTGAAGTTCTAAATCCTCCAGCATCTTCCTCTGATGCTCGTGTGGTTGGACATCTATGTTCGGAATAAAGAGAGGAAAGTCCGAATTAGTTTTTGAGCCGCCGAATCTTGTCTTAGCTAAGTCCAAGGCATCAAAAAGTTTCTGCCCGTCACGATCGGGCTCGTATTCTTCAAAATATTCTGAGGCCCAATATGAATTGAAGGCAACTCGAAACGCATCTAAAATCTCTGGGCTCGAAGTTTCCGAAAGCCTGACGTTCCATTCCATTCCGTCAGTAAGAGCAGTTTCACTAACGTTGGAGCTTCCAATATATGCTGTTGAGAATCCGGAGTCTCTTCCAAACAACCAAGCTTTGGCGTGCAAATGAGCAATGTCGATATCGTAGTTTATTTTTACGGTCACCCCCAGCTCCCTTGCCAAATAGTCAAGTGCTTGTTTCTGGGTTGCCCCTGTGTAAACCGTTGTCAGTAACCTCACTGGTACGTTCCGCTCGCGAAGCTTGCCTAACTCATCCGCGAGCAATGTGATGCCTTTCATTCGAACAAAGGACATCAAAATGTCCACTGAGTTGGAGCTCCTCATTTCTAGGTTTAGGGTGGCTGACATGCTTATCTTTTGGTTTGTCACTAAACCCATTTTGGAGAGCGTCATTGGTGGCTCTTGGGTCACCCACCGTCTGTCCGACTTTGACTCTTTAACGAGAGCTATCAACCGCTTAGCTTTTTCTGCGTCTTCAATTCGCTGGCTTGATCCTAATGATTTCAAGATTTCGTTCGCTAGCTTTATCTTGTCGGCATCCTTGGAATAAGAGGACAATGTGTTATCGATTGAATCGATCAATAGTTGTAAAATGTAGCTTCCGAGAGGTTCACCCTCGACAGTCTCCTTTTTTTACAAATGCGAAATTTTCAATCTCACCACTAACTTGATTAGTGATCAGTTCGTCATAAAGCCCGTCTTTGCGTTCAGTCATTGCAGCCCCTTTGTCATTAGAAGCCTAAATGATCCCTATGACTTGATTTCATCTTGTTCCCGTTTTGTGATCCCACCTGCGTTCTATCATTCGGTCCCACAACACATCAACCGGATGCTGCCAATCCTTAGCGTGCATAGGCATGGTTATTCTTCTTCCCACTATGCCTCTGAACTTAGGGTTAGGTTCTGGTTCTAGGGTCTTATGGTTTCTGTGGTGTTTGGGTTCAATTATGGCTAGTAGGTTATCTGACTTGTTGATCCTTAGGCCACAGGTACAGGTGTTCTCTTGGATTAGGGAGTGTAAGCCTTGCTCGTAGTCCTTTAGGGCTACTCGGTAGAGGCTTACTTTAGCCCAGTAACCAAAGAAGACTGGGCTAGAGGTTATCTTGCCGTATTCCTTGTCTATGGCTTTGATTGTTTCTTGAGGGTTCTCCCACTTAGTGACATAGCTCCAATTCTTAGTTGGCATTATTCTTAGCTTTCTCTCCCATCTCTTTGACCATCCTGTTGATCTCAACCATGTCTGGTTGAACGAGTTCTTTCACACAAGGAGTTAGAGGTTCGGTTGTCATGTTGAAGCAATCAAGGGAGTAGTTACCTTTGACAAAGAGCCAAGGTCTTCCCTTTGTTGCTTCTATGTCTTCTGGTTTTGCTCCAGCTAAAGCAATTAGAAGCCTTTGCGGGTTGTGTGTAAACCAGAGGCTGGTTTCTCCTTCAACTGTTACCTGGAAGGCTGCTCCATACACTTTGACGGTAGCTGGGACTCTTGGTCTACTTGCACTGTTTATGGCGATGTAGTGAAAGTGGTGACCTGGTGCGTAGCTGTAGCAAATGTTTTTGTTTGATTGTTCCGACATTGTTCTAAGTCCTTTCTTGGGTAGGGGTTATTCGGTGCAAGGGGTGATTGGTTGTTCTGAGCAGTTAAACGCGTAGCAACCATCGCCACACCAGATAAAGATCCATGGTCTGCCTTTGATTGCCATGACGTCTTCTCTTCTACAGAGTTCAAGAGCTAGCTTTAGGCGCTCTGGATCGTGGTGATACCAGGTGTGAGTTTCTCCTTGGGTAGTTACTTCAAAGGATTGATCTTCAAGGAACTTAACTTCTGCAAACTCTTTCTCAGAGCTGTGCCTAAACACTGGAATCCAGTGGAAGTGATGCCCAGCAGCATAGGACTGGCAGTCTGATCTGACTGGGCCTAAGGTGAAGCCCTTTGTAACGCCATCTTCAGCATTAGATGCGTACTGCTTGTGGTGCTTGAAACTGAAGACCTCCATTAGGTAAGGTTCAGCGTTTTCTTGTGTTTCTTCGGACATGAGTAATGCCCCTTTCTTCAAGCTTTCGCTTGATGTATCGGGGCATTTACGCCCCATCTTTAGTTGCTTAGACGTTTGTATAAGCCTGTTCCGTTGGTACTTCTTTGGCACCTTGCCGATGGGCGGCAGGTTGCACTCTTCTTAAGTTCTTTTAGAACTTGAACAGTTGATATTTAGTTTTAGTTGGTGTTTCCACCTAAGAACATACTAATACTTATCGCGGAATTTGCGAGTAATTTTAAGGGCTCTGTCTGGGTTTTGTGCTTCTAGGTTTGTTTCGATTGCGTAAGAGATGTGCTTCTTCTTTTCATTTGGATCAGATTCAATCTCAACCCTGTTTTCAAAAGCATAGGCTTGCTCTTGTTTGTTTTGAGCCAAGCGAATGTCTGTTAGAACTTGTTCATTTAGCTTTGCTGCTTCTTCGATTCTTCCTAGCTTGTATTGAGCGTGACAAACCATGTTTTTGATTCTGATTACTAGTTCGTCGTAAAGCTCTAGAACTGCCTGAGGGAATCTCTCCCAGGTTTGAACTACAGCTGCATAGTCTTCCTTTTCAAAGAGAGTGATGATGTTTTCACACTCGGCTTTGATGCGAAGTGAGATATCCCCTGACTCAGAAGACTCTTGAACCACTTCAGTGGCCAGTTGTACTGCAAGTTCGTATTCTCCCTGGCTACGAAGCTGCTCAATCTCTTTGAGAACCTTTGTGTTATCCGGAGCTTGGATTTTCTTCAGACGTTTGCTTATTGACTCAGCGTCGAATCTGGCCGCTTCTGCTTTCTCTGGTTTGCCCATAGCGTCATAGACATCTGCTAAACCAAGGGTTGCCTTTACTACATCACGGTAGTCGCGGTCACCCTTCTTACTTGCATACTTGATTGACTCTTTGTAGAAGTGAATAGCTTTTTTGAAGTCCTTGTTGTAAAGGTATGCCTTGGCAACCCAACGTAGAGTGCCTGCATCTAGTTTGTCTACCTGTTTTTCTACAGACATGACTTCTAGGGTTAGGGCTAGGGCTTCTGGGTACTGGCCTCTGTGCATCATGATGATGGCGGTCATTAGATCGCAGTAAGCAATACGAGCGAGGTCTTCTTTTCCTAGGAAGTATGCTCTGATCTCAGGGATAAGCTTCTCTGCTTCATCATGCTCATCGAGCTCGATGTGAGCAAAAATTGTTGCACTGGCAAGGATGTTAGCCAGCAAGTGATTGCCAACATCGGCATACATTGCTGATGCAGAGGTGAAGTAAGCAAGAGCTTCTGAGTAGCGCTCTAGGTTGTCGTAGGCCACTGCCTTACCCCAGGTTAGGTGAGCTTTTGAGGTTAGTTCCTCAACGTCAATAGTGAACTCTGGAATAAGTGCAAGCCCATAGTCAGCCATCTCGATTGCTCTTAGATAGTCATTCTGGTTGGTGATAAGTTCGCGGGTGATCGCTTCAAGGAGCTCAACTCTTTCACGCAACAGGTTGTGTTCACCTGCGATCTCTAACGCCGGGATCCAGTACTTCAAAGGCTCTTTAGTGTTGGACTTCCATAATTCTCGGTGACCTAGGTTGAAGAGTAGTTCTACTTTACGAGCCATAGGCGTTGTACCTAGATCGAATTCTGCCCAGAAATCGTCTTCTGAAGATGAGTAATCAAAAATCATTTTGGCTCCAAGGTTCTGACAAGGCTTTGTCTTTGGGGGTTGGAAAGTTGCTTTGGAAAATTGAGTTGGAAAGTTATTGTGAAACAAAAATTGTGTTTTGAATTCAAACACGCCGTTCCCAATTACTTAATCTTCGGGGTCGTCTCTGTAGCTAGTTCGAGGAACAGGTTTTGGATTTCCAAAGGCTGCGTAGAGAGCAATAAACAAATGAATTCCTATGGCAAATACAACTACCCCGGCGAACCAAAGCAAGACTAGGAAGCCTATGGTGTCAAAGATGTTTATTGTTAGCCCCTTCCGTGGGTTAGCTCTCTAAGTGTGGAAATCAGTTGTGCTAAAGATTTATTCCCGTTTATGCAGAAAGAATAAGTTCTGCGATAGTTAGCTCTTTCGCTCTGACTACTTCGTTCTCAACCTTGCCTAGCTCCTGCGAAGTTAGATGGTAACCCTTGCAGCCAGCACACTCGTAGGGGCGCTTCTGGTTGAAGGTAGTCCAACCCTTGGTTCTCATGTCTTCAGCGGCTCTTGCTCTGAACCGAGTCAGATCACTCTTGGCTTCCTTCATGTCGCGGTAGCGAAGCTTCTCAGGAGTCTGAGCACATCTAGCGTTGTGCTTGCTTGCCTGTGGTTTCTGGTACTTTCTTGCGTTCTTGCTCATAAAAATCTCCTGCCGTATTTTCGTTTTGCTCTGGGAATAAGATGCTAGCCCTGACCACTGACATCGCTATTTATAAGAACCATTTCGCCTCTAGCTTTATTCCCGAGCGCTAGAGAAATTGTTTTCTCACCATAGGGTCAGGTCAGAGAACGTGTTATTAGTTCCCAGAACTTCTTGAACTTATCCACAACCCCAATTAGTCTTACTTGTAATACATGTAGGACAGGTGAAGATTATGGCTATGGTAACTGTTCGACTTTCTGATGAGCTGAAGGCTCGGATTGACAATCTTGCTGACCGCACTGGAAGACCTAAGTCTTACTTTGTTCGGGAGCTCATCATCCGAGGCATCGAAGAATTTGAAGAGGACCTTCGTGACCTTGAGGCTATACGCGAATACCTCGCCGCAGGGGGACGCAACCAAAAGAGGATCAGCATGAAGGAACTCAGCATTGAACTCGGACTCGACGAATTGGATAGTGGAGATATCACCAGCAGCAACAAAGCAGCTAAAAAGGCTCCCCAAGCACGAAGTGCAAAGGATGCGAAATCAGTTAGATCAGCTAGCCCAAAAAGAAAATCCAGTTAGTTACCTAACCCCCGCTAAAAGGAGACTGGGCTCCGTTTTACAAACTCCGTGTTGGGGACTACAGGCTCATACTTGACATCGAAAATGAAACACTGACTCTACTTTTGGTTAGAGCTGGACATAGGAAAGATGTTTACAACAACTAGCTATTCCGGCAGAACTACAAAAGTCTCTAGAGTTCTATCTGCAGCAAAGGCGATTCTCACACCCGTGTCTCTAGCTTCAAAGAGTGCATCTAGGGCTTGTTGAGTAATTCTCTCGCCTGGAGATAACACAGGAACACCTGGTGGGTAAGGGCAGATCATCTCTGCTGATACTCGGCCAACTGCCTTATCCGCGGTTACTATCTCTTGCTTTGAGAAGAATGCATCTCTAGGGCTAACCACAACTTCAGGAACAATCGAGAATACTGCTGCAGTTGAAACAGAACGTGGCTCTCCCCTGTGTTTGTTGACTGAGGTGATGATTCTGTCAACTAGATCTTCAATCAGTTCAGGTGTGTCAGCAAAGGTAATCATTGGAATGATTAGGTCTCTGTTGGCCATCTCAACATCGATGTTGGCATTTAGTAGATCTTGTTCAACTAGGTTGCCATCAGCTCCTGATGAAGGAAGCAGGATAACTAGCTTTAGTGGATCGATGTATTCACCATCAATAACTTCAATGCCAGCAGCAACTAGTGTTGCTCTGCCTCTTTCAGTTGCATCAATGATTGGGTCGATTAGGTCATAGCCGTGCTTTTCTAGAAGAGCACGGGAAGCATCAATAGAGGCAAGGATTCTTCCTGACATCGATGTTGTCTGAGTTGAATCAAATGCTTTGTTGAATCTCTTGAGATCTACTAGTCCTTCACGAACTAGAACAAAGCTTGCTTGTGACCAAGCAGGAAGGGTCTTGTGTGCTGAGGTAACAACAATGTCTGCACCTTCAGCAAGTGGGTGCTCAGGTAGTTCTGGGTGGAAACCATAGTGAGCTGCCCAAGCGGCATCAACAACTAGTGGAATGCCGAACTCGTGT
>JAULUM010000023.1:0-19183 GCA_032111565.1 Rhodoluna sp. | reverse complement strand
GATGATGACAACATCAGGAGATGAGACAAAAACGTTTTCACCTGGCACTATGTCGTAGGTGAGGTGTGAATAAAGAGGAGCAGATACTTCTTCTTTACCTGATTTGATGTCTGCTACAAACTTCAACAAAGCAAGCCGATCGTAAGATTCAGGGAAACCTTTTCGACTCATCAGCCCTCTTGATTCAAGAACAGCGTTTGGGTGAAGGAAACCATCTGTTGTTACAAGAGCAACTGTTGGTGTTGATGGCCATCTACTTAAGAGTTCTTTTAGGAGCCTTGAGACTGTTGATTTACCAACGGCAACTGAACCAGCCACTCCAATAATGAATGGAATTTTCTTGTTAGTTCTATTAAGAAAAGCATCTGATGATTCATGAAGTTTTTGAGCTTGAGTCACATAGAGATTGAGTAACTGGCTCAGAGGAAGGTAAATGTCTGATACTTCAGCCATATCTAGGAAATCTCCTAGACCCCTGATCTTTTCAATTTCTGCTTCAGTTAGGGGAGAAGTTGAACTTTGGGCCAATTCAGACCATTTGCTACGCGATATCTCTTCAAAAGGGGAAACTGGTGCCTCATCTGAGGTACTACCAAGGGGTAAGCCAGTCACATAAGCCATTCTGCCTTAAACTAGAGGCATGTGTGGAATCGTCGGATATGTGGGGCCCAAGTCAACCGTTGATGTCCTGCTGGGCGGGCTAAAGCGACTTGAATACCGAGGATATGACAGTGCTGGTGTTTCTGTCATTAACCACCAGGGTCAACTAGAGACTCGTAAGAAAGCCGGCAAGCTAACCAAGCTGGTTGAAGATATTGAAAAGGCTCCTCTAGGGGAAGCAAACATCGGTATCGGACATACCCGCTGGGCAACCCATGGGGCTCCAACCGATGGCAACGCCCACCCTCATCTAGGTGGCGAACACCAGAAACTTAGCCTTATCCATAACGGCATCATTGAGAACTTCTCAGAACTAAAGACAGAGCTCCTATTGCAGGGTGCTGTCTTTGCCAGCGAAACAGACTCCGAGGTGGCAGCTCATTTGGTAGCAGCCCAATATGCCAAGACTGGTGATCTAACCGAAAGCTTTAGAACTGTGGTTAGAAGACTTCACGGAGCCTTCACTATTTTGGTCATGCACGAGGATGAGCCAGGTTTGGTTCTAGCCGCTAGAAGAAATGCCCCACTCGTTATTGGTTTGGGTGATGGCGAGAACTTCCTAGGTAGCGATGTTGCTGCTTTCGTTGAACACACTAAGCGAGCAATTGCTGTTGGTCAGGATGAGATTGTAATTCTCAAAGCTGGCAGTGTTGAAATTGAAAACTTTGATGGAGAAAAGGTAACTCACGAAGAGTTCACAGTTGACTGGGATGCTAGTGCTGCTAGCAAGGGTGGCTGGTCCTCATTCATGGCTAAAGAAATTGCTGACCAGCCTCAGGCTGTTGGCGACACTTTGATGGCTCGTGTTTCAAGTGATGGCTATGTGAACCTAGAAGAACTAGCTAGCATCTCAAAACTTATTCCAAACATCGATCGCATCATCATGGTTGCATGTGGAACTGCTGCTTATGCATCTGAGGTTGGTAAGTATGCAATTGAAGCTTGGGCAAAGATTCCAGTAAGCGTTGAGCTATCTCATGAGTTTAGATATCGTCAACCTATCTTGACTCCGAACACTTTGGTTGTTGCGGTTAGCCAATCAGGTGAAACTATGGACACTCTGATGGCTACTCGTTACGCCAAAGAAGCAGGAGCTTCCGTTCTATCTATCTGTAACACTCAAGGAGCAACTCTTGCTCGTGAAGCAGATGCTGTTCTTTATACTCATGCAGGCCCTGAGGTTGCAGTTGCTTCAACTAAAGCATTCACAGCACAGATAACCGCAATCTATTTACTAGGTCTTCACCTAGCAACGGTTCGTGGAACACAACCGAAAGAAGATCTGCAGGTCATTGGTAAAGAACTTCTCAAGTTGCCAGGTGACATCGCAGATGTTCTAACCGCTACTGATTCAACCCGTGCTCTGGCTAAGAAATTCAAGGACGCTCGAACTGTTCTGTTCCTAGGTCGCCACGTAGGTTTCCCTATTGCCCTTGAAGGTGCTCTTAAGCTCAAAGAGCTTGCATACATTCACTCTGAAGGCTTTGCAGCTGGAGAACTCAAGCACGGTCCTATTGCTCTAATCGAAGAGGGTCAACCGGTCATTGTTATTGTGCCAAGCCCTAGTGACCCTGACTCACTTCACGCCAAGGTAGTCAGTAACATCCAAGAGGTCAAAGCTCGTGGAGCGCAGGTTATTGCTATTGCTGAGCAGGGAGATACCGAAGTCGCTAAGTATGCAGCTGAAGTTGTCTATGTTCCAGCTATACACAAGATGTTGGCACCAATTCTGAACGTCATTCCATTACAGATCTTTGCGATGGAGCTAGCGGCAGCTAAGGGCTTGGATGTGGATCAGCCACGTAATCTAGCCAAGTCGGTAACAGTCGAGTAGTCATGATCGTAGGAGTCGGTGTTGACCTTGTGGATCTGGCCCGTTTTGAATCCAAACTTCAAAAGACCCCAGCTCTAATTGAGCGCATCTTCACGGAATCCGAGAGAAACCGCTCTATGCAATCTCTTGCTGGAGTATGGGCCTCCAAAGAAGCACTTATAAAAGCAATAGGTAATCCAACAGGTTTGTCTTGGCACGATGTCACTGTGGCAAAAGATGCTCTTGGTAAACCACACTTAGAAGTATCAGGTGCAACTAAGGAACGCTCAGTAGCAATGGGTATTACTTCTTGGCATCTATCTATCACTCATGATGGTGGCATGGCTTGTGCCTTTGTTATCGCGGAAGGAAACTAATCCAGTGCGTAAACTAACCATCGATCTAGGTAATGTCGCTCACAACCTTTCTTCAATGCGTAAACACATCGGACCTAAAGTCAAGGTAATGGGCGTTGTCAAAGCAGACGCCTATGGTCACGGCATGCTACATGTTGCTAGGAAGATTGAAGCCGAAGGCGTTGACTATCTAGGCGTTGCAGATCTTTCTGAAGCTCAAACACTGCGTGCTGCAGGTATCAAGACTCCTATTCTTGCCTGGTTACATGATCCTGAAGACGACTTTGTTTCAGCGATAAAGCACAACATTGATGTTGCTGTTTCTTCTCAGGAACAACTACTTAGAGTTACCAAAGCAGCAGAGATTGCTGGCAAACCATGCCAAATACATATCAAGGTTGATACCGGTCTTAGCCGTAACGGCGTGACCATCGATGAACTTGAAGACTTACTCACACAAACTAAAGAAGCAGTTGCAAGGGGCTTAGTTCAAACGGTAGGTATCTTTAGCCACCTGTCATCCACTGGAGTCAAAGAGGATCTAGTTCAGATTGAAAGATTTGAGTTAGCTATAGCTATGGCTCTAAATGCAGGTGTCTCTTTTGAACTTAGACACCTAACCGCTAGCGATGGAACTCTAAGTTACCCTCAAGCTCACTACGACATGGTTCGAGTCGGTGTTGCTCTCTATGGTCTTTCACCGTTTAGCGATAACCGAGCTCAGGAGTTTGGCCTCAAGCCAGTAATGCTTGCTGAAGCCAAAGTTGTTCAAACAAAGCGGGTTCAGGCAGGAGAAGGCGTCTCCTACGGTTACATGTATAGAACAGCTAAAGAAACAACCCTTGCTCTGGTTCCGGTGGGCTATGCCGAAGGATTACCTCGTAATGCTTCAGGTAAGGCAGAGGTTTCTATCAACGGCAAGTTATACAAGATTCACTCTCGTATTGCCATGGACCAGTTTGTTGTTGATGTTGGTGATGCTTCTGTGTCACCAGGCGACACAGTAATCATCTTTGGGGAGGGTGGTCCAAGTGCTGATGATTTAGCAACAGCAGCTGACACTATCAACTACGAGATAGTTACTCGAATTGGTTCTAGATTCAACAGAGAATACATCGGCTAAAGAATTGACCAGCACTCACCAAATCTTTGAGCAAGTAATCGCAACAAGCGAAGACATGCATGAGCTTGGTATTCGATTAGCAAAACAGCTTCAGGCAGGTGATCTAGTTATCCTTATCGGGCCTCTAGGTGCCGGTAAAACAACTCTCACTAGAGGAGTTGGCGAAGGTCTCGGTGTTGAAGGCAATGTTTCAAGTCCTACCTTTGTCATTGCTAGAACACATAAGCGTGAGGGTAAAGCACCACTAGTTCACGTCGATGCATATCGTCTTGGTAGTCCATCAGAACTAGATGATCTAGATATCCCATTCTCAAGCTCAATTGTTTTAGTTGAGTGGGGTAAAGGTCTAACCGATGATATCTCTGAGAACTGGTTAGAAGTTGAAATCTCTAGAGACACATCAGGTGAAACAGAAGAACGTCAGATCAAGATAACTGGTTACGGCGAACGCTGGGCAGGTTTTTCAATCTAATGAAGACATCTGCTGCCTCAACGCGTATGGGTGAACACTCTCTTGCTATCGACACCTCTGCTGGAACAACAGTTGCCGTTTTGAGTATGGGAACTGTTCTAGCGGAACTGAATTACCTTGAGCCAATGACACACTCTGAACGAATCGGTTCAGCAATACAAAAGGTCTTGAATGATGCAGGCCTAAAGCCAAGACAGATAGGCACCGTTGTTGCAGGAGTTGGCCCTGGACCTTTCACCGGCCTTCGAGTTGGTCTTGCAGCTGCAAGGTATTTTGCTATTGGCGCAGGAGCGGAACTGGTTTCAGTTTGTTCACTTGATTCAATTGCCTTGGATTTCTATCAAGCCAACCCAAATGCTAAGAACCTGGTTGTGACAACAGATGCCCGAAGAAAAGAAGTCTTCTGGGCTGCATACTCAGGAGTAATAAACGGTATCCCTCAGCGAACCCATGGACCTTCGGTCAACAAGCAAGAAGACATTGCCAACTTTATTGATTTAGCCAGCCATGAGAGCACAGAGCTTGGAGTGAGAGCAGGTGCTCTAGGGCAGATTGCCTTTGCTCAAGGGCTAACCCCTCAAGGCAGAAACAAGGACATCACACCTATTTACCTGCGTGAACCTGATGCGGTTCCTAGTAAGGGTAAGAAGGTGAGCGGCTGATGAGCATAGTTATCAAGCAAGCCACGGTTCTAGATCTCCCTGAGATCATGAAGTTAGAAACGGCTAGCTTTGCCAATGATGCTTGGCCTGAGGAAACGTTCCGTTCTGAATTGGCAGCCAAACACACTTTCTATATCTTGGCTCTTGAAGGTGAAGAACTAGTTGGTTATGCAGGCCTGAGCAAACTGCCAGGCAGTGATCAAGCAGATATTCAAACCATTGCTGTTAGAGAAGATAAGCGCGGCTTGGGTATCGGTCGATTGCTGATGAACACATTGACCCAGCAGGCAACGGATCTTGATGCTAAAGAAATCTTCCTTGAGGTTAGAGCAGATAACTCTGTTGCCCAGAAACTATACAAACTATTTGGATTTAAGCAGATTGGCACTAGAAAGAAGTATTACCAACCTGATGGTGTTGATGCTTTCATCATGAAAACTGATTTGAAACTAAAGAAGAACAAGGAACCCATAGTTCTTGGTATTGAAACCTCTTGTGATGAAACTGGAGTTGGCATTGTTAGAGGAAATACTCTGCTTGCTAACATCATTTCCTCAAGCATGGATAAGCACGCCATCTTTGGTGGAGTGGTTCCTGAGATTGCGGCTAGAGCTCACCTTGAAGCGCTAACTCCAGTATTAGATGAAGCGCTTGAGAAAGCT
Organism: Rhodoluna sp.; assembly: GCA_032111565.1. Lineage (GTDB taxonomy): Bacteria > Actinomycetota > Actinomycetes > Actinomycetales > Microbacteriaceae > Rhodoluna. The sequence continues at coordinate 13,435 of JAULUM010000023.1, read as the reverse complement.
AATCTAACCCTTGATGACATTGACGCTATTGCTGTTACCAATGGACCTGGCTTAGCCGGAGCTCTCATGGTTGGCGTCGGAGCTGCTAAAGCGCTATCGGTTGCAACCGGTAAACCTATCTATGCTGTGAACCACCTTGTTGGCCACGTCGGTGCAGACATTCTTGATCGCGGTGAATTACAAACTCCAACCATTGCACTGTTAGTAAGTGGCGGCCATACGTCATTACTTTTGGTGAGAGATTTACTAAACGATGTTGAACTACTTGGTGAAACTATCGATGATGCCGCTGGTGAAGCATTCGATAAGGTAGCCAGAGTTCTAGGGCTTAGTTACCCAGGTGGTCCTGAAATAGATCGTGTTGCCAAAGAGGGAAACCCAGCTGCAATTAGATTTCCAAGAGGACTAACCCTTCCTAAAGACATGGAGAAGCATCGCTACGACTTCTCATTCTCAGGATTGAAGACTGCTGTTGCCAGACACGTTGAACTAGCTGAATCAAAGAACGAAGAGTTCTCTATTGCTGACGTTGCAGCTAGCTTCAGAGAAGCGGTTGTAGATGTTCTTATCAAGAAGGCAGTTAGTGCCTGTAAAGACTTTGGGGTTCCAAGACTTTTGCTTGGTGGAGGAGTGGTTGCTAACGCAAGGCTTCGAGAGGTAGCCAAGGAGCAGTGTGAAGCTAATGGCATTGAACTTAGAATCCCTCCGTTTAGCCTCTGCACAGACAATGGAGCGATGATTGCTATCTTGGGAGCCCAGCTGATTATGGCAGGACGAGCACCAAGCAGCCTAGATTTCTCAGCAGAATCAACTCTGCCTGTTACTACTGTCCAGTCCTAAACAGCTCTAACAATAAGCACTCGGTGAGCGCCATCTACTCTGGTGACTATAAGTGTTGCTGATTCAGTTCCCTTAGGGTCAAGCTCTCTTCGTAGCTGTTCCGGAGTAATGTCAGCTCCACGCTTTTTGATTTCCAGAACTCCGATGTTCTTTTCTCTGAGATATGCCTTTAGTTTCTTTCTGTCGAATACTAGATTCTCTAACACCTCGTAGCCTTTGAGCCAAGGGGAGCGAACCTCTTCATTAGAAGAAAGATAAGCAATCTCATTAGAAAAGATGTTTAGCCCAAGAGAGATAGCAAGATCTCCGACAAGGTGAGATCTAATAATCGACGCATCAGGCTCGTAAAGGTATTTGCCTAGTTCTCCAAGAGGAGCATCAAGTCTTTCTGCTTCTGAACTTGTTATTTCAAATGTTCCATTAGGGCTAATAAGTAGTGCTGCTTTTTTTACTTCGGGTCTCTTCAGAATTCCAAAATACAAAGTTAGTTCAACTAGGTCGCCATCATCAGAAACCCATACTGCTTCCGCATCGTCAGGAATGTCTTTGTGATCTAGACCTGGGCCTAGCTTCACAATGGTTGGTCTGGTTCTTGCCGCCTCTAGAACAAAGTCAAAGGAAGGACTGAAATCGTTGATGTCGTACTTGCGTTTATTGATGTTGGTCTTTGCGTCTTTGAGATCTCTTCTTGCTGGATCAATAAGGAGTCCATCAAATTCATCGAGGCTGATGGTTGTGACATCTGCTTGTTCAACTTTGACATTTTCGAAGCTAGCCAGGTTGTATGTTGCCAGAGCAGCTGTAACCTCATCTATTTCAAATGCGGTGACTTCCATATCCAGACTTGCTAGGGCTAGGCTTTCAGCGCCAATCCCACAACCCAGATCAGCAATTCTCTTTAGTCCGTGACTTCTAAATCTGCCGGCATGGATGGCAGCAACTTTTAGTCTTGATGCCTGCTCTAATCCTTCTTCGGTAAAAAACATGGTTTCAGCAAACTCACCAAACTTGGCTTTTGCTCTTCTGCGCAATTTGACTTGGGTTAGTACCGTTGCCACCAGCTCGGCTGAGTGCCCTTTGCCCCTGAGATTGGAGACCACTTTGACCAGGTCGGCCTTGGAGTCAATTTCTCCTACTTCGGCTAATAGAGCCTGCCCCTCGGGGCTAATGAGGCTCATAAAGTCGGTGCGATCCATAAACCAACGCTAACAGCGAAGAGTTAGCACTCTGGTTGCAAGAGTGCTAAAAACAGGTAAACTTGTGCCTACGGTGAAGATAATCACCAAAATCCAGTCAATAAAGAAGAGGTTCACGTGTCGGTTTCAATCAAGCCACTAGAAGATCGTATTGTCGTTCTCCCAGTTGAGGCAGAGCAAGTCACAGCATCAGGTCTAGTAATCCCAGACACCGCTAAGGAAAAGCCTCAGGAAGCCGAAGTTATCGCAGTTGGCCCAGGTCGCGTAGATGACAACGGTAACCGCGTCCCACTGGACATCTCAGTTGGTGACCGAGTGATTTTCTCTAAGTATGGTGGCACAGAGCTAAAGTACAACGGCAAAGAGTACCTAGTGCTTTCAGCTAGAGATGTACTAGCAATCGTAGAGCGCTAAAAAGTACCTAAAACCAAAACCCAAAGCTTGGGAAACTAAATGAAACGGGCTGGCCTAAATAGGCGGCCCGTTTTCTTTACCTGTTGAAAACTAAGAACAGGACTTCTAATTTCCCTTATTCTCCTGAGATGAGAAAATTTAGAAACATCGCAGTTGGAGCGCTAATTGGTATTGGTGGAATCTATTTGGTTTCAACAGGTAATGCCAAACCGATTGCACCTGGGCTAAAAGTTGGTGTTCTAGTTTCTGATACTGGCAATCTTGGCTTTGTTGGTCAAGTGCAAAGAGCTGCTGTGCGACTTGCTGTTCGTGATCTATCAGATCGACCGATAAAGATTTCAGTTGGCTATTTTGATGTTGGCGATTCTGATCTAGATAGAGCAAGAGCTTTTTCTAGACTCAAAGCTTTTGAGGCTGATGTGATCATTGCTCCGGTTGAATCAGAATCAACCAAGGCATTAGTTGAAAGCACAGCAAAATCCCTATTGCCGATGATTGCACCTTCGTCTCTTGAGGATGAATTAGGGGAGGAAACCAGTAAGCCTTGGATGTTTAGATTGGCAACTAGTCCCAGTCAAGATTCATTTGCGCTCGTACGGTTTGTTTCTAAACCTGAACCTAAACAAGTTGTCTTAGTTTCTAGTTCTTTGCCTCAAAGTCGAGCCCAGATGAGATCGCTCGCTTTTGGATTGGCTATGAAGGGAATTAGAGTTCAAACCCTAGCCATCAAAGACACAAAGGCTATTGCTCGGACAAAGCCTGATGCTCTGGTTCTGCTCAGCATGGAGGAGTCCCTCCCATTTCTATCATCTTTGGCTCATTGGGTTGAGACTGTGCCGAGAGTTTACTTAGTGCCGAGCAACCTTGCCGATTACTCCACCTACCCATTCGCTAAGGCTCTGAAGGGAGTCGAGGCGATAAACCCTAGGACTGAGGTTGAGCCCCAATTCAGGGCTGCTTTGGTCCAATTATTGGGAAATGGTAGCCTTCAAGGCCCCAGAGCTGCGACTGTTCTGGGTCTTGGACAACGAACCTATGATGCAGTAAAAATAGCCGTTGAAGCCCGTCTCAAGGCTAAAAGCGGCAGTCCTGAGAGCCTAAGGTCGGCTATTTCGAGGAACCAGGTCGAGGGCAAAGCGCTCTTTGAGCGCAGTGGTTTCCTAGACCAGCCTGAGTATTCGGTTTTTCGATACTCCGGTTCGGGAACCTTCTCCCAGGTGTCAGTGTTCAGCCCAAATTGACCCTAAACAAGAGGTTAGTAGTCAGGGTAGAATTGGCTAATCTAAACTCCTGACAGGTTGAAAATGACTCAAAATGACCCTTTTGGCTTTACTGGTCTGACTTATGACGATGTATTGCTTATGCCTGGCCAGTCCGATGTTGTTCCTAGCCAGGTCTCTACCAAGACCCAGGTAACCAAGCGTCTATCGATCAACATCCCTTTGCTGTCCTCAGCTATGGACACTGTTACTGAGGCTCGTCTAGCTATCGCTATCGCCCGACAGGGTGGTCTAGGGGTTTTGCATAGAAACCTATCCATTGACCAGCAGGCGGCACAGGTTGATTTAGTTAAAAGATCAGAAGCTGGAATGATCACTCATCCGGTTACCACCCACCAACTAGCAACCTTGCAAGAAGTTGATGCTGTTTGTGCAACTTATAGAGTTTCAGGTCTTCCGGTTATTGATGAAGATGGAACTCTTGTTGGAATTGTCACCAACAGAGACATGCGTTTTGTCAACGAAGTTCAAAAGACAACAACTTTGGTTAAAGATGTAATGACACCAATGCCATTGGTTACAGCTCCGGTAGGAGTTTCACCTGAGGCAGCAATTGCTATCTTTGCTCAACACAGAATTGAGAAACTTCCATTAGTTGATCCAACCAACAAACTAAAAGGTCTAATCACTATCAAAGACTTTGATAAGAGTGAAAAGTATCCTCTAGCTAGCAAAGACTCTAAAGGTCGTCTGCTAGTCGCAGCAGCAGTTGGTGTTGGAGACCAAGGTTGGGAAAGAGCGATGGCTCTAGTTGATGCAGGTGTTGACATTCTGATTGTTGATACTGCCCACGGACACAACAGCGCAGTTCTAGACATGGTTGCAAAGCTAAAAGCAGAACCAGTTGCAAAGCACGTTGATGTTATTGGTGGAAACGTAGCAACTCGTGAAGGTGCAGCTGCACTAGTTGAAGCTGGAGCAGATGGTGTGAAGGTTGGGGTAGGGCCAGGTTCTATTTGTACTACTCGAGTTATCGCAGGTGTTGGGGTCCCTCAGATCACTGCAGTTTATGAGGCTAGTTTGGCTTGTAAGCCAGCGGGAGTTCCAGTAATTGCTGATGGTGGTTTGCAGTTCTCTGGAGATATTCCTAAGGCGCTAGTAGCAGGAGCAAATGCCGTAATGATTGGTTCCCTACTTGCAGGTACAGATGAAGCACCAGGAGATATCACTTTCGTTGGTGGCAAGCAGTTCAAGACCTATAGAGGCATGGGATCTCTCGGTGCTATGCAATCTCGTGGTGAAGCCAAGAGTTACTCCAAAGACCGTTACTTCCAAGACGACGTTCTTCGTGAAGACAAGCTTGTTCCAGAGGGCATTGAGGGAAGAGTTCCTTACCGTGGCACCGTTGGAACCGTTGCTCACCAGCTAATTGGTGGCCTTAGAGCGGCCATGGGATATGTTGGGGCAGCCACCGTTGAAGAACTGCAAGCCAAGGGTAAGTTCGTAAGAATTACCCCAGCAGGACTGAAGGAAAGCCACCCGCACGACATTCAAATGACCGTCGAAGCACCAAATTACAACAACCGCTAGGAAATCAGAATGAGTGAAATAGAGATTGGTCGCGGTAAGCGCGGTAACCGCAGCTGGGCATTTGACGATATTGCCATTGTTCCTTCAAGAAGAACTCGTGACCCTAGAGATGTCTCTACCGCATGGAACATCGATGCATATAGTTTTCAACTTCCTGTTCTAGCAGCTCCGATGGACTCAGTGGTATCTCCTGATACCGCAATAGCTATTGGCAAGCTAGGTGGTCTTGGTGTTCTAGATCTTGAAGGTCTATGGACAAGATACGAAGATCCAACCAAGCAACTAGCAGAGATCGCTAAGTTAGCCCCAGCTGACGCAACTGTTGCTATGCAGAAAATGTATGCAGAAGAAATCAAGCCGGAGCTAATCAAAGAAAGACTTGCTTATATTCGTAAGTCTGGAGTGACTGTTGCAGGTGCTCTTTCTCCTCAGAAAACTAAAGAGTTTGCTAAGGCTGTTATCTCAGCCGGTGTTGATCTGTTTGTTATTCGTGGCACCACGGTTTCAGCAGAGCATGTTTCAAAAACTCAAGAAGCTCTAAACCTTAAAGAGTTCATCTATGAACTAGATGTTCCAGTAATCGTCGGTGGAGCGGCTACTTATACTGCTGCTCTTCACCTAATGAGAACTGGTGCTGCCGGTGTGTTAGTTGGTTTTGGTGGTGGAGCTGCCTCTACCACTCGTAAGGTTCTAGGTATTCACGCTCCTATGGCAACGGCAGTTGCCGATGTTGCAGGAGCGAGAAGAGATTACATGGATGAATCAGGTGGCCGTTACGTGCACGTAATCGCTGATGGTGGTCTTGGAACTTCAGGAGATATTGTTAAGGCCATTGCTTGTGGCGCTGATGCAGTAATGCTTGGCTCTGTTCTTGCTAAGGCTGATGAAGCACCTGGTCAGGGCTGGCACTGGGGAGCAGAAGCTCACAATCCAGAACTTCCAAGAGGTGAACGAGTCAAGGTAGGAACCGTTGGTTCACTGGAGCAGATCCTCCAGGGTCCATCAACTTCAGCAGATGGGTCAACAAACCTGATGGGTGCCCTTCGTAAAGCAATGGCAACAACTGGATACTCCGACCTAAAAGAATTCCAAAGAGTAGACACAGTAGTAGCTCCCTACGGCGCATAATCTATGCTCAAACTTGCTCTAACCGCTAGATGGATAGCAGCGTTATTCTTTTGCCTAATGCTGGCAGTTGTCTTTGCTTTGATGGCTCAGTGGCAAATCAGCAGAACCTTCGTTGAAGATGTAACAAGCGACACCTGGTCAAAGGTAAAAGTAGTTGACCTAGACAGTGTCACAGAACCTAATGCCCCTTTCACTTTTAATGAAGCATCTCTAGAGGGTGAGGATACTGTTTTAACCAAAGTTGAAACTGAAATTACATTAAATCCAGCAAGAGCTTTTCTAGTTGCCGATCGAATTCAACTAAATGGTGATCGAGGCTATTGGATTGTTCTTCCAGCCAACACCTTGCAAGCAGAACTATTTGTTGCTGCTGGATTTATCGAGGGTGAGCAGGAAGCTAAGAAAGCTCTGGATGAAGTAAAGAATCTAATGACCGTCCAGGCTTTCATGCCATTGGAGGGCAGGCTGTTACCGAGCGAGGCCCCAGTTCAATCTCTGGGTAAAGATGTTTATGGATCTCTTTCAGTCCCTCAGCAAATCAACAATCTTGCTGATGAAGGTAAAGATTCTGCCACCTACACGGGCTTCCTGGCTTTGACAGATGAAAACATTTTTTCTGAGGTATCAGGTGTTGAGCCTTTGACAATTGGAATGGCCAAGGGTGATGGGGAAGTGAACTGGCTTAGCGCGTTCTACGCCATTGAATGGACCATCTTTGCAGGCTTTGCAGTGTTTATGTGGTGGCGCTTACTAGCTGATGCTTATAAGAAGCAGCAGGCTGCTTTACTGGCTGACTAGGTCTCAAAGCCGAAGTAAAATAGGGCTATGGTACCCAAAGAACAGGCACTGTCTGCCCTGAAGTTTTATCGAGTTAGCTCTAAAATCACCGGTGTTTTCCTCATCCTGGTCGGTGTTGAGATGCTTCTAAAGTATGTCTTTGGATTACTGATCTGGTCTGGTGGTCCCGCTGGAATTCTAGGTCTAGTGCCAGATTCAGTAGACAACACAGGACTTCCAACATCAGGTGTGGACATCTCAAAGCTGTTGCTCCAGGTTCATGGAATTCTATACATCGTTTATCTGTTTGCTGATTTCCGTATCTGGAGACTAGCCAGCATGAAGTTCCAAGATTTCCTAATGATTGCCATGGGTGGAGTTGTCCCATTCTCCGCATTCTTTATTGAGAGAGTTTATGACTCCAGGTTCGTAAAGATCTTTGGACTTGAAAAGACGGGTGCCTAAAGATTAACTCTTCAGTTGAAAATAGACCGGTACTGGTTGTTGACTTTGGTGCTCAGTACGCGCAGCTAATCGCACGACGAGTTCGTGAAGCTGGTGTTTACAGTGAGATTGTTCATCACAACATATCTGCCGAAGAGGTAAAGCAAAAGAACCCACTGGCAATCATTCTCTCTGGTGGTCCAGCTAGCGTTTATGAACCTGCTTCGCCTCAGTTAGATAAGAACATCTTGGAACTAGGAGTTCCTGTTCTTGGTATTTGCTACGGCTTTCAGATCCTTGCTTCTGCACTAGGTGGAAGAGTCGACAAGACTGGACTGAGAGAGTATGGGGCAACGGAGCTTAGTGTTGTCGCCGGTGGCGAGATTCTTCAGGGACAACCTGAAAACCAAATCTGTTGGATGAGTCACGGCGATCAGGTCATGCAGGCACCTGACGGCTTCGAAGTTCTAGCCAGCACTGCCACTACACCTGTTGCTGCCTTTGCTAGTAGTTCAAAAAAGATTTATGGAGTGCAGTGGCATCCAGAAGTAAAGCACTCACAGTTTGGTCAGAATGTCCTAGAGAACTTTTTACACAACGCAGCAGGTATTGCAGCTGACTGGAATAGCGAAAATGTTATTGCCCAACAGGTAGAAAGAATTAGAAACCAGGTTGGTAGCGACAGAGTAATCTGTGGTCTTTCAGGTGGTGTTGACTCAGCGGTAGCTGCAGCTCTAGTTCATAAGGCAGTAGGGGATCAGCTAGTTTGCATCTTTGTGAACCACGGTCTTATGCGTGAGGGTGAAGTTGAGCAGGTTGAACGTGACTATGTATCTTCAACTGGAGTCAGGCTGGTCACAGTAGACGCTGAAAAGAAGTTCTTAGGTGCTCTTGCCGGGGTCACTGACCCTGAAACTAAGCGCAAGATTATTGGTAGAGAGTTCATCAGATCATTTGAAGAAGCTCAGGCCCAGTTGATTGCTGAATCTAAAGCCGATGACCGTCCAATCAAGTTCTTAGTTCAAGGAACCCTGTATCCAGATGTTGTTGAATCTGGCGGCGGTGTTACAGCAGGTATCAAGAGCCACCACAACGTAGGTGGCCTTCCTGAAGACCTGCAGTTCGAACTGGTTGAACCACTCAGAACTCTTTTCAAAGATGAGGTTAGAGCCATTGGATATGAACTTGGTCTTCCCAAAGAAATAGTTTCTAGACAACCATTCCCAGGTCCTGGTCTTGGTATTCGTATCGTTGGCGAAGTAACCAAGGAACGTCTAGATCTTCTTCGCAAGGCAGATGCCATCGTACGAGCAGAACTTAGTGCTGCCGGTATGGATGGAGAGATATGGCAGTGTCCGGTGGTTCTCCTAGCTGATGTTAGATCTGTTGGGGTTCAAGGTGATGGTAGAAGCTATGGCCATCCGATTGTGCTTCGCCCTGTCTCAAGTGAAGATGCAATGACAGCTGACTGGTCAAGAATTCCTTATGATCTACTAGCAAAGATTTCAAACAGAATTACTAACGAGGTAGCAGGTGTAAACCGAGTGGTGCTGGATGTCACCAGTAAGCCACCTGGCACTATCGAGTGGGAATAGTCCAGAGTATTCAATGCCTGAAGACGTTATTTCCAAATCACCACTAGTCATAGCCCATAGGGGAGCAAGCGGCTATCGCCCTGAGAATACCCTTGAGGCCTTCAAGCTAGGAATAGACCAAGGTGCTGACGGCATCGAATTGGATGTTGTGAATACAAAGGATTCAAAGTTAATCATTCGCCACGAAAACATCCTGAGCCAAACCACAAACATTGCCCAACTAAGTCGATTCGAAGAACTGAAGCGAGATGGAAGTGTCGAAGGGCAGTATCACTTGGATTGGTATGCAGAAGATCTTGATTTAGAGGACATCAAATCACTTCGAGCAATCGAAAGAATTCCTGATCTTCGGCCAGGTAGTGCAAAGTTTGATAACGAATTTGAAATTCCAACATTAACTGAGGTTCTTCATTTAGATTTTTTGAAAAACAAAATACTTGTAATTGAAATCAAGACAGGAAGTCATCTAACTGCTCTTCGAGAGAACATCGGGAAGTTAGTTGCTGAAGAAGTTCTTGCATCACCTGTTCAGGAAAACAACGTGCAGCTATATGTTGAGTCTTTTCACCATGATCTTCTGCAGGATGCTAAATCCGAATTTGAATTAAATGGCATCAGTGCTAAATACTTTTTTGCAATTGATTCGACAAAAATCGTTGATGTTGATTTAGCGAAGTTAGCAAAAGAGTTTGATGGTTTATCTATTGCAACTCACATGCTGCTCTCAACTGATACTTGGGTTGAATCCTGTCATGAGCTAGGGCTTGAGGTCTGGGTATACACAGCTCGAGCTGAGAATGCCACAACCACCATCGAGGCTTACTACGAAGAACTGATTCAAACAGGAGTTGATGGCATATTTGCTGACCAGCCAGATCTTTTGCGGCGTGTGTTGGACGAGCGTGGCTAATCTGTCAGTTCTTCAACCTAAAATGGCTAAGTCATGACTTGGATTGAACCTGCAAACCCATCAAAGCTGCTCGAAGGCCTAAACCCTCAGCAAGCTGAGGCCGTCCTATATAGAGGTCCGGCTTTGTTGATAGTGGCTGGAGCAGGCTCAGGTAAGACTAAGGTCCTAACCCACCGCATTGCTCACCTATTGGAGCAAAGAGAAGCCTGGCCCTCCCAGATCCTGGCCATTACCTTTACTAACAAGGCTGCAGCTGAGATGCGTGAGCGTATCAAGCACCTAGTTGGCGACCCTGAGGGCATGTGGATCAGGACTTTTCACTCTGCTTGCCTGCAAATACTTAGAAGAGAAGCCGAACGTCTAGGCCACAACTCAAACTTCACCGTCTATGACACTGGGGACTCAAGGGCTCTAATAAAGAGGTTAATCAAGGCTGGTGGCCATGACATAGATAGCCTCAAGGCTCAGGTCGTTGCTGCTGTTATTAGTAAGTCTAAGAACGAATTACAAACTGCTGAAGATTTTGCAGCCAACATAGACACCAAGAACCCTAAGTCTCAAGCAATTGCCGAGATCTTTTTGGCTTATGAAGCAGAGAAGAAGCGCAATAACGCTTTTGACTTTGATGATCTAATTGGCGAGACAGTTTTCTTACTAAGAGCATTCCCTGAGGTAGCAGCTAACTACCAGAGGAAGTTCAGGCATGTATTGGTTGATGAGTATCAAGACACTAACCATGCTCAATACGCTCTGATTCGAGAACTAACTAAAGGTGTTGACCCTAAGTTCAATACTCCTGATCCAAAAACGGGGGAGTTAGTTGGACCTGCTTCACTAACTGTTGTTGGTGATAGCGACCAATCCATATATGCATTCCGCGGAGCGGACATCAGAAACATCTCTGAGTTCAGCAAAGACTTTAGAGGTGCTCACACTATCTTGCTTGAGCAGAACTACCGTTCAACACAGAATATTCTTTCCGCTGCTAACGCTGTTATTGCTAAGAACTTTGATCGACCAGATAAGAATCTTTGGACCGATGCAGGAGCAGGCGAAAAGATTGTTCAGTTCACAGCTGTTGATGAAAGACATGAGGCTGGATTTATTGTTGATCAAATCAAAGAGCATCATGGCGATGGAGTTGCCTATTCCCAAATGGCGATTCTGTATAGAACTAACGCCCTAACTCCAAGCATTGAAGCAGAGCTCAAGTCACAGAGAGTTCCTTATGCAGTTATCGGTGGTTTGAAGTTCTATGAGCGTAAAGAAATCAAAGATGCTCTTGCTTACCTAACTGCTGTTTCTAATGGTCGTAACGATGAGGCGGTTAGAAGAATAATCAATGAACCTGGTCGAGGTATTGGCGATAAGACTGAACTCAAAATTGCTCAGCTAGCTAGAAACAACAACATCAGCTTTAGAGAAGCACTGTCTTACTCAACTGAATTAGGTCTTGGGCCAAAGCTGACTGAAGCGATCACTAAGTTTGCCAATCTTCTTGATTCTCTAGAGCAGATGTCACACACCACAAAGATCAGCGATGTCTTGATTGAAGCCTTGGTTAGGTCTGGGTATAGATATGCTCTCGAGATGAGTCGCGACCCTCAAGATGAGGCAAGGGTTGAAAACCTTGATGCTCTTGTGGGTCAGGTAGTTGAGTATCAACTGCGTAACCCTGAGGCCACTTTGGCTGACTACCTGGCTGAGATTACTTTGGCTGCAGCAGCTGATGAGATCGATGATGGTTCAGGTCAGGTATCACTAATGACCCTGCACACTGCTAAAGGTTTGGAATACCCGGTTGTCTTTATCGCAGGTTTAGAGCAGGGAACACTGCCACACATGAGATCTTTTGAAGAAGTTGGTGGCCTGGCTGAAGAGCGCAGATTGTTCTATGTGGGTATTACTAGAGCGATGCGGTTGTTGTATTTGACCATCGCTATGCAGAGAACCCTGTTTGGGCAATTGAACTCAACCATGCCTTCGAACTTCCTTCTAGACATTCCTGTTGAGCTGATTGATCAGCGAGGGGCTGAACGAGAGACCCCTAGGTATCAGCCAAGAGCTGTTGGCAGTAGCTATGACCGACCAGTTCGAGAGAAGAAGGTCTGGGATAACGCCATCACTACCGTCAGAAACAATGAGGGTCTGGTTTTGGCGGTTGGAGACAAGGTTAAGCATGAGGCTTTTGGGGTCGGCACTGTTCTTGAGACCACTGGGGAAGGTGCCAGGCAGACGGCTGAAATCAGGTTTGAAAAGGTTGGCACCAAGCGCTTGATGGTGCGAGTGGCACCTATCGAGAGGCTCTAAACTATACGTTGGTGCACGTTCTGAGTGCCCTTTTTGTGAACGGAAACATAAGTGGATTTATTTGAATATCAGGCCCGAGACATGTTCGAGGCATACGGAGTCCCAGTTCTACAGGGACTAATCGCAGACACCCCAGAAGAAGCAGAGGCAGCAGCAGCCAAGATTGGCGGCACCGTTGTTGTTAAAGCTCAGGTTAAAGCTGGTGGTCGAGGCAAAGCTGGTGGTGTCAAGCTTGCACACAACCCAGCAGAGGCTAAGGCTGCTGCGGAAGCAATTCTGAAGTTGACCATCAAGGATCTGCCGGTCAACCGAGTGATGATTGCTGAAGGTGCTCAGATTGATAAGGAGTATTACTTCTCAGTCCTACTAGATAGAAGTAACAGAACATTCCTATCTCTTTGCAGCGTTGAAGGTGGAATGGAAATTGAACAGCTAGCTGAAGAACGTCCAGATGCTCTAGCCAAGATTGCTATTGATGCAACCAAGGGTATTGATCTTGCTAAGGCTCTAGAGATTGCTAAGGCCGGTGGATTCAGCGATGACATCGCAGCTAAGGTCGCTCCAGTTTTTGTGAAGCTCTACGAAGTCTTCGTTAAAGAAGATGCAACCCTGGTTGAAGTAAACCCACTAATCCTTTCTAAGTCAGGCGAGATTATTGCCCTTGATGGCAAGGTCTCTCTAGATGACAACGCTGAGTTCCGTCACCAGAGAGAAACAATGGAACGCGACCAGCTAGATCCTTTAGAGGCTAAGGCTAAAGAATCAGATTTGAACTACGTCAAGCTTGATGGTGAAGTTGGAATCATCGGTAACGGTGCAGGTCTAGTTATGTCAACACTTGATGTTGTTGCTTACGCAGGTGAGCGTCACGGTGGAGTAAAGCCAGCTAACTTCCTAGACATTGGTGGTGGAGCTTCAGCTGAAGTTATGGCTGCAGGACTAGACGTTATTCTTGGTGACCCTCAGGTGAAGAGCGTATTTGTTAACGTCTTCGGTGGAATCACTGCTTGT
>JAULUM010000022.1:0-24501 GCA_032111565.1 Rhodoluna sp. | reverse complement strand
GATTGCAGTTATGGGTGGTCAAGGCGCTGTGAACATTCTCTTCCGCGACAAAATCAAAGCAGCTGAAGAAGCGGGTGAAGATGTCGCCAAGGTAAGAGCTCAACTAGCAGCTGAATACACCTATAACGTAGCTAGCCCATACCTTGCAGCTGAACGTGGTGAACTCGATGGCATCATCGAACCAGCTGCCACTCGTGTCAGTGTCATCAAGGCGCTGGCCGCTCTAAAGACCAAGCGTGCCACCACTCCTCCAAAGAAGCACGGAAACATTCCACTGTGATAAACCCTGAACCTATAGGCGAAACCATTAAGGTAATAGCCGGTAACCCAAGCCCTGAAGAGTTGGCTGCGGTTGTGGCCATCCTGGAGGCAGCTCATGCCGAGCAGGTCACTGAAGGCAAGAAAATAGCTAAAAAGCCTGCCTCTAGTTGGAATAGAAACACTGGGATGTTTAGAAATGACCTCATGCCTGGCTATGGCCAGTGGAGAGCCCAGTACCGCCCTGGCTTGGACTAAATCCCCCTGAAAACAGGACTAGATTTATCGTAAGTAATTTCGCCTACCCGAAAGGTAAAAAATGACCCGTGAACCATCAAAGCTTGATCTGTTAGCTGAAGACTGGGTTAAGACCCTCGTTGATCTAAGTCCTGAATTTGCTACCTACGCAGGTTTCAAAGTTGGCGAAGACAGACTTGAGGACACCAGCCCAGAAGCTGCAGCTCACCACAACAAACTTGAAAAAGAAATGCTTGCCAAAGTTGAGGCAACTGAAGTTCGCGATGAAGTGGACAGAGTTACCAAGCTGGCAATGACTTCAACACTGAAGCTAAGCGGAGAGATCTACGATTCAGGAATGGGTAATCGTGACCTAAACCCAATCGCTTCTAATGCTCAGGGCATCAGAGACATCTTCGACCTCTCTCCAACAGCAACAGAAGAGAACTGGTCGAACATCTCTAAGCGTATGCAGGCTGTTGATGGAGCTGTTGAAGGTTACATCCAAACTCTTCGGAAGGGTATTGAAGCTAAAGACACTCCAGCTACTCGTCAGATTGTTTTAGCCATCACTCAGGCAGAACAGATTCTTGCAACCGACGGTTTCTTTAGAAAGTTTGCTAAGAACGCTAAGCCTGAAAACGGTGACTTGCCAGCATCACTAAAAGCAGAACTTGAATCATCTGCTGAGGTGGCAACAGCAGGTTACGCAAAGCTGGTTGACTTCTTCAAGAATGAACTACTACCTGCAGGTAACACTGAAGACGCTATCGGTCGTGAGCGTTACCAGTTGCTAAGTGCAAGATTCCTAGGTAAGCGAGTAGATCTTGATGAGACCTACGAGTGGGGTAAAGAAGAACTTGCTCGAGTGATCGCAGAACAGAACAAAGTTGCTAACGAAATCAAGCCAGGTGCAACAGTTCAAGAAGCGATTGAAGTTCTAGACAACGATCCTTCAAGAAAACTTCACGGCACTGAAGAACTTCAGCGCTGGATGCAAAAACTAAGCGATGCTGCAATTGAAAAACTAAGTGGCACACACTTTGACATTGCAGAGCCACTCAAGAAGCTTGAGTGCATGATTGCTCCTACTCAGCACGGTGGCATTTATTACACCTCTCCTACCGATGACTTCTCAAGACCGGGAAGAATGTGGTGGTCAGTACCAGTTGGGGTAACTGAGTTCAACACTTGGCGTGAAACCACAACTGTGTACCACGAGGGTGTGCCAGGTCACCACCTGCAGATCGGTCAGAAGGTATTCAACAAAGCTGAACTGAACTCATGGCGTCGACTAGCATCATGGTCTTCAGGTCACGGTGAAGGTTGGGCTCTATACGCTGAGCGCCTCATGCAAGAGCTAGGCTTCCTAGATGATCCAGGTGACCGCCTAGGAATGCTAGATGGCCAGCGCATGCGTGCTGCACGTGTTGTGCTAGACATTGGTGTTCACCTAGGTAAGCCAAAGCTAGATGGCACTGGTAAGTGGGACTTCGACTACGCACTTGATTTCATGAGCCAAAACGTAAACATGAGCCCACAGTTCATAAACTTCGAAGTTCACCGCTACTTCGGCTGGCCAGGACAGGCTCCTTCATACAAGATCGGCCAGAGAATCTGGGAGAACATCCGAGATGAATACAAGGCTCGTGAGGGTACTAACTTCAACATCAAGGACTTCCACATGAAAGCTTTGAACCTAGGAAGCATTGGATTAGATACACTAGAAACAGCGTTGCTGGGATAGCAAACGACGGTCCGAAACCCCCTTCGAAAGAGGGGGGTTTCAACTTTTAACCTGTCCCCCAAAGTGGGGACTTAAAACAAAGCCTGATTTCCACAATATTTATGCCCATGGAAATAGTTTTTCATTAGGTAAATGCAAGTAGATCTAAGGGGTCTAAGCAATTACCGCCAGGGGACGGGCCTAGCTCTTCGCAAGATGAGTGAAGGCCCGTTGGGGTTTAAAGCCGAAGTGAAAGAACAGGTTCAGCTTGGCCAGGGGTTGTTGCAACGACAGTTAACTTAAATTCATCGGCCTTAGGACTTCGAATAGTTACTCTTCCTTGAGCGACAACCTGAAGTGCCACAACTGCTTTATTGAGTAAATCATTTCGCTCTGCAGGAGAAAGGGACTCAGTTCCACCTTCATCAAGAATCAGAACTTCAACACCTAGGTTTCTTAATCGTTGAACCTCATTTGCCATGGCTTGATTCAGCAGATCTCTTCCACGAAGGTTATCTCTAAGAGTCGCTTCAACTAACTTTGCTGACTGCCTAAGTTCTTCAGTGAGTGGGGCTTTCATGTCTTTGATTACAGATAACAGGGGAACTGCTGTTCCAAGGACTTGAGATAAACGCTGTTGCCTTTCTAGAGAAGCTGCCTCAAGTTCTGCAATTTTAGATCGAGATTGAATCTCTTTGGCTTTGAACTTCTCCACCTCTCGAGTTGTTCTTGCAATACCTCTGGAAACTCCTAAGCCCGCAAGAACAAAAACTAATGCTCCTGCTAGACCTGCGGTTGAAGCCGCATCTTGGCCATACTCAACAATTAGAACTGCGAGTAAAAGTGCTAAACCAATCAGAGCGTACCTGGCCTGCTGCCTAACAGCCGTTGCCGTCAGAATCAAAGCGGTTCCCATAACTACCCAAGCCCCAACGCTGTGATCATCGACCAGCTCTCTTTGGAAGATAACAATAGTTGGCAGCGCTGCTCCTGCAAACAGGTTGATTGCCGCCTGCCAACGAGGAAGTTGCAATCCCCTGAAAAACAAAAGCGTTGCAGCTGCGCAGTAACCATAAAGAACTAAAGCTGCTATCTCAAGGTATCGAGTAGTAAAGCCAGGCACATTCATCGATTGGACTGGCAAATAAAGTGCATAGACAAAAGGGAGAATGGATGCGATGGCTCTGTTAATGGAGATCATTTCTTATTCCATTCCAATACAACTGTTGTTCCTTTGCCAGGTTCACTCATCACGTGAGCAGACCCACCGACAGATTCCATTCGACCGATGATGGACACCTTGATACCCAATCTGCCTCGGTTGACTTGACTTACGCGGAAACCCTTACCGTCATCAAGAATGACAATCTTGAGTCCCGAATTATTTGACTTCAGGCTAAGTTCTCTAGATGAGTTGGCGCCAGCATGAGTAATGGAGTTGTGGATAGCTTGAATTGTCGCCTCAGTCATCGCTGAAACGACTGCTGCGTCGACCGCCATGCTAGTCATACAGCTTTTCCTGACAGCTATATTTGGGTCAATACGTTCAGCTGCCAAGATGATCGAATCAAGAAGCTCAGTGCAGTAAACCTGTTCTTGGTCATAAGTTCCATTTTGAACTTCAGATAATTTCTTTAGAGCACTCGCGGCCAGTTCCGAGCTCGCCTTAGCCTCATCCTCATTCTTGGCATGCGCAGCACTTATCAACGCGGTTAACACTGTGTCGTGGATAAGACCATCGAGTCGGATTTTCTCTTTAGCCTTTGCTTCAGTTTCAGCTTGCAAGACCTCAGCCCTAATTGCTTCTGCATTGGCTTGGTCAGACTTGATAGCGGCATGCCTAATCATTAGAGCAATTACTGAAATAGAAGCGTTGGTTAGAAATGTGTATAGACCATCTGTAACTAACGCAATCCCTGGATGGGATCCTCCCATAGGTTGCGAAAAGATGTATTGCATGATCCCAATCAAGCTGAGGTAGTACGCAAGCGCAAATCTCCAACTAAAACTCAGTGCCACTGCCACCCAACCGGTTCCAAGCCCCCACCAAAGCCACGGATAAAAATTTCCATCCTGAGGAACTTCAGCGGTCAGAAGGAAAGGCCAAGAAAGAAGAAGGACGACCATGTACAGAGCATGGATACGAAGGTACAGGTAGTTGGCTTTACCGAACCAGAATGTAAAAACCACCGTGACTAAAGTGCCCCACATCAAGACTGTCAAGAACCAGGCAACCGGTTGGTTTAGATACTGGAGTTGCGAATAGAAATTTAAGCCACTTTCAAGACTTAGCGCAATTGCCCCCAATGCAAATGTTCTGCCGAGTAATCTGTCCACACGAGCTCTTGCGATAGTAGTTGATAAAGGCATCAGATTAGCTCTTCCCCGAAAAGGCCATCTTCAATAAGTCTGATTAGAAGTTCTGATTTTCCTGTGACTGGTCTACCAACCTTGGAGTATTTATCTCGTGCTCTATCGATGTGTTCTTTGACCGTGTATTTACTCAAGGAAAGTTCGTAGGCAACGCTCTTGAGCGTCATTCCTGATGCATAAAGTTTGACCACTTGTAATTCACGTTCAGACAGGTTTGCACGAAAGGAAACATCGTTATCTATCGCAGCAACGGTTTCAGTTGTGTTGATAGTAATTCCGTTAGCACTTAACTTGATAGCTTCGAATAGGTAGCTCATGTCTTGGCCTTTGCCAACCAGCCCTTCAGCACCTTCTCGAAGGGCTTCGTTCACTTTGTCTTTGTTGTCAGCAATGGAGTAAATCAAAACCTTGGTGCCATACTCAACCAGTTTCTTCACATTGCTTGCTGGAGTTGATCCATCCGCCAAAGAAAGATCTAAAACAACTACCTTAGGTTTTTCATTCAATTTAGAAAGCAGTGCTTCAACTGAATCAGCATGATCTAAAACAACGTAGCCTGCTTCTTGAGCTCCTGCTTTAACGCCAAGCCTCACCGAATCGTGGTCATCCACGATTGCTATGGTGATTTGGTCTTGACTTGAACTCATCGGACCAGGCTCACCACCGTCTCGAAGTGATGTGTGTGTGGGAAGAGGTCAAAGGCCTTAATGCTAGCAATCTTGTATCCGCCTTGAGTTAATGGTGCTAAATCTCTAGCAACTGCAATCGGGTCACAAGCAACATAAATCAGGTGATCTGGAGATAGAGTCAGAAGTCTTTCAATGACGTGCTTGCCAGCACCTGATCTAGGTGGGTCGATGATTACAGTGCTCTTTGGCTTTAGTGGACCGTGGGAAGCAAGCTCATCTAGGAATCTTTCAACTGGAGTTGCAATTGATTTAGCACCTTTAACATCAATCAGGTTCCTTCTGGCATCTTCGGCTGCACTCTTACTGGCTTCAACAGTTGTGATTTGAATATCTAGTCCATAGGCTGCAGCTAGTGCTCCGCTGAATAACCCAACCCCACCATAGAGGTCATAGTTCTGAGCATTCTTATCGAAGCCTTCAGCTTTGGTCATAAGAACTATCTCTTTAGCCAGCATGTTCGCTGCTTCTTTGTGGACCTGCCAGAAAGCACCAGCAGATAATCTAAAGGTTCGACCACCGGCACGCTCTAAGAACTTCTCTTCACCCTTGAGTTTCTTATCAACCGTGTATTGGATCTGACCAGTACTAGAAGCTGCAATCTCAATCTTTGAGACATCTTGCCAATTCTTTAGATGCAAACCTAATTCTTGAATTTCAGGAACAGCTAAAGGCAAAGTCTTTACTCGAACTACTTCGTGTGTGCGCTCCTTGTATGGACCAACATCACCATCTTCATTCACATGTAATTGAATGCGAGTTCTATAACCCAAACCATTGTTTTCGTCATCACCAGGAGCGGCAATAACAGGGACTCTCATCTCTATTCCTGCAAAACGCTGCAGCGCTTCAGAGAGAACATCTGATTTCAATTCACGTTGAGCAGATAGTTTGATGTGTCCGAATTCAGCGCCACCGGCTTGCTCAGCATTTTTCCAGAAGTGCTTGACACGATCCGGTGAGGCAACAAGGATCTCAGTTGGCTCTGCACGACAGAAAGAGCCACCCTTATCTTCATAGACTTTGGCCTTAACCTTTTCCCCTGGCAACACGTGGCATACGAAAACAACCCTGCCCTCATGTCTGGCTACGAAGATACCGCCATGGGCTACCTTCTCGATATCGAGCTCTAATATCTGGCCAAACCAGTTAGTTGATTTATTCACTAAACAAGTGTTCCATACCTACTTAGGTAGTCTGGACTTGTGACCAAACTAGTTTTAGCATCTACTTCCCCAGCTCGCCTGCGACTGCTTCGTGATGGTGGCATCGAACCTGTAACCATCTCCCCTGGCGTTGATGAAGAGCTACTAACCCAGCAGGGTCTGGAATCTGGGGAGATTACCAATACACAGGACATGGTTTTGCTTCTGGCTAGAGCCAAAGCCGAAGCCGTCATAAATCACCCAGATGCCCAAGGTGCTCTAATCATCGGTTGCGATAGCTCTCTAGATCTAGATGGTGAATCTCTAGGAAAACCCCATGAGGCTGAGGTGGCTATTGAGCGCTGGAAAGCCATGCGAGGACGCTCAGGCAGGCTATACACCGGCCATTGGCTCATTGATAACCGTGAGAAAAGCCCTAAGCCTGAGGCTGTTGGTAAGGCCACAAACACCACAGTTCACTTCGCAGACCTCTCAGATTCAGAGGTTTTAGCCTATGTGGGGACCGGAGAACCCCTCAAAGTAGCAGGGGCTTTCACCATAGATGGCCTTGGTGGAGCCTTTATTAGGGCTATCGAGGGTGATTCCCATACAGTTGTTGGCCTCAGTTTGCCTACCCTCAGGGAGCTTTGCATCAAGCTTGGGGTCGATTACCCAAGCCTTTGGAGCAGTAAATAGGTAGGCTTAAGCCTTATGACTGCCTCAAAATCAGCCAAGATAACCAAAGTCCTCATTGCTAACCGCGGTGAGATTGCTGTCCGAATCATTCGAGCCGCTAAAGATGCCGGTATCAAGACGGTTGCCATCTATGCCGACCAAGACCGTGACGCTATGCATAGCCGCATGGCTGATGAGTCTTATGCCCTTAATGGTCAAACCAGTGCTGAGACATATCTTGTAATTGAGAAGATTCTATCCATCGCCAAAAGATCGGGTGCTGACGCAATTCATCCGGGCTACGGCTTCCTAGCCGAGAACGCTAGCTTTGCTCAAGCAGTAAGCGATGCAGGCATTATCTGGATTGGTCCATCACCGAAGGCAATCGATCAACTAGGTGACAAAGTATCTGCTCGTCACGTTGCTGAAAAAGTAGGCGCTCCCCTAGCCCCTGGAACACTTAACCCAGTAACCGGAGCAGAAGAAGTTCTTGAGTTCGTAGCCAAGCACGGACTACCAATCGCTATCAAAGCTGCTTATGGTGGCGGTGGCCGTGGAATCAAAGTCGTCTATAACAAGGATGAGGTTGCCGAAGCTTTTGAATCAGCAACTCGTGAAGCAGTTGCAGCCTTTGGTCGAGGCGAATGCTTCGTTGAAAAGTATTTAGAAAAACCACGCCACGTTGAAACTCAGTGCCTAGCAGATGCCTATGGCAACGTAGTGGTTGTTTCAACTAGAGACTGTTCTCTGCAGAGAAGACACCAGAAGTTGGTTGAAGAAGCACCTGCTCCTTTCCTATCTGATGATCAGATCAAGAGACTCTACGATTCCTCTAAAGCCATCTTGAAAGAAGTTGGTTACCAAGGAGCAGGCACCTGTGAGTTCTTAGTTGCTCAAGATGGCACCATCTCATTCCTGGAAGTAAACACTCGTCTTCAGGTTGAACACCCTGTTTCTGAAGAAGTAACCGGTCTTGACCTAGTTCGCGAACAGTTCCGTATTGCTGAAGGTGGCAAGCTTGAATACGGTGACCCAGTAGTTACTGGACACTCTTTTGAATTCAGAATCAACGGTGAAGACGCTGGTAGAAACTTTATGCCAGCACCAGGATCTGTTCACACCTTCAAGGTTCCAGGTGGACCGGGTGTTCGTGTAGACACAGGTGTTGAAGCAGGATCGGAGATCTCTGGTTCATTCGACTCAATGATTGCCAAGCTTATTGTTACCGGTGCTACCCGTGAAGAAGCATTAGAGCGTTCAAGAAGAGCACTAGCTGAAATGCATATCGAAGGTATGCCAACAGTTCTTCCTTTCCACCGCAAGATTGTGAACGACCCAGCCTTTATTGGTTCTAACGGCAAGTTCGGAATTTATACCCGTTGGATTGAAACCGAATGGAACAACGACATCGAGCCATGGTCAGGAGTGTCCCAGTCAGGATCTCAAGCCCCTGCTCGTAACAGCGTTGTTGTTGAAATTGATGGCAAGCGTATTGAAGTGAGCCTACCTAAGCAGCTATTCCTATCTGGTGGCTCAAGGCCAGCTGCTCACGCACCTAAGCGCAAGGCTCACACAGATGTTCAGATTGACTCAGGTAAGCACCTAGCCGCTCAGATGCAGGCAACCGTTGTGAAGATTGCTGTAGCAGAGGGCGAAAAGGTAGCCGCTGGTCAGCAGCTACTTGTTCTTGAAGCCATGAAGATGGAATCCCCTCAGAACGCAGTCAAAGACGTAGTAATCAAAAAGATTCACGTAGCAGTCGGTGCAACAGTTCCTGCTGGCACCATGCTTATTGAATTTGAAGAGTAAGAACCTTAAACATTAGGCACGTGCAAAGCACGGGATGCATCAGTAATTGATGTTGAGATTGATGGGTAAACAGCAAAAGTCTTTGCTACCTGATCAACGGTCAATCTGTTTTCAACTGCAATAGCGATTGGATAGATGAGTTCACTTGCTTTAGGCGCAACAACAACTCCACCAATAACAGTTCCTCCAGGCGATGAAATCAACTTGATGAAACCATCCTTGATTCCCTGAAGTTTTGCTCTTGGATTTAGTTCTAACTCAATCTTGTGAACAGTTCCTGCGGCCTTGCCTTCAAGAATGTCCTTCTCCGACCAGCCAACTGAAGCAATTTCAGGAGCAGTGAAAACGTTAGCTGCAACATTTCTAATCTCTGTTGGAGTAGCAACATCTCCTAGAGTATGGAACACAGCTGTTCTTCCCTGCATTGCTGATACAGAAGCAAGAGGTAAGAATGTCGTGCAGTCCCCAACTGCATAAACGTTTGCTCGGGAGGTTCTAGCAACCTTGTTCACAATCACATGTCCTGATTCAGTTAGCTGAATACCAGCTTCTTCCAAACCTAGATCTTTGGTATTTGGTATTGAACCAACAGCCATTAGACAGTGCGAACCTTGTATCACTCTGCCATCAGCTAGTTTGACCTCAACACCAGAACCGGTATTGACAACACTCTCTGCTCTGGACTTAGAGAGCACTTGCATACCGTTTCTGATGAAAACTTTTTCAATCAAGGAAGCTGCATCAGCATCTTCACCAGGCAGAACAGTGTCTCTTGAAGAAACCAGAGTGACCTTAGAACCTAGGCCTAGGTAAGCAGAAGCAAACTCTGCTCCAGTAACACCAGATCCAACAACAATCATGTGTTCTGGTAATTCAGTGAGGTTATATAGGTCAACCCAAGTAAGAATTCTTTCACCATCTGGCTTAGAGCTGGCAAGTGTTCTTGGGTGAGCTCCAACCGAAACAATTATTGTTTTTGCTTCTATACGCTCTTGCTTACCGTCGTGGGTTGTGACCACAACGTGGTGATTTCCTTCAAGCTTTCCGGAGCCATGAATCAGGCGAACGCCCATGTCTTTTAGTGACTGAGTCATATCTTCTGATTGCTCTTTAGCAATTGATAGAAGTCTTGAGTTAATTGCCCCTAAATCTAGGTCAACCTTGGCTGGAAGCGATACTCCATCGGCTTTGAACCTAATCCCCAACTCCCCTGCTTCTCTAATTGCATTAGCCGCATCGGCTGTTGCAATAAGGGCTTTTGAAGGGACCACATCTGTAAGTACGGCACTGCCGCCAACCCCATTACGCTCAATAAGTGTTACCTGAGCACCTAGCTGGATACCGGCTACAGCTGCCTCATAGCCACCAGGGCCGCCACCAATTATGACAATGTGTTGTTTTATTTGTTGCATATCACTCACCTCTCAATTGTGTCGCATATTTGAAGATTAGACTTGCCCTATGAGCAATCCATTAGATGATCCAAAGGCGGATCCCTTCCAAATCGCCCAAGAGGCGGCCCAAGTTATATCTGAGAGATCAGGTATCGCCCAACACGATATTGCTCTCACCCTAGGTTCAGGATGGGCTAAAGCCGCCGACCTGATTGGTGAAACTGTATCCACTATCGATGCAGCAGACATCCCAGGATTTACTAAGTCTCAGGTTGTTGGCCACGTTTCAACCATCCGCTCAATCCTTTTGCCATCAGGTAAGCATGCCTTGGTGCTCGGAGCTAGAACCCATTACTACGAAGGTCATGGAGTCAGAAGAGTTGTTCATGGAGTTAGAACTGCAGCAGCAGCTGGAGTAAAGACCATGATCTTGACTAACGGTGCTGGTGGTATCAAGACCTCTTGGCTACCTGGCACACCGGTTCTAATCAGTGACCACATTAACTTCACTTCAGCTAGCCCTATTGAAGGTGCTAACTTCGTGGACCTAACCGATTTGTATTCTCAGCGTCTAAGAGATCTAGCTAGAACTGTTGATGCGTCTCTAGATGAAGGTGTCTACATGCAGTTCCGTGGACCTCACTACGAAACCCCTGCTGAAGTTCAAATGGCTAAGCACATGGGTGCACACATCGTAGGTATGTCAACTGCTCTTGAAGCAATTGCTGCAAGACAGTCGGGTCTTGAAGTTCTAGGTCTATCTCTTTCAACTAACTTGGCTGCTGGCATAAGCGAAACCCCGCTAAGTCACAAAGAAGTTCTAGAGGCAGGTAAAGAAGCAGAACCTAGAATCAGCGCCCTACTAGCATCGATTGTTGCCAAGCTCTAAACATGTCTTTGCAAGAACCAAAGGCTCAAGCGTTAGCTTGGTTGAATCAAGATCCTGATCCTGAAACTAAAGCTGAATTACAAGAACTCATCGATAACGATGATCTTGTAGGTCTTGAGAGTAGATTTCACACCCGCTTAGAGTTTGGAACAGCAGGTCTTCGCGGTGAACTAGGCGCAGGACCTAACCGCATGAACAGAGTCCTAGTTGCTCAAACAGCAGCCGGCTTAGGAAACTATCTACTCAAGCAAAGTCCAAAGGCAAGCGTTGTCATAGGTTTTGATGGCCGTCATAACAGCGACATCTTTGCTAAAGACTCTGCTGAGGTTCTGGCTGGCATGGGTATCGAAGTTTTACTTCTCGATGAAATGGGACCAACCCCCCTGGTTTCCTTTGCCACTCGATACCTAGGTATGAGTGCCGGTGTCATGGTTACTGCATCACACAACCCACCTAGGGATAACGGATACAAGGTTTATCTCGGTGGGAATTTCAACGGTTCCCAAATCATCTCCCCAGTTGATAACCAGATAGCCGAAGAGATCGCAAAGGTTGCCCAAACTCAGACCTTTGACTCATTACCTAAATCAGATCAATACAAGGTCATTGGCCCTGAGATTAGAGCTGCTTACCTAGACAGCGCTCTTGCTGCTGGTGGCAAGGTAATCAATCAATCTCTGAAGATTGTTTACACACCTATGCACGGAGTTGGCTGGGCAACAATCGAACCGCTATTCGCTAGATCGGGATCAGAAGCGTTGATCACTGTTGATGAACAGTTACAACCAAATGGCAACTTCCCTACTGTTGCCTTTCCTAATCCTGAAGAACCAGGTGCACTTGATCTAGCCATGAAGTTAGCTAGTGATCACAATGCAGATTTGATTATTGCCAATGACCCAGATGCTGACCGTGTTGCTTTGGCTTTACCAACAGCTAGCGGGTGGCAAAGACTTACTGGAGATCAGGTAGGACTTATCTTGGCTGATGAGATTGCTAGTAAAGCAACTTCTGGCACTCTAGCCTGCAGCATTGTTTCAAGTTCAGTGCTGGCTAAGGTTGCCAAACACCATGGCTTAGAGTTCAAGGCAACACTGACTGGGTTCAAATGGATCAGCAAGATTCCTAACCTAATCTTTGGTTACGAAGAAGCTCTTGGTTATTGCATTGACCCTAACCAGGTTGCTGACAAGGATGGTGTGAGCGCAGCTCTAATGCTTGCGAATATAGCCAGAGCAGAAAAAGCCAAGGGAAGAACTCTTTGGGACCTACTTGATGATCTAGGTCAGCGCTATGGCTACTATGCAACAGGTCAGATCTCGATACGAGTCAGTGACCTGAGCATCATCGCTAAGGCTATGTCTAGCATTAGAACCAGCCCTCCTAGAGAACTGGGTGGGCTTCCAGCCGTATTCACAGATATGAAGTTAGGTAGCAAAGATCTGATGCCAACCGATGGTTTGAGATTTGATTTGGCTGATGGCCGAAGAGTGATTATTAGACCTAGTGGAACAGAACCTAAGCTGAAGTGTTATTTGGAAGCAGTATCTGATTCTAAGGAGAGCTCTAAGGCCCTTCTTGATGCCCTAGAGCAGAGCTGCCGTGAGCTTCTGGCGGATTTCAGTTAGATCAAAAACGTGCTCAATAGGGACAATCTTCCCTGGCAGGCTTTCAAGTAATACAACCAGTTCAGGGGTGGTCAGAATGATATCTGCGCCTTCGCCATCACGCTTTGCTTTAGTGATATCTGCTGCAACAACTTCAGCAGCAACCCCCATTGCTTCAAGAACTTTCTCGGCATTCATTTTTAAGAGCACTGATGTGCCAATGCCCATGCCACAAACGGAAAGTATCTTCATACCTCAAGTTTAACTAAGGTAACTACGAACTTCGCTCTCATTCGTCGCATTGAGTAACAAAGTTACCGTTTCTTGACGCATCAGCAATTCTGCTAACGCTGACATCAAATCAATATGACTATCGTGATCAATTGCTGCTAATCCAATAACCAGAGAAACAGGATCATTTGAAGAATGACCAAATTCAATTGGATTGCTCAATGTCACTAGAGATAAACCAGTTTCAATAACAGACGCTGATGGTCGACCATGGGCAAGCGCAATACCAGGAGCTATCACCATGTATGGACCTAGCTCTTCAAAAGCTTGAATCATTTCCTGAATGTAATCTTCAGTTGTTCTTTTGCTCTCAACTAGAGCAGAACCAGCAACTAGGAAACTCTCTTTCCAGTTCAAGCAAGTTTCCTTGAGCCTTATCGAGCCTTCACCGAGTGCTTGGTTTAGAACAGAGCCCATTACTACTGAGCTGCCTCAAATGCATCTGAGATACGTTCGATGATCTCAGCTCTTGTGTCCATGTCCATGAACCCTGCGTTTGCAGCGTTTAGCTGGAACAGCTCGATGTCATCAAGGTCATAACCAAAGGTCTCAGTTAGCAATTCAAGCTCACGAGTAAGAGTAGTTCCACTCATCAAACGGTTGTCTGTGTTAACAGTTACGTTGAAGCCAAGACCGTACAAAATGTCGAATGGGTGATCACTCATCTGAGGCTGGTCAATATCTGGAAGAGCTCCAGTTTGTAGATTAGATGAAGGGCTTAGTTCTAGAGCAACTCCGCGTTCTAACACCCAGGCGGCAATATCTCCAAATGCCTTTTGGTTCTCATCTTCAGCATCAACGAAGATGTCTTCAATGATTCTTACGCCGTGACCAATTCGCAGAGTTCTTCCATCAACGATGGCATCTCTGATTGAATCCTTACCAGCGCCTTCACCTGCGTGCAAAGTAACTGGCATCAGTTGCTCGTTGAGCCACTTGAATACTTCAGCATGTCGAGATGGGCTAAAGCCTGACTCAGGTCCTGCGTAGTCAAAGCCAACAACACCACGATCACGGTAGGCAACGGCTAGCTCCGCAATCTTTTGGGCATTGTTGTTTTGACGCATTGCTGTAATTAGCTGACCTGTCACTAGGTACCCACCCTTGGCAGATACTTCGGCTCGGCCCTGGCTTAGTCCTTCTTCAACATACTCAACTACCTCTTCAAGGGTTAAGCCCTTTTCTAGGTGCTGCTCAGGTGCGTAACGAACCTCACCATAGATAACACCATCTGCTGCTAGATCTAGAGCGAACTCTCGGGCAACTCTGATGAGCCCTTCTTTGGTTTGCATAACTGCACAGGTGTGCGCGAAAGTCTCAAGGTATCTTTCAAGAGAACCTGAATCACATGACTCTAAGAACCACTGGTTTAGATCTTTAGCGTTGTCTGCTGGAAGTTCGTGACCAATCTCTTTTGCCAGATCAATGATGGTTTGAGGTCTCAATCCACCATCTAGGTGATCGTGAAGTGAAACCTTAGGCAGGGATTGGATATTTAGTTTAGACATTATTCGTTTCTCTTTAGGCGTTGATACGGTCAAGGATAAGTGGAGTGTAACTTGATGAGGCTACATCCTCAATCTTGATTCCTCCGGCAAGAGCTTCAATTGCTCTTTCGAAGCGTTCTGATTCATCTGTGTAGAGGCTTAGTAAAGGCTGACCCTTTTCAACTTTTTCTCCACGTTTAGCGTGAATAACAATTCCTGCCCCGAACTGAACAGGATCTTCCTTGCGAGCTCTTCCAGCTCCAAGTCGCCATGAGGCTGTTCCAACAGCTAGCGCATCTAGTTCGTTCACGAAACCTGAGGCTTCAGCCAAGATTACGTGTTCATGTTTAGCAACCTGCATCTTGGCAGTTGGATCGCCGTGCTGAGCTCTAATCATCTCGTTCCACTTATCCATGGCACGACCATCATTGAGTGCAGCAGCCACATCAACATCAGTTTTACCTGATAGACGAAGCATCTCGGTAGCAAGAGCCACAGTGATATCAATTAGATCCTGAGAGCCACCACCGGCAAGCACTTCTACTGCTTCTTCAACCTCAAGAGCGTTACCAACCTTGCGACCGAGTGGTGTTGACATGTCTGTCAGTAGAGCACTTGTCTTCACACCTGCGTCAGCACCAAGCTGAGTAAGTACCTGAGCAAGCTCCTTTGCTCTATCCAGAGTCTTCATGAAAGCACCTGAGCCAACCTTGACATCAAGAACTAGTGCTGAGGTTCCCTCAGCAATCTTCTTACTCATGATGGAGCTTGCAATAAGAGGAATAGCTTCAACTGTTCCAGTTACATCTCTAAGTGCATAAAGCTTCTTATCTGCAGGAGCAAGCCCTGCACCCGCAGCACAAATAACCGCGTTGACCTTATCCAACTGATCATGCATCTGCTGATTTGTTAGTGATGCCTGCCAACCAGGGATGGCTTCTAGCTTGTCTAGGGTTCCACCGGTGTGACCAAGGCCTCGACCAGAAAGCTGTGGAACGGCAACTCCGAATACCGCAACCAATGGTGCAAGCATCAGAGTGATTTTATCGCCAACACCACCGGTTGAATGCTTATCGGCAGTTGGCATACCAAGTGAACTAAAGTCCAATCTTTCGCCAGTTGCAATCATGGCAAGAGTTAGATCTTTGATCTCTCTTCTGTTCATGCCATTTAGCAAAATAGCCATGGCCATTGCCGACATCTGTTCATCAGCAACAACACCTGAGGTGTAGTTGGAAACTAGCCAGTTGATTTGATGTGTTGTAAGTTCTTGCTTTTCACGCTTTGCAACAATTAGTTCAACAGCGGAGTATTCCTTAGACAATTGTTTTCCTAATTTCTTTGCTCATTGCCGAAACCCTCGGCTAGATCTCTAGGACCAAACGCGTCAGGTAAGACCTGCTCAATAGTTTTGATGCCTGAAACAGTTTGTAGCAGCATTCCTTCTTCAGAGTGCTCAAACAAGAGCTGACGACATCTACCGCAAGGCATCAAGATGTTCTCTGCTCCATCAACACAATAGAAAGCAACAAGCTTGCCACCGCCAGTCATACTCAGGTTGCTCACCAAACCACACTCGGCACAAAGGCCAATCCCGTAGCTAGCATTTTCAACATTGCAACCAGACACGATTCGACCATCATCAACTAGAGCAGCAGCTCCAACTGGAAAGTGGCTATACGGAACATATGCATTCTTCATCGCTGCAACAGCGGCATCTTTTAGCCGGTTCCAGTTGATCTCATTAGTCATTTGACTATCCCTTTACATACGGTTGGCCTGAAGCGGCAGGAGGTCTCACTTTTCCAGCAAAACCTGCAACAGCAACAAGGGTCACAAGGTACGGAACCATTGTGATGAAGTCAACTGGGATGCCTGGAGAAACCTGGTTAGCCCAAACCTTCATTATGATTGTGAAACCAAAGAGCAAAGCTCCTAGGGTCACATAGATTGGCTGCCAGCGTCCGAGAATCACCACGGCAAGTGCAATAAATCCAAGACCTGCTGACATTTCACGACCGAAGGAACCTACGTTTCCAAGAGTTAGTGAAGCACCACCAAGACCTGCAATAGAACCACCAATTGTTACCCACCAGAATCTAGTTCTAGCCACGTTGATGCCTACGGTGTCTGCAGCTAGTGGGTGCTCACCAACAGCTCTAGCTCTTAGGCCCAGCTTTGTTCTGAATAGGACGTACCACAGCAGCGGAACAAGGATAAACATCAGATAGACAGTAATTCTGTTGTTGAAGAAAACCTGTCCAATGATAGGAATATCTGAAAGGAAAGGAAGTGGGATCTTTTCGAATGTTCCTGGAAAGTTTAGGTTGATGCTGTCATCGTCTACCCAAGCTGAGTACAGGAAGTTAGTGATACCAATAACCAGAACGTTGAGAAGAACACCGATGATAATCTGCTCAACTAAATACTTGATAGCTAGAGAAGCTAGAACGGTTGAAAGCAATCCTGCAGCAACCATCGCGGCAATCATTCCAACGTAAAGATTCCCAGTGATGGTTCCTACAATAGCTGCTACGAAAGCCCCGCTAAGTAGCTGCCCTTCGATAGCAATGTTTACAACACCAACTCTTTCAGACATGATTCCAGCCATTCCACCGAAGATCAGTGGAATTGCAAGCACCAAAGTGTTACTTAAGATAAATACCATCTGAACACCCTGAGTTGCTTCTGTTGCTAGCCAACCGAGAAGTGCCATCATCGCACCAAGTGCATAAATAGCAATCAACCAGACAGGTGTCTTTCCACCACGAATGTTTAGAGCAACTGAAAGTAAACCAATCATCAGCAGCAAGGCGCCGACTACGGTGCAGAAGAACATCGAGTTCACAACAAACGGTGGAAGCTGAATCAGTTCACGTTTATCGCTCCATACGAAAGTAATGTCTCCTGACTTTCCTAGGAAGCCAAAGAACACCAAGATAGTCATGGCTGCTGCCACCAATGTGATCGGAGTCTTTAGGCTTGGCTTAACCGCAGCCGAAGAGAACATGCCTGGGGTAACTTCTACGTTCTTCATTATTTGATCACCTTCGCAGCTTTAGCCTTCTGTGCTGATTCGAAAACCTTTGGACCAGGAACTGGTAGTCGGTAGAAAGCTCTAATAATCGGCGGGGCTGCAATAAATAGAACAATCAGAGCCTTCACAACGCCCAGAACTTCCGGCGAGACACCAGCAACCTGCATAGTTGAAGACCCAGCCTTGAATGCACCAAATAGCAAACCGGCCATCACTACACCACCGGCTCTAGAGCCACCTAGAAGAGCAACAGTAATGGCATCAAAACCAATACCCGCTTCAATGCTGGTGGTCAGACCACCATCCACGCTTAGACCTTGGTTCGCAGCAGCCAAACCTGAGAAACCTGCAGAAATAGCCAGTGCCCAAACAAAGGTGTTCTCAACCTTGATACCGGCAGCTCTAGCAGCTGATGGGTTGTGTCCAACCATACGGAATCTAAATCCAAATGTGGACTTCTCCATCAGCCACCAGTAGAAGACAACTGCCAAGATGGCGAAAATCAAACCGTAGTGCAGCTGGAACTCAGGGCCAAACAAAAGACCTAGTCGAGCAGTTCCATCTGGTCGATCAGACTTAGGTGTTCCTCCACCGCCTTCTTCCAAAAGAAGATTCGGTTGCCTCAAAAGATAGGTGAACAGTGACAAGGCCACGTAGTTAAGCATGATGGTCACGATAACTTCGTGAGCACCTGTTCTGGCCTTCAGGATTCCAACAATCATTCCCCAGAGCATTGCGCAAAGAACGGCCGCGAAAACTGAAGCAAGCATGTGAATGATTATTGGCATCTCTAAACGAGTTGAAACAAATGTTGCACCAGCAAGACCCACCAAGATCTGACCTGTTGCACCGATGTTGAAAAGACCAACGCGGAACGTTAAAGCAACTCCGAGCCCAGCCATGATCAAAGGAGCAGCAAATCTTAGAGTCTCAGTAAACGGACGAATAATGGTTGCGAATTCATCGCCATTGAAGTTAAGAATAGAACCACGGAACAAAGCTCCATAACCATCTGAGATTGTCCACCAAACAGTAGAGAGTGCATAGTTAGGGTCTGCACCAAAATCTGCCCATGCCTTAACAACGTTCTTATCGAAGACAACCATAAAGATTGCACCAATTATGAATCCAAGTAAGACAGACAAAGCAATACGAACCGGGTCTCCGGCCATTATCTCGTGCAGAACCGAGGTTGCTTTATCTTGTGCTGGCTTTGTTACTTCAGCTTCCTTTTTCTTTCTCATGCTGCGATACCTGCCATCATCTTTCCAAGCTTTTCTCTAGTTGTTTTGGCATCAACGATTCCAACAATGCGACCTCTATACATAACAGCGATTCGGTCTGCTAGAGCGAGAACTTCATCCAACTCCGTTGAGATAATCACAACGGTCTTGCCAGCATCGCGGGCTGCAACAATCTGCTCGTGAATGAACTCAATCGAACCAACGTCAACACCACGGGTTGGCTGGGATGCGATAAGAACTTTGAGATCCCGGCTCATTTCGCGAGCGACAACCACCTTCTGCTGGTTACCTCCAGATAGCTGCTTAGCAAGAGTGTCTTTAGAAGGTGTTCTGATGTCGAATTCTTCGATGAGTTTTTCAGCAATCTCATCACGCTTAGCAAAGTCAATCTGAACACCTTTAGCAAAAGGCTTTCCGAAAGAGCCGTCCAACATCAAGTTCTCAGCAATGCTGAACTGACCTACTAGACCATCTTTCTTACGATCTTCTGGAATGTATCCAACACCAGCCTCAAGCACCTGTCGCACATTGCTCTTGGTTAGATCCTGGCCAGCAACCTCAATGCTTCCGCTGTGGATCTTTCTAAGACCAAGGATTGCTTCGGCCAATTCTGTTTGACCGTTACCTTGAACACCGGCAATCGCAAGGATTTCACCATCGTGAACAGAGAAACTGATTCCATTCACCATCTGCTGGTTACGGTCATCCAAAACAGTTAGATCTTTGACAACAAGAGTTTCAGGGCCAATCTTCGGTGCCTTCTTCTTTGTGTCTAGATCAACTTCACGACCAACCATCAGTGAGGCGAGCTCCCCTGCTGTTGCCTTAGGGCTAGCTTCTGAAACAACTTTTCCTTGACGGATAACAATAATTCGGTCAGCTACTTTTTGAACTTCACGAAGTTTGTGAGTAATAAAGATGATTGATGTGCCGTTGGCTTTTAGCCCTCTCATGATTTCCATGAGTTCATCAGTTTCCTGAGGAGTAAGAACTGCCGTTGGCTCATCTAAAACAAGAATCCTTGCGTCACGAGCAAGAGACTTGATGATTTCAACTCTTTGCTGTGCTCCAACAGGGAGGTCTTCAATCTTGGCATCTGGGTCAATATCAAAACCAAAACGATCAGAAATTTCTTTTACAAGTTTTCGAGCAGCCTCTAGATCTAGGTTTCCAACTTTTCCAGTTGGTTCGTGACCAAGAACAACGTTTTCTGCAACAGTGAAAACAGGAATCAACATAAAGTGCTGGTGGACCATACCGATACCAGCAGCCATGGCTTCACCTGGACCTGAGAACTTGACTTCTTTATCGTCTATAAGAATCTGACCTTCGTCAGGTTGTAAAAGTCCATAGAGGACGTTCATAAGAGTTGATTTACCCGCGCCATTTTCACCCAGCAAGCTCAAGATCTCGCCCGGAGCGAGAGTGAGGCTGATGTTGTCGTTGGCCACAAGGGTGCCGAAGCGCTTGGTGATATTCCTAAGTTCTAGCTTCATTCGGGGTCTAGGCTCCTTTGCTTTTCCTTGTACTAATCTACCCCAAGATTTAAGGGCCCGATTAAAGCAAGAACTGCCGAAGCCTAAGCCTCGGCAGTTCTCGAACTACTTATCTAGTGATTAGCTAAGTGGGTTGATTGAACCGTCGATGATGCCTGCTCTAAGTTCATCAAGCTTCGCCTTTAGGGTCTCATCAATGAACTCAGTCTCTGAGATGTCAGTTCCACCGTTAGCTAGAGTACCTGTGTAAGCGTTGTCCATACCACCAGCGAAAACTTCCTTGTCAACTGCAAGTGCCTTCACGATGTCATAAACTGCTGAACCCATTCTCTTCTCGATTGAGGTAAGAGTAATAGGTGCGTACTCTGGGCTGGTAACGCTGATGTTCTTGTCAACACCGATCATCTTGGCGTCAACGCCAGACTCAGTGATTGCCTCCTGAAGAGCACCGAACTGGTCTCCACCAACAGGAACGATAACGTCAGCACCTGCTGCTAGGTGACCAGCAGCAATTGTCTTACCTTCTGGTGCGTTTGGAGCGAATCCACCAATGAAGTCACCCTGCTGTGTAGTTGCATCCCAACCAAGAACAGTCACTGGTGTGCCTGTCTCAGCTTCGTATGCCTTTGCACCGTAGTAGAAACCATCCATGAATGCTGTAACAGCACTGATCTGTAGACCACCGTAAACGCTGACAATCTTGCTTTGTGAGTAGTACGCAGCTGCATAACCAGCTAGGTATGATGACTCAGCCATGTTGTAACCAACTGGCTTTAGGTTTGTTGCACCGTTTGACCAACCATCGATGGTGACGAAGTTAACCTCTGGGTTAGCTTCTGCTGCAGCGTTAACTGCGTCAACTAGGTTGAAACCAACTGCGAAAATAACGTCACAACCTTCTGCGACCATTGCATCTAGGTTTGGCGCGAAATCTTCTGATGACTTTGATTCAGCTGACTTTAGAGTTACACCGAACTCTTCTGCAGCCTTCTCCATACCATCCATTACAGATTCGTTGAATGACTTGTCAGCCCATGAACCTTCGTCAGAAACACCACATTCGATGAATCCTGCGCCTGGCTTTGCAGCACAGCCTGATAGAACTAGCAAGCTGGCTGCTGCCATTGCTACTCCTGCTACGGCCTTACGTGAAACTTTGTTCACTTGTATCCTCCTGATTTTTTAGGCTGGTGCCGATCACCAACCACACACAACTGAACACTACTAGCACCCAAGGACACTTTTGGCCACTAACACAAGGTATTTACCTAGGCGTTACAATTCTAGGATTTTACTTAGCGATGAGTTCTTGCTCGTAGTTAGCCAAAGCTTCAAGAAGATCCCCGTCTACTGATTCAGGCTGGGTAAGCCTTAGCTCAACAGTCTTGAACTTCAGTGCCCCTGGCTTCCTATATAAAGGGTCAGCAGCAAACTGACGATCCAGAAGCGATGCCACAGCATTAAAGACGTATTTACTGGTATTTCTTTCAACTGATACTTGAACCTTTGACTCAAACTCAAGTGTTGTATCCCCTAGCTGAAGATCAGCCCCAATGAGGTATGGCCCGTCAGACGGTGCTGCATCCATACTCTGCCAAATGCTCTTCCCCCCAAAGATGACAGCAACGTTGGTTGAGTCTAGGTTCTGCAACTCACTTGTCAGAACCTTTGAGGTTGGGGTTCTAACGAACACTGTCTTATTTGTTGTTTGTGAGATTGCATCAAAGTCTTTGACACCTTGAATAAAAGATGTCCTGATTGCACTTGCTTGAGCATAAACCGGTTGCACAAAGAGGTGCACCTCACCCGAAGTTGATTTACCTGCTGCAAAGAATCCAGCTAAACGAGCACTACTAAGAACGTCATCAGCAACCCATCTGAAGTTCGCTGGCTGTTCTGAAGCAGAGATATTCCCACCAACAAACAGAACCATCATCCTGGGGTGATCTTTGGCAAACTGAGCAAGATCTGACATGTATGAGGTGTTAGCGGAAACCATGAGCACACAGCCTGCCTGCAGAGCCTGCAACAACCTTGCTGGAACCTGTTCTGTTCGCTGATCAATCTTTACTTCACGAGCTGCCAGACCATAAACAATTTTTGCTTCGACTAAATCTGCGGCAAGCTGTTTTTCAGGTGTGCCAGGAAGAATAGTCGAAGACCTGATAAGGCAAGCTGTTGTTTTTGCTTTGTGATCTGGTTCAGGCACATCGGCTGGGGCACAAGAACTAACGCCAATGGCAATACTTGCAACAAGCATTGCTGAAGCGATTGTTCTTACAGTTCTCATAGACAAATACTTATAGAACTTCGCTGTGACCAGTTACCTTGAGAGAGTCAACTAGGTTCTTCACTCTTTGAGCATGCTCCTTGGTGGTAACTAGAAGAGCATCAGGTGTGTCAACAACGATGACATCATCAAGGCCAATAAGGGCAACTAAGCGACCTGTCTCAGAGACCAAAATGCCACTGGACTTATCTGAAAGAACTGTTACATCACCCAGCACCGCTAGGTGATTACGCTTACCACCTGATTGAAGTTCCGCAATAGCCGCAAAGTCACCAACATCGTGCCAACCGAACTTCGCTGGCACAACAGCAACTAAACCTTTGGCTGCTGCAGGCTCAGCTACCGAGTAGTCAACGGCGATCTTCTTGAGAGTCGGCCAGACATCTTCAAAGACCTTCTCCTGTGCTGAGGTGCCCCAGGCATCAGCCAAGGTCATGATCTTTGAGTGGAGCTCTGGCTCTGTGTCTTCAAGAACAGAAAGAATAAGTGAGGCGGGGGCGATGAACATACCTGCGTTCCATAGGTACTTACCTGAGGCAACATACTTGCGAGCACGTTCAATATCTGGCTTCTCAACGAACTTGGCTACTTCACGAGCGTGCTTTGCAAATGGGAGGTCCATCTTGTTGCCAGCTTTGATGTATCCAAATCCCACAGAAGGCTCTGACGGCTGAATACCGATGGTCACAATCTTTCCGGTTGCAGCAACTGCAACGGCTTCCTTCACACATTCGGTGAATTCTTTGTTATCAGTAATAACGTGATCAGCCGCAAATGAACCGATGATTACATCGGGTTCTCTTTTCATAAGAATGGCAGCAGCTAATGCAATAGCAGCAGTTGAATCCTTAGGGCTTGGTTCTAGAAAAAGGTTGTTAACTGAAAGATCCGCACACTGTTCGGCAACAGCACTGCGGTGAGCAACACCTGTGACAACAACAATTCGGTCATTGCCAGAAAGTGGAGCTAATCTCTCCCACGTGTCTTGGAGAAGAGTGTGACCAGAACCAGTTAGGTCATGCAAAAACTTAGGTGCAGATGCACGTGACAGCGGCCATAGCCTGCTACCAATCCCACCAGCTGGAATTACAGAATAGAAACGAGCCATCGGCTCTTTAGGATCACTCATACTGTGAAAAGCCTAGCCCAGAAGCATGGTAAGACGATTTTTGTTTCAAATCGTGGGTTATCATTAAGCCAATTAGGTGAGCGATTTGCCGCCAATCAAGGAGGAGTTTCGTGGCTAGAAGACCTGCGGGTACTTTGTATCGAGGCAAAATAGGCATGTGGTCTTGGGTATTGCACCGTATTACTGGGGTTGGAATCTATTTCTTCCTCCTAGTCCACATTCTTGACACAGCACTTGTGAGAGTAAGCCCTGAGGCTTACAACTCAGTCATGGAAGTGTATAAAACCCCAATAGTAGGTGTAGCCGAAATTGGTCTAGTTGGAGCTATCCTCTTCCACGGCTTCAATGGCCTTCGCGTCGCTCTGATCGATTTCTGGAGCAAGGGTGCTAAGTATCAGAACCACATGTTCTGGGCAGTTGTAGTCATCTTTGTTGTTCTAATGGCCGCCTGGATTCCTCGCCAGCTTATGCACACGTTTGGAGAGTAAATGAGCGTCGTTATTGAACAGCCAAACCAGCCAAGAAGCCGCAAAAAGGCTCAGTGGGAGAAGCGTGCATGGGTTTTCATGCGTGTATCAGGTCCACTTCTAGTTGTCCTTATCCTTGGTCACCTAATGGTGAACCTAGTGCTCCCTGAGCGTGGAGTTAAATCTATTGACTTTGCCTTCGTTGCTGGAAAGTGGGCAGATCCGTTCTGGCAGGTCTATGACGGCATCATGCTTTGGTTA
>JAULUM010000021.1:0-2229 GCA_032111565.1 Rhodoluna sp. | reverse complement strand
GTTGCTTATGCTTTAGAAGCCGGTGAAGACTTCATCAAAAGTAAGCAAAATGTAAGTCGTACAAAGCCTAAATTGTCAGAACCCACACCACGAACGAGAAGCAGTCTGCTTCGGTTGTGATTCGAATGTCTAACCATGAGCAGGCAGTTGGATCAGGAAGCAAGAAAACGAGCACGTAAACCGTGATGTCATCAGCGTCGTCCTCACAAAGCTATGCATTGTCTAAAAACGCTGAAAAGCTTGAGGTCACAGTTATCCCAGTAGACGATGTGCCCTACTCAAAAATCATCCAGATTCCTCACTCTATGCTGGGTAAGCTTACAACTCTCTTGATCTTGCAGGCAACTCTCAGCATGCGTCAGCTAGTTAGTCAATTTATAGTTCATAAAGTGGCTTTCCAGGCAGTTTGCCGAATGGGCAAGCACTTGGAGCAAGCGCTAACAACAATTCATAAACACCTTACCCGAGCCTCAAAGATTTGTTCCAAAAAGAAGACTCTCTCTGGAAGCCAATTTTCGGAGATCTCGTAGAGCCGAACAAGCAGCCACTATTCAGCATTTTCAGGAAGAAAATCGAGCGCAAGGTGGACAGCCTTGCGAGTTCAAACCAAGAACTGGGTAAGTTTTGCCTCTCTGACAGTGCAGGCCTACACATCTTGTTCCTGAAATGCGACGGCAACAAATTCCAGCGGAATGCGTTTGCGAATCAACTCGAAGTCTACTGTTCAACCTATTTTTATGGCCCGCTTGTGATCGTGTTCGGTGACACCAACCCACCCTACAAGCTGCATAACTTCCCGCCCAGTTACCTGATGGAGATAATAGACCCACTTAACAAGCAAGAGTAGAAGTATTACCCCTTGCCGTACACAGCAAAGAAGTGTCAAGTAGTAAGAGACCTGATGAAGGACCGCCGCTTCACTCAGGATCTTGATTCTTTGTACCGTGAGCTACCACTAGAGTAGTTCATGCTTTACTGCTACAAGACTTCGTTCTGTCCGAGCATCAATTAGAAGCACGAGTGGAGTGAATGCAACTACGCACATCGATAGCAAGACTTCCGTAGACCTCCTTATAATTATTTCTACTACCCTGAGCGCTGTCCCGAGATCAATGACGACGGCAGCTGGGAGTAGTGCGAAGACGACCTCGAGTGCCAATACTCACACACATTAATAGAGACCCTGTTCAACCCGTTGCATTACAAGCTTAGCGACTGTCCTGACAAGATAGCAGGCAGCAAATTCTCATGCACCAAAATGGGTGACCTTTGCTGCCACTCCCACTCAAAGGAAGACCGAGACCAGAGTATTGAAGCCATCAAAGAAGTGCCGAAGCAGCTTCATTACTTAAACGACTCCATGTAGTATTATATCGAAGGTCTTGAAGATTACTTACACAAGAAAACAGATCAAAAATTGCCGAAACCCGCTCTGTCATCTGCCAAAAAGACTGCGGGCCTGTTTCCAGAGGCTGAAAGCCAACCCGATTCAACAAGTTTAAATGCAGCAGAAGAAGCAGAACGAAAGAAAGCCATCGCTCGACAAGACAAGCACTTGCTTGATGAAGCCTCTAATGCCCAGTGGCAAAAATTATAGAACGCCCACTGGGCGAAGAACCTCTTCCCGCAAGATAAGTCATAGCCACCACCGAAAGAGAAATCAGAACCGAACCCATTCGCGTCCGCCCCGCCAAAACTCACTCCGCTGATTGACACCGACAGCTCGAGTGGCAGCCCGAAGTCCTTCATGTAGAATAATGCATCAGTCAACCAGAGCCTGTTTCCGACATTTCCAACAGACCACTTTGTATCGCAGAACCTGTTCGACCCGATGAAACCCGACAAGCCCGAGCAGCCGCCGACGAAGAGTGTGCTCAGCCGGTTCGACAAGAAAACCCGCAAAAAGGCCAAGTTCGCGAAAAATGCCAAGGGTGTCCAGTACGTCATATCCTCGCATTCAATCAATAAGTCGGTGAACGCGCCAAACGAAAACAGCGAACCCAGCCCGCAGCAGACCGAAGAAGCCAAGTCACAACTTGAGCAGCCTGATAGGTTCCAGCAAGAATCGCGATCCAGCCGGTCCGGCAGCTATGCGAGTCAGGAGTCGCCCTCTAAGCAAAGTTCGTAGTTGCAGATATCAGACTTCAGCAGCAAGCCAAATTCAAATTTTTACGCGCCGAGCCTCCAGCAAATAATGGGTCGCTAGCACGCAAGCCCCAGCCCGTCTCG
>JAULUM010000020.1:14335-65883 GCA_032111565.1 Rhodoluna sp. | reverse complement strand
AAGTTGAACTATCAGGCGCTGTCCTGGATGCCGACCTAGCCGAGAACTGGGAAGTACTAGCTGAGGCAATTCAAACTGTTATTCGTGCTGAAGTTGCTGCTGGACGCAGCGACATCTCAGATCCTTACCAACTTCTCAAAGAGCTAACTCGTGGCAGAAGAATTGGCAGTGAAGATCTTTCAATGTTTGTTCAAGGTTTAAACATCGGACAGGACGCTAAAGATCGTTTGCTGATGCTTAAGCCAAGTACCTATACAGGCCTTGCTTCAGAGCTTGTTTTGATTATTTCTAAGAACAGCAAATAGTTTTACTTGAGCCTAGGTTTCCCTGGCTCAGTCTCGTCATCCTTGGCAACCAAGTTCAAGACAAACAAACCACCCATGACGACGACGAAAGTAATCACTCCGGCAAGTGCAACTCTGAATAGATCATCGAAAGCACCTGCAGCGATCGCAACAACGAAAGCCGTTGCAACAGCTGAGAAAATAGCCATTGACTTTAGTGAAGTAGCGGAACTCTTCTTCTTAGCCATTGCGTGTCTTCTTTCCATTAGTTGGCGATGCTGCCCACACTGCTCGTTGAGTCGCTGAGATTGCTAGGTAAGCACTTAGGAATCCAACAGCATTGCCAACATCAAGTGGTGCTAATGAAAATACTAACCCTGTTAATAATCCGATACCGGCTGCGATTCGTAATTCCAGCACATCATCAGGATTCGCTTTGCGTGACAAAACAAATTCGTAAACAGCCAATCCGATTGCAAACACAAATACGAGCGCTTTGAAACTAAATAGTCTGTCGTTTTCAACTAGTTGAAAAACCAAAGTTAGTATCGCTACTACCAGAGAAAGTGTTGTTGGAATCAAATACTGTTTCGCTGAAGATCGGTTTGTGACCGCACCTGCGATAGCAAGAGCTGCTGTGACAAACAGAAGAACCATCATTCCGACTTCGACTGAATGGTCTTGGTAGAAGATCAGAAACGCTGCTGCTGTTGCAAAGATTGCTGCACGAACTGAATTTGCTAAACGCATTATTATTCCTTTGGATTCACGAAGCGTGAGTATTGACCCTGGAATAGGACTGTTGAGCTACCAGTAGGTCCGTTTCTTTGTTTAGCAATAATAAGTTCAGCTTCACCGATGCGGTTTGTTTCTGCACCTGCAGTTTGATCGCGGTGAATTAGAAGAACAACGTCCGCGTCCTGCTCAAGCGATCCAGATTCACGAAGTTGTGAAAGCTCAGGTCTCTTGTTTGTTCCGTCTTCAGACTTTCTGTTCAACTGAGATAGTGCAACAACTGGAACCTTAAGTTCTTTAGCAAGAAGCTTAAGTGATCTTGAAAATTCAGAAACTTCCTGCTGACGGTTCTCTACCTTCTTACCTGAGCTCATCAACTGTAGATAGTCAATGATCACAAGCTTGAGATCAAACTCTGTCATCATTCGACGACACTTCGCTCTGATCTCTACGATGTTTAGATTTGGGCTGTCATCAAAAACAAGAGGAGCAGCACCGATGTTGCTGCGACGTTCCGCCATGATGGCCCACTCGTTGTCGCTGATGTTTCCTTTACGCATGCTCTGCAACAGAATTCCTGTTTCTGCTGACATCACACGCATTGCAATTTCGGTTGTGCTCATTTCAAGAGAGAAGACTGCGGTTGCAAGCTTGTTATTAATTGCTGCAGAACGTGCAATGTCCAATGCGAGAGTTGACTTACCCAAACCAGGTCTTGCTGCAATGATCACAAGCTGACCTGGGTGCAAACCATTTGTCTCTTTATCTAATTCTGTGAAACCAGTTGGAACACCAGAGAAGCCTTTGTTCTTTTGAATAAATTCAATTTCATTTGCTGCACCTTCTAATGCAGAACTCAATCGAGTCCAGTCAGCTCCAGTTGATTCATCCGCAACTGTGTAGATTTCGCTTTGAGCTTTGTTTACTAGATCTTCGATTTCACCTTCGGCATCGTAACCGCGTTGGGCAATTCGAGTACCGGCTTCGATGAGGCGGCGAAGAATCGCTTTCTCGCGAACGATCTTTGCGTAGAAGTTTGCGCTAGCTGCTGTTGGAACAATTGCCGTTAGTTCGTGCAGATACTCAGCTCCACCAACGGTAGCTAGCTTGCCCATCTTGGTTAGCTCAGCGCTAACTGTAATTACGTCAGTTGGTTCTGCGTGGTTAGCCAGGTTGATGATCGCTGTATAAATAAGTTCGTGTTTAGGAGCATAGAAGTCACGGGCTTGGATCTTGCCTTCAGAC
The DNA here is from genome assembly GCA_032111565.1 of Rhodoluna sp. Taxonomy (GTDB): domain Bacteria; phylum Actinomycetota; class Actinomycetes; order Actinomycetales; family Microbacteriaceae; genus Rhodoluna. The sequence continues at coordinate 63,619 of JAULUM010000020.1, read as the reverse complement.
AAGATGCCGTGAACAATGTCTAGTGAAAGAAGCATGCCTCCAAGAGCGCTCTGCTCGGCATTTAGGTCGTGAGGAAGTAGGCGATCTTCGCTACGGAAGCTCTTGCCAACTGGTGCAATAGACATGTGAATCTTTCTTGGGTAGTACTAAAACTATAGAAACTTATTAGTAGCATCGTCGTCTGACATGCCCAAATCAACTTCGTCTGTGGCTAAGGTTGTGGATAAAAAGGGCAACACGCCGAGCAAACTGTGGACAAATTGTGTATAACTATGTGTAAAAACTGTGGATAACTGTCTAGATACCAATAAAACATTGGGGTTATTGGAGAATTTCAAATCTACTTCCAAAGTCTAAACCTGTGCATGAAGGTTGTCGAAAAACCTGATTTGAGTGCTTTTGGGCGAAGTTATCCACAAGTTATCCACAGGTATTGGCTTCTGGCTTAAAGACTAAAGGCAGGCCCGAAAGCCTGCCTTTAGTTTGAAAAGACTTACTTCTTTGCTACAACTTCTAGCTTTAGGGTTGCAGTCATGTCTGAGTGCAGCTTTACAGTTGCCTCAAATGAACCTGTGGTTCTGATTGGTGAGAAGAAAGCGACTTTACGCTTGTCGATCTCGCCCAATCCAGCTGCTGCAACTGCTGCTGCAACGTCACCGGTCTTTACTGCACCGAACAAACGACCACCAACACCGGCCTTTACAGCTAATCTGATAGTTGCTGCCTGGAGAGCGTCCTTGAATGCCTGAGCTTCTTCAACAGTTGCTAGAGCACGAGCCTCACGGCCAGCCTTGATCTGTGCAACCTGCTTCTCGCCACCCTTGCTCCACATAACTGCGAAACCACGAGGTAATAGGTAGTTGCGAGCGTAACCGTTCTTAACCTCTACTACGTCTCCGGCTGAACCTAGACCTGATACTTCATTAGTCAAAATAATTTTAGACATTTCGATTCCTCCTAGCGGCCTGCGCCTGCGTAAGGCATAAGTGCTACCTCACGTGCGTTCTTTACGGCTTTAGCGATTAGACGCTGTTCCTGAACTGAAACACCGGTGATGCGACGTGAACGGATCTTGCCGCGGTCTGATACGAACTTACGCAGGGTTGCGATGTCCTTGTAGTCGATAACTCCGACCTTGATTGGCTTTGGTGGTGCAAGCTTTAGGTTCTTTGCGTTGCGACTACCCTTTTTGACGCGGTCGCTGTTTACTTTTGCTGCCATTAGTTTCTCCTATGAATTCTTAGAATGGGGTGTTCTCGCCAGCAGCAAAGCCGCCGTCTGAGACACCTGGGTTAGACCACGCGTCAGCTGCTGATGCTGCAACCACTGGGGCTGCTGCAGTTGCTGCTGGTGCGTTGTTCCATGGATTTGCGTCGATCGGAGCCTGACCATCGCGTGAGCGTCTTGTTACAGTCGCTGTTGCATACTTCAGTGATGGTCCAACCTCGTCGATGTCAAGTTCGATTGAGGCACGAGCTTCGCCGCTGGCTGCTTGGTAAGCAGTAGCTGGCTTTAGTCTGCCTGTGACGATCAAGCGAGTTCCCTTGGTTAGTGACTGGCCAATATTCTCGGCTAGTTCACGCCATGCGGTGCACTTCACCCAAACGGTGTCGCCATCTACCCAGGTGTTGGTGTCTCTGTTGTAGGTACGAGGAGTTGAAGCCACGTTTAGGTTTACAACAGCGATACCGCCTGCTACATGACGAATCTCTGGATCGTTGGCTAGGTTGCCAACAACAGTGATAGTTAGTTCACCGGCCATGAGGATTACTCAGCTGACTTTGCAGCAGGAGCCTTCTTGGCACGAGCTGGCTTATCTTCGCTAGCTTTTACCTCTGGGACTACTACTGGGTTGATTCTGAATACAGCGTCTTCTGCACGCAAAACCTTGGTGCGAACAACTGCTTCTGACAACGTTAGTTGACGGTCCAACTCAAGAACTTCGGCAGGGTTACAGGTCAGATATAGAACTGCGTAGATACCTTCGGTTTTCTTGTTGATTTCGTATGCGAAACGACGACGGCCCCAAATATCAACGCTGTCAACGGTGCCTCCACCGTTGCGAATTACGTTGAGGAATTTGTCAAGGCTCGCACCGACGGTACGCTCTTCGATGTCTGAGTCTAGAATGACCATGACTTCGTATTTATGCATGACTAACCCACCTCCTTTGGACTAGAACGGCCACGGCGTTTCCGTGACAGGAGGGTAAATGCAATTGCTACCCAACAAATAAGCACAGGGTCTTATCAGGGCAACTTCACTACTCTACCTTGATTGCCACCATGCAAGCAAGCGAATCTTTGCTTCTTCATATTCAAGTGGTCCCTCATCAAGACGAAGATCGAGCATGTATTTATAGGCTGCCCCAACTTCAGGGCTTGGCTTCAAATCAAGGATTTCCATGATCTGTTCACCAGATAGGTCAGGCCTAATTGCCTTGAGCTGTTCTTGCTCGGACAGGACAACTATTCTCTGCTCAAGATCGTCATATGCATGGGCTAAGCGGTCTGCCTTTTTCTGGTTTCTAGTGGTCACATCTGCTCTAGTTAGCACGTGTAGTCGGGTTAGGTGATTATCGGCATCTCGGACATAACGTCTGATAGCTGAATCTCCCCAAGCCTGGTCGCTGTAGCCAAAGAACCTAAGGTGCAGTTCAATGAGGCGAGCTACCCCTTTGATAGTGTCATTGTCATATCTCAAGGCCCTAAGTCTCTTGGTTGCGAGCTTTGCTCCAACAACATCGTGGTGGTGAAAGGTAACTCCGCCTCCGGTTTCAAGCTTTCTGGTTAGGGGTTTGCCGATGTCGTGCATTAGGGCAGCCAGTCGAAGAACGAGATCTTGTTCCAGTCCATACTCAGCCTCATAGCCAATGGCCTGTTCTAGGACAGTGAGGGTGTGTTCATAGACATCTTTGTGATGGTGATGTTCATCTACTTCTAGTTTGAGAGAAGGAATTTCAGGGAAGACGATATCGGCTATTCCCGAATCAACTAGGACTTCAAGACCCTCTCTTGGATTAGCTCCAAGGATTAGTTTTGAGATTTCAACCTGGATTCTTTCGGCTGAGACTATTTCAATGCGATCAGCCATGGACTTCATTGCTCTGAAGGTATCCTCGTGAACCATAAAGCCGAGCTGGGATGCAAACCGTGCTGCTCTCATGATTCGTAGCGGGTCATCAGAGAAACTATCCTCTGGTTTACCTGGGGTTCTGATAACTCCATCAATAAGGTCGGTTAGTCCATTGAATGGGTCAACAAAAACGCCTTCAGGTAATCTCAGGGCCATTGAGTTAACGGTGAAATCTCTTCTAAAGAGGTCATCTTCAAGGTTGCTGCCGAAAGCCACAACTGGCTTTCTAGATTCTGAATCATATGAATCAGCGCGATAGGTGGTTATTTCAACAGTGTCATCGCCAATGCGAGCGCCGATGGTGCCGAACTCACGGCCAACATCCCATTGAGCATCAACATGGCCTTTGAGGACTTCAAGTATTTGATCTGGATTTGCTGAGGTAGTGAAATCCAGGTCATTGGTGACTCTGCCTAAGAAAGCATCTCTTACTGGTCCCCCGACCAATGCCAGCTCAAAACCAGCCTCGCTGAAGAGTTTGCCGAGTTTGCTAAGCAGCGGAGTCTCAGATATCCGCTGTAAATTTGCTAACGCCTCGGCAACAGTTCGCATGGATTTAAGTATGCCCAACAAATGCCTCGCATTAGGCTAAAGCAATGAACTCTCGACAAAAACCTCGTGTCGAGGAGACTTCAGCCGGGGGATTTGTTCTAGCTGCTGATGGGTCTCCCCGCATCGCCGTCATTGGACGACGCAACCGTGGAGGTCGCATTGACTGGTGTGTTCCTAAAGGGCACCTTGAAGGTGAAGAAACCATTGAGCAAGCAGCCATTAGAGAGATTGCTGAAGAGACCGGTTTAGAGGCAGTAATCATCGAGTCTCTAGGTTCGATTCACTACGAGTTCTCAACGCCAACATCAATCATCAGTAAAACTGTTCACCACTTCCTTATGAAGCAAACCGGTGGAGAACTAACTATTGAAAATGATCCAGATCAAGAAGCAGTGGATATTAGATGGGTCAACGTTGAACTTCTAAATGCAGAACTCGCTCATGAAAACGAAAGAAGACTTGCTCTCATTGTTCAGGAGTGGGTTTCAAATCAATGAGTAAGTTCGTCAAAGTTCTGGCTGTTCTAGTTTTACTAGCAGTGGCAACACCTGTTCAAGCAGCTCTTCCTCCTGCACAGGTCTTTGTTGTCACAGGATCAAACATCAACATAGTTGCACGTGAGAGTAAAGTTCCTGTCTCTATTCAAAATAACTATGACCGCCAGGTAAGAATTCGTGTTCATGCCAGCGCTCCAGATCCGGCTGTTACAGTTCAGAAGTTTGTTTCTCTAACTATTCCTGCCAACTCAAGAAAAGACGCTTTGATTCCAATCAGTATTCTCTCTGGTGGGGAATACAAACTAAATGTTTGGGTAACTACTTTCAACGACATTAGAGTTGGCGAAACAGTTCAGATGAACCTAACTGTTAATCCAGATATCGAAGTGTTCATAATTATTGTTTTTGGTGCTCTCATTGCAGTGCTTCTTGCACTGGGTGTTATTCGCATGAAGCGAAGAGGTAATTCAGGAGAGACGGCATGAGTATTGTTCGCTCCTCTTTGATCATGGCAAGTGGAACTGTGCTCTCAAGATTCCTTGGAATCCTTAGAGCAATTCTGTTAGCCGCAATGATTGGTGTTACTACCAACGCTGCTGATGCTTTCGGAGTTGCTAATCAATTGCCAAACAGCATTTACGCAGTCATCGCCGGTGGTGTTCTAAACGCCGTTTTAGTTCCACAAATTGTCAGAGCTAGAGCGCACCTCGATGGCGGCAAGGCATATATAGATCGGTTGCTAACACTTGCAATAGTTGTCTTTGGTTCGATCACGATTCTGACTACCGTCAGTGCTCCACTGCTCGTATCTCTATACACAAGTGGTTGGGAAGCTGATCAGTTAGCTTTGGCGACTGCTTTCGCGTACTGGTGTTTGCCTCAGTTGTTCTTCTATGGTCTTTACTCTTTGCTAGGTGAGGTTCTAAACGCCAAGAGCAAGTTCGGTCCTTACATGTGGGCACCTGTTCTAAACAACATTGTTGCCATCGTTGGTATGGGTGCATTCATCTGGCAATTTGGATTAGACCCAACCGGTCAACAGAGTGTTGCTGACTGGACACAGGCACAAATTGCTTGGCTAGCTGGATCAGCAACTATGGGAGTTGCATCTCAAGCACTAATTCTTTTTGTGTTCTGGAAGAGGATGGGTTTAAGTTTCCGACTCAACTTCTCTTGGCGTGGAGTTGGACTTGGTCCAGCAATGAGAACTGCATCCTGGACATTAGGAATGCTCATCGTCACTCAGATTGGTGGAATTGTTCAAACCGCAGTTGCTTCTAGCGCTATTGAAGGTAGAGCTCTGTTAGTTGATAACTCTGTTGCGATTGCCTCCGTTGCCGCAATGAGCGTTGCTTGGTTGATCTTCATGCTTCCTCATTCAGTTGCAACAGTCTCTATCGCAACTGCATACTTCACCAGAATGTCTATTCACGCGATGGAGAAAAAGTTCGAAGAGCTTAGGAAAGATCTGGTTGATGGTCTTAGGACTATCGCGATGATCAGCGTCTTAGCAACAACCGCTCTTATTGTTTTGGCATATCCGGTTTCACGTGTATTCGTTGGTGAGCTACCAAGTGCTATTGCTTTGGGCAATGTTGTTATCGCCATGGTTGTTGGTCTTTTGCCATTTAGCTATGTCTTCATGATTCAACGTGCTTTTTATTCGCTGGAAGATACGAGAACACCTTTTGTCTTCACTGTGATTCAAGTAGGTGTGAACATTACCGGATCTTTGCTGGTCGGTCTTTACGTTGAAGATCTATGGATGGTAGTCGGACTTTCTCTAGTGACAAGTGGAAGCATCTTGGTTCAGTCAGGACTTGCATTCATTCTGTTCAAGAGAAAGTTCGGTGCTTTAGGCCACGGAGAGCTGTCAATCGCAACAGCCAAGTTCGTTGGATCAGCTCTAGTTGCTGGTGCTGCAGGGTACGGATTATTGGAGGCTATTGGTGGAGTGGGTGCTGGTGCGTTCCCTGTTCAGACGGTGATCTCCGCTGTTCTAACCTGTCTATTAATTGGTTTTGTTATCGCCATCGTATACATCGCTGTTCTGAAGTTACTAAGAGTTCAAGAAGTAAACATTTTGTTAGCTCCAGTAGTACGCCTGCTACGTCGCTAAATTTCCAAGGATAAACTAGCCTTACTCACTTCCCCTTTCATCAATGTTTTGGAGTATAAATTGCACGAAGTAATCATCATCGGTTCTGGTCCAGCTGGATACACCGCAGGAATTTATACCGGTCGTGCTGGGTTGAATCCCTTGCTAATCGCCTCATCTGTTGAAGCTGGTGGTGAGCTGATGAAGACAACAGAGGTTGAAAACTACCCTGGTTTCCCAACCGGTCTTCAAGGCCCTGAACTAATGGATGCCTTCAGAGCTCAAGCAGAGCGCTTCGGTACCGAAGTATTGCTCGATGACGTTATTGAAGTTGATCTCACAGGTGACGTAAAGATTGTTAAGACCGGTGGCGGAAAAACATTTGAGGCGAAGACAGTGATTCTGGCAACAGGAGCTGCCTACCGTGAACTTGGTTTGCCTAGAGAAAAAGAACTTAGCGGTTATGGTGTCTCTTGGTGTGCTACCTGTGATGGTTTCTTCTTCAGAAATAAAGTAATCGCTGTTGTTGGTGGTGGAGACTCTGCGATGGAAGAGGCGACATTCTTAACTCGTTTCGCAAGCAAGGTATATCTGATTCACCGTCGTGATTCATTCAAGGCCTCAAAGATTATGCAAGAGCGTGCTTTGAACAATCCAAAGATTGAAGTTATTTGGAACACCGAAGTAAGTGAACTTCTTGGTGAAGGAAAACTTACTGGAATAAAGACAAAAAACTTGGTTGATGGAACGCAGAACACACTTGAGCTAGATGGTCTTTTCATTGCAATTGGTAATGACCCTCGTGTTTGGTTAGTTGAAGATCAGGTCACACTTACACCTGACAAGTTTATTCAAGTTGATGGTCGTTCATCTAAGACCAGCTTGCCTGGAGTATTTGCTGCAGGAGATGTTATTGATCCGACTTACCGTCAGGCAATTACAGCAGCAGGTTCTGGCTGTGTCGCGGCATTAGACGCAGAACACTACCTAAGCAACCTAAAATAGAACTAACTAATAAGGAGTAATCATGGGAGCAAAAAACGTAACAACAGCAACTTTCCAAGCTGATGTTCTTTCATCAGACAAGCCAGTGCTTGTAGATTTCTGGGCCGAATGGTGTGGTCCATGTCGTATGGTTTCACCAATCCTTGATGAGATTGCTGGCGAGCACGCTGACAAGATCACCATCGTGAAGGTAAACGTTGACGAAGAGCCAGCATTGGCTCAGCAGTACGGAATCACCTCAATCCCTGCAATGCAGGTGTTCCAGGGTGGGGAAGTTGTTAAGTCAATCATCGGTGCCAAGCCAAAGCCAGCTCTGTTGGCAGATTTGAGCGCATTCATCAACTAAGTTAGTTCTAAGTTAAACGGCTACGGTGCCTGTGCACCGTAGCCGTTTTCTCATAAGCAAATGTTTCACGATTAACGAAGAAGGCAACAATGACTAAAGACCTGTGGTCCGACAGATACGCATCCCGAGCTAATGGTTTATCCGCATCTGAAGTTCGAGCGTTGTTTGCCGTGGTCTCAAGACCTGAGGTAGTTTCTCTTGCCGGTGGTATGCCGTTCGTTCCTGCTTTGCCTAAAGAGAGAATGATTGAGAGTTTTCAGTCATTGATGTCAGATAGATCTGCTGTTGCTTTGCAATACTCAGGAGGTCAGGGTGACCCTAAACTTCGTGAACACATCCAGGAGATTATGGCTCTTGAGGGAATCAAGAGCGACATGGACAACATCGTTGTGACAACAGGTTCGCAGCACGGACTTGATTTGGTTTCATCGCTGTTTCTAGATCCAGGTGATGTGGTTCTTGCTGAAGGGCCAAGTTATGTCGGAGCACTGGGTGTCTTTAGAGCAAGACAAGCTCACATCGAACACGTATACACAGATGACAACGGTATCTCCCCTGAAGCTTTGGCTCAAACAATCAAACGTGTCCAGGCCGCAGGTAAAAATATCAAGTTCCTATATCTAGTTCCTAATTTCGCTAATCCAAGCGGTGTGACTTTAGCTGCTGAAAGAAGAGCACAAATCCTTGAAATCTGTCGCAAGAATCGAATCTTGGTGCTGGAAGACAACGTTTATGGTCTTCTCTATTTCGATCAGAAAGCACCTGACGCTCTCCGATCTCTCGATGAAGATGGGGTCATTTACCTGGGCTCTTTCTCAAAGATTTTGGTACCTGGCTTCAGAGTTGGTTATGTACTCGCGCCACCGTCAATCAAGGAAAAACTGGTCCTTGCAAATGAGTCGGCTGTGCTTTGTCCAAGCGCCTTTGCTCAAATGATGATTAGCGAATACCTCAGTACAAATGACTGGAAAGCTCAGATAGCTGTTTTCCGAGACGAATACAGACTCAGAAGAGACGCAGCTCTGTCTGCGATGACTGAATACCTACCCAATCTGAAGACAACTAAGCCTGGTGGTGGTTTTTACCTCTGGGTTGATCTTCCAGAAGGTGTTGATTCAAAGAAGATGCTTCCGAAGGCTGTTGAGAATCTGGTCGCCTACACTCCTGGCACTGCATTCTATGGAAATGGCACAGGCCAAGAATTTTTGAGAATCTCATACTCTTACCCAACGCCTGAAAACATAAAGGTTGGTGTTGAGAGACTGGCCAAAACTATCTCTGCTGAATTAGATCAGATCAAATAGCAAGTTATCCACAGCCTTAAACAGGCTTATTGTGGAAAAATTTGTGGATAAACCTGTGGAAAACGATGTGTATGAAGTTGTGGATAACTTCAGAACTTAGTTTCTTGGCCTAGTTCGGTCAAAATTCTCTTCATGTCGTCGACACTAGCAAAGTCGATTTCAATTGTGCCCTTACGAAGCCCCAATTTGATTCTCACTGAAGTATTCAACTTGTCTGAAAGTGTGTCAGCGAGTGCTTTGAGGGCTTGCTGCTTGCTTCCCTGTCTGATTTTTGCTTTCTGTCCTGGCTTTTTGACTAGTTCCTCGGTCGCACGAACAGATAGACCTAGATTCACAACCTTGTTCGCTAGTTCCACCATTCGCTCTGGATCTTCGACTGAAAGAATGGCCCTGGCGTGACCGGCACTCAATACACCGGCTGCAACCTTTGACTGAAGAGCTGTAGGAAGCCTCAGGAGTCTCAAAGTGTTAGTAATTTGAGGGCGAGACCTAGATAATTTCTCAGCTAATTGATCCTGGGTGCACCCATACTCCTCTAGAAGTTGCTGATAAGCGCTTGCTTCTTCAATTGCGTTTAAATCGCTTCTGTGGAGGTTCTCAAGAAGCGCATCTCGAAGCATATTCTCGTCGCCAGTTTCACGTATAACGGCTGGGATCTGGGTTAGCCCAGCAGCCTTGGAAGCTCTGAGGCGACGCTCTCCCATGATTAGCTCGTACTTGTTGATTCCACTTTGTTTACCAAGTGAACGAACAGAGATTGGCTGGAGGACTCCAAACTCGCGAATGCTGCCAACTAGCTCAGCGAAGTCGTCTGGATCAAAGTTGCTTCTAGGCTGCTTGGCGTTAGGAGTGATGTCATCAATGTTTAGGTAGCCGAAAGTTGCTCCTGGAACTGGGACCAAATCAACCGGGGCGTTTGTAGATCCTCCGAAGAATACGCTGATCGGATTGCCATCAGCTGGTCTCTCCATTCGGTCTGTTGTGTTGGCGACTTCCGGAATCAGTGCACCAATACCCCTACCTAGTCCACCCTTTTTCTCAGCCATTTGTTGCTCCTCTGTTTGCTATCTCCAGGGCAGCTTCCATGTAAGAAATTGCTCCATTTGAGCTGCGATCGTAGTTAATAACGGTTTGTCCGTAGCTAGGTGCTTCAGCTACGCCAATCTGACGTGGAATAAGGGTATTCAGTGTCTGTGTTGGGAAGTGCGTGCGAACATCGTCCACCACAGCCTGATTTAGCTTGGTTCTGGAGTCATACATGGTCAGCAAGATTGTTGAGAGTGCAAGATTAGGGTTCAAAGCCCCTCTAATCATGTCTATGCTTCTCTTTAGCTGACTTAGTCCCTCTAGCGCGTAGTATTCACACTGAATTGGAATGAGAACCTCGGTTGCTGCAGTAAAGGCATTTACTGTCAAAAGTCCCAGGCTTGGTGGGCAGTCAATGAAGACATAGTCCGGCTTGACCGTTGTGGTTGAGATGTATTCAGCCAATGCATTGCGAAGTCTAAATTCACGAGCGAGTAGCGAAACTAGGTCTAATTCCGCTGTTGCTAGATCGATGGTTGCTGGCACACAGCGAACTCTAGGAGACTCAGGGCTAACCTGCACAACTTCAGAAATAAGCATGTCTGAGGTCATAACTTCATAGATGGATTTGACGCCAATTCTGTGCTCGATGCCAAGTGCTGTGGATGCGTTTCCTTGAGGATCGAGGTCAATTACGAGTACTTCCATGCCCTTTTCAGCCAAAGCCACAGCTAGGTTCACGGCGGTTGTGGTCTTGCCAACACCGCCCTTTTGGTTGGAAACAGTAATGATTCGCGTTGTAGCTGGGCGAGATATCACAGCGTTCCTTACATTAGACATGCGTCTACTGTTGTCGCTGATCTCCTGGGCTAGGGGTGCGTCCTTGAAGCCGCCTGCTAGGCCGAATTCATCTGGATGTTTCACGTGAAACCTGCTTCTCAATGATGGTTATTTCTTCGGAATTTGCCTGCCACCCTACTGGATCTGGGCTAATTTCATCTCTGCCGTTAGGGTAACCGAGGCCCCTGACAACTGTTCTCTTCGCAACAGAGGAGCGTTCAGCTTCAGATTCTGAAGCCTCATTCGCGTGGTTTTCTTGACTCAAAACTTCTCCCTGTTCAAGTTCCTAGAGTAGCCTAACCCGAACCACTGTGGTTGGGTCAGACAGAATATTTTGCCCAACTGTGACAATTTCAAAGGACTCCAGCTTTAATTTCTTCATCAAAGGCCTGGATTCGTCGATCTCATCTTGGGCTTTAGAGCCCTTCATAGCTAGCACTTGGCCGCCCTGCACAGTCAAAGGCGCCAACATTCTGAGTAGCTTTGGGAGCGCTGAAACAGCTCTGGCCGTGACAACATCATAGTTTCTAAGTGGTGCTTCTTCGGCTCTCCCTCTCAGGACTTTGACGTTCTTTAGGCCAAGATCGGGAACCACAACTTCAGCTAGCCAGTTGGCTCGTCTTTCCATTGGCTCAATTAGAACGAATCTCACGTTCGGTCTAAGGATGGCCATCGGTATGCCAGGGAATCCTGCTCCAGATCCTACGTCAGCTACAAGCTGTCCATCTTCAACTAGGTCTGCTACCACAGCCGAATTCAGTATGTGCCTTGACCACAGTTTGGGTAATTCTCTAGGCCCAATTAGTCCTAGTAAGTCTCCATCACGAACCAGCAGATCAAAGTATTTTCGAGCGTTCTCGATATGCTCACCATAGACCTTTAGGGCCTCTTCTGGCTCGGCCTCAGGGGTGTAGTCGATGTTTTCTTCGCGAGTAGTCATGGCTGAATCCAATCTACAACGATAAACAAAAAGCCAGGACCTCGGCCCTGGCTAAATGTTTCACGTGAAACTATTCGGCAGGTTTCGCCACAATGTGGCGTTCCTTGCCCTCTCCTTCAGACTGGGAAATGAGTCCAGCTTCGGCTATCAAATCGTGAGAGATCTTGCGATCGTATGAGCTCATTGGCTTGAGTGCAACCGGTGCATTGGTGTCTTTGACTTTGTCGATTGCCTTGTTTACCAGCTTGGTAAGAGAGTCTAGACGGACCTGTCTTGAGCCAGCAATGTCAATGATTAGTCTGCTGAATGACTGGGTTTTGGTCTGAACAGCAATACGGGTTAGTTCCTGAAGTGCTTCTACGGTGTCCGGGTGAGATACCAGTCTTAGGTTGCTCTGCTCGTCTGCAGTCACTTCCAAATAGGCTCTTCCCTGTCTTACGTCGATGTTGATGTCACCATCAAGATCGAAGATATCGAGCAGCTCTTCCAGGTAGTCGGCAGCAACTTCGCCTTCTTCTTCGAGGTCCTTAATTGAGGTTTTTGACTCAGAAGCTTCAGTTACCTGTTCTTCGTTTTCTGGGATTTCAATCTGATCTGACATAAGTCCTACTTCTTGCCGTTCGGCTTCTTCTTGGCTCTGGCCTTTGATACTGGCTGAACGCGCTGGGCTGGTTTTACTTCTTCAACTTCTTCAACTGGGGCTTCTTTAGTTAGCTTGCCCTTCTTGATTAGCTTGGCTTCTCTCTCATTGAAGGCGATTGAGCCAGGGGTAGGCATGCGCTTGATGACTACGTACTGCTGACCCATTGTCCAGAAGTTGGACACTAGCCAGTAGATCAATACACCTAGAGGGAACGAGATACCTGAGATTAGGAAGATAACTGGGAACGCGTACAGCATGATCTTCTGGGTCTGAGCGAACTGTGAGTTCTGGGTCTCAGGATTCATGTTTTTAGCCATGATCTGCTTCTGAGTGATGAACTGGGAACCTGTCATAAGCACGATCATTACTGCTGCGATGATCTGAACAGAAACGCTTGTTGCTGTCAGGAAAGTTTCTGAGAGGCTAGCTCCAAGGAACTTTGCACGAGCAAATGAGTCTGATAGATCTTGAGTTAGAAGGCCAACTCCAGGCTTCTTAGCCTGAGCATCCTGCAGGGTAATGAACAGTGAGAAGAAAACTGGCATTTGTGCGATTAGCGGAAGACATGAAGCAAACGGGCTTGAACCGTGCTTCTTGTATAGAGCCATCTGCTCCTTGGCCATCTTTTCGCGAGAGTCGCGGTCGGTCTTTCCCTTGTATTTCTTCTGAATCTTCTGAAGGTCTGGCTGCAAGACATACATTGCTCGTTGAGACCGGATCTGCTTAACAAACAGTGGAATCAGAGCGGCACGAACGACTAGAACCAGGCCTACGATTGACATCACCCAGGACACACCTGAGTCAGGCTGGATCCCGAAGGTTGTGAAGACATTGTGGAAGGTTATGAGGATTGCTTCGATAACCCATCTAAATGGCCAGAGAATGGCCGCGAAAATATCCATTTATTTTTCCTTTTCTAAAGACACAGCTTTTGACTGTGCGAATACAAAACCGTGTTTAGTCAATCTCAGCCACCCTGGACCTTGCTTGACCTCGTCAATGCCACCCTTAGCAAATGGGTTGCAACGTAGAATTCGCCAAGTGGTCAACACTGTCCCTTTAACAAATCCTTGCTGCTGTATAGAGCCTAAACCGTAAGCAGAGCACGATGGGTAGAAACGGCAAACTTCACCATAAAGAGGTGAAATGATCTTTCGCCAAACAACGATGAACGCTATAAAGGCGTTCCTTGGAATGAACCAAATGTTGAGTAGCAATGCCTTCATTTGTTTACCTAGTTAACGAATCTGGCTTGGTGGAAGTTTGCTTGAGGCACCAATCCAATTGAGTCCCTAGTTCGTCCCAGGAAAGTTCTTTGATTGATGGCAATGCTCGGATCACTAAAGTTTGACCCTTTTCAAATTGAGTGACTCTGTCTTTGATAGCTGAGCGCAATCTTCGTTTCACGAGATTTCTTTCAACAGCTGAGCCAACTGTTTTTGATACGACAAAGCCAAACTTTGGAGCAATTGGATTTGAGTCGTTTTTGAGATAAGTGACCATGCTTGCAGAAACAGTCTTACGACCTGTTCTCATGGTTGATCGAAAATCCTCGGCTGTCTTGAGCCGGTTCTCTCGAGCCAGCAAAAGAATTTACGCAGACAGTTCGGTGCGACCCTTGCGGCGACGAGCTGCAAGAATGGCGCGGCCAGCGCGAGTCTTCATGCGAAGACGGAAACCGTGGGTCTTAGCGCGGCGACGGTTGTTTGGCTGGAAGGTACGCTTGCTCATTAGGTGTTACTCCAAAACTTTTTGTGGGTCCACGTCGAAGTTGAATGATTCTGATACTCAGCGAACCCAATGCTGAGCAACCTCTTAAACTTACGGTAACAACAGCCCACAGGTCAAGTTATATTTGAAGTTTTTTTGGGTGGATCTTCAATTCCTGGAAAAAGAAAAATAACCGTTTTTCATAACATTTTGGAAAAAAGTCTAGAAAATGGCTTTTTCGATTTGCAATTTCAATCACTTAGGCAGTTGAATACATAGAGATAGTTTTCCACAGACTCCAACAGCTTGGGGATATGGGTTATCCACAGGTTTTCCACAGGTGTTAATATCTGTGGACTAGATTGTGGAAAACTACATGACGAGCAGTAAATCATTGAATTATCGAAAGACACCGATGGCCGAAATAACCGGAATTACCACTGAACAGTGGCAAGACGTTGTTTCTAGGCTCAGGGACGACGAAAGAATCACTAAGCAGCTTCTGGGCTTTGTGAATTTGATCTCTGTTCAAGGAATTCTAGGTGAAACACTGTATTTGCAGGTTGCCAATGAAATGACCCGGGGAATCATCGAGCAACGCATCAAGTTGCCACTACTGGAGACTCTTTCAACTGTTGGTCTTGATGACACCCCAACAAACATTGGAATCGTAGTAAACCCGGAGCTTGCTTTGGCTTTCAGTGCAACCCAACAGGCTGAAATTGAACTCGAAGAAGAGCCGGCTGTAGTGCCTGTCTATTCATCAACTGACACATCACAGCCAACCGATGGATCGTCTCGACTAAACCCTAGATACACCTTCGAAAGCTTTGTTCAGGGAAGTTCAAATAGATTCGCGCATGCTGCAGCATTTGCTGTTGCTGAAGTTCCAGCCAATGCCTACAACCCCCTGTTTATCTACGGAAACTCAGGATTGGGTAAAACCCACCTGCTCCACGCTATTGGTAATTATGTCCAACAGTATTGGCCTGGCAAGAAGGTTCGTTACGTATCCAGTGAAGTTTTCACAAATGACTTCATCAACGCCATTCAGACCAACACAAGTTTTAACTTCCAATCCAAGTACCGTCAGGTAGACGTGCTTCTGATCGATGACATCCAGTTCCTGCAGGGAAAGAAAGAGACCCAGGAATCCTTCTTTGCTACCTTCAATGCTCTTCACGAACAGGGCAAGCAGGTTGTTATCACCAGTGACGTCTCACCGAAGCTGCTCAACAGCTTTGATGAGCGCATGAGAAGCCGCTTCGAATGGGGTCTAATGACCGACATTCAGGCACCGGAACTTGAGACCAGAATCGCGATCCTCAGGAAGAAAGCTGAAAACGACAAGATTCGTGTCAGTGACGAGATTTTGGATTACATGGCAGCCCGTATTTCATCAAATATTCGTGAACTAGAAGGTGCTCTGATTAGAGTTACTGCTTTTGCTGCCCTAAACAGAACTCAAATTGACATGCCTTTGGTTCAAGCAGTTCTGAAGGACGTTGTACCTCTAGGCGAAGACGGCAACAGTATTGCTCCCATGGAAATCGTTAGAGCTGTTTGTAGCTACTTCAAACTCACCCAGGAAGAGCTTTTTGGCAAGTCAAGATCTCAGGCGATTGTAACTGGAAGACAAATTGCTATGTATCTATGTAGAGAAAAAACCAGCATGTCACTTCCTAAGATTGGTGCTCTATTTGGTGGTCGGGACCACACAACGGTGATGTATGCAATTAAGAAAGTTGGCGATCTGATGAAGGAACGCAGATCTATCTACAACTTTGTAACTGACATCATGTCTGGATTGAAGTAAAAACTTTTCAACATCACCTGTTTATAACCTGTGTAATAAACCCATTTTTCTGTTAGTAACCCAACCCAAATTGTTAGTTCCCCAAACTAATTCCACAAGAGCTAAAGTTATGCACAGCTCTATCCCCAGATGTGTATACAACTTTCACGATTGTAGTTCAGGACAAATACAAGGTTCTTGGACGGTTATCCACATTATCCACAAGCGTTAATAAGACTATTAAAGATTAAAGAGTTAAAGAAGTTCAAGACCATAACCCTTAGGGTTTGGCTATGTCCCCAGCGTGAGTTAGTTTTATGCCAAGATTAACCTCGTAATCCCACGAAAGGTGAACTGTGAAGTTCCAGGTCAACAGAGATGTGCTCGCAGAAGCGGTAGCGTTCGCTGCTCGTATGTTGCAGTCAAAACCAACATCCCAAGTTCTATCAGGTATGCGATTGGTTGCTGATGCTAACTCTCTACAAATCTCAGTATTTGATCACGACGTATCAGCTCAGACTGACGTGGTTGCAAACGTGGAACAATCAGGAACAGCTCTTGTCTCAGGTCGCCTTCTAAACGAAATCATTGGCCGTCTTCCAAACCAGCCAGTAACTCTGGTTATTGATGGAACTAAAGCAGTTCTTACATGTGGAACATCTAAATTCGAACTGGCAACACTTCCAATTGAGCAGTACCCAACTCTTCCTCCAATTCCTCCGGTAAACGGCACTATTGATGGCGATGCATTCATCTCAGCTATTAGAAGAGTTTCTGTTGCTTCAGCTAAGGAATCAACAAGACCTTTCCAAAAAGGAATTCAACTTAAGGCAACACAAACGTCAGTCACATTCACAGCAGCAGATCCAAACAGAATCGCTCGCTGCCAGGTTCAATGGTTGGGTAAGAACGTTCCGGACGAAACCTCGGCCGTTGTGCTAACTAAAACAATGCAAGACATTGAAAAAACTTTTGCAAACCTCGGTGAAGTAAACATTTCAATTTCACCAGATGGTGGAATGGTTGCTTTCCAAGCAAAGAACAGAATCGTCACAACAGTCGTTCTAAACATTGAAAACTATCCAGACATTGATCAGTACTTCCCAACAAACCTTGAAGAGTCTGTAGTCATCAACAAACAAGACCTTATCGATGCGACAAGACGAGTAGAGCTCGTTGTTAATGAATCTGAAGACACTATTCGTTATGCGTTCGAAGACGGATCTGTAAACCTAGATTCAACTAGTTCAGAAAACAACGCGAGCGAATCAGTTCAAGCAACACTAAGTGGTAACCCAACTAGTCTTAGATTTAAGCCATGGTTGTTCCACGACGGTTTATCTCAGATCACAAGTGACTTCGTAAAAATTGAATTCACAAAAAACCAGAGAGATCCGTCTCGTCCTGGACCAATCATCATGTCAAGCCAAACCTCCAAAGATGCAGCTTCGCCTGACACATATCGGTACCTTCTAAACCCGAACATGCTAAAGCGATAAATAAACGCATCAAGTGAAAGGCAACAAATGCACATTGGACTAATCGGCCTAGGAAAAATGGGTGGCAACATGCGTACCCGTCTTCGTAACAAAGGAATCGAAGTAACTGGTTACGCACGTGATCGTGCTGTAGCTGATGTTGGCAGCATTGAGGAGTTGGTAGCGGCTCTTCCTTCACCAAAGATTGTTTGGGTGATGGTGCCTCACGGTAAAGCCACAGACGATGTAATCAATGAACTTCAGAAGCACATGGGTGCTGGAGATTTAATCATTGAAGGTGGAAACTCAAGATTCAGCGAAGACATCAGACATGCAGCTCAAGTTGCAGAGTCTGGTATTGGTTACTTGGATTGTGGTGTTTCTGGTGGCGTCTGGGGACTGCAAAACGGGTACGGCTTGATGGTTGGTGGCGACGAGAAACTTGTTGCTCAGGCTATGCCAATCTTTGATGCACTTCGCCCTGAAGGTGAAAGAGCAGAAGGTTTTGTTCACGTTGGAGATGTCGGTGCTGGTCACTACGCAAAGATGGTGCACAACGGAATTGAATACGCGATGATGCAAGCATTTGCTGAAGGTTACGAACTTCTTGAGAAGAAGGACATCATCAAAGATGTTCACGGAACATTCGCTGCTTGGCAAAGAGGAACGGTTGTCCGTTCATGGTTACTAGACCTTCTTGTGCTAGCACTTGAAGAAGATCCAAGCTTGTCGAAGATCAAGGGTTATGTAGAAGACTCTGGTGAGGGTCGTTGGACTGTTGAAGAAGGAATCGCTAACGCAGTTCCAATGCCTGCAATCACTGCATCTTTATTTGCGAGATTCACTAGCCGTCAAGATGATTCACCAGCGATGAAAGCTGTTGCAGCTCTGCGTAATCAATTTGGTGGTCACGCGGTAAAAAAAGCAGATTAGATTCCAGATGCACGTTAAGCATCTGACTCTTTCAAACTTTCGCAACTATCAAACAGTTGAGTTACCGCTTAACCAAGGAATAAATTTACTCGTCGGAAAAAACGGTCAAGGCAAAACTAATCTTGCTGAAGCTATTTTTTATGTGGCAACTTTAAATTCACACAGAGTAAGTGGTTATCTTCCACTTATCAAACAAGGTGAGTCAAAGGCAATCATTCGACTACTGGCCCGATTCGATGATCGAGAGAATCTTCTAGAACTAGAACTAAACACTCAAGGGTCTAATAGAGCGCGCATCAACAAAAGTGACGCTACTCGAGTTAGAGATGTACTGGGCTATGTGAACGCTGTCATCTTCTCTCCAGAAGATCTGGACATAGTAAAAAGAGATCCTTCAAACAGACGTGCATTCATTGACGAACTAATCGTGCAACTAACACCAAGGATGGCTGGTGTCTACAGCGATTACGAGAGAGTACTGAAACAGAGAAACACTTTGCTCAAAAGCGCTAGGAACATTCCTGCTGGTTCATCGAGTCTAAGCACACTAGATTCATGGGACCAGTCACTAGTTCGCATAGGTAGTGAGATAATTTCAGCTCGCTTCGACATCACAGCAAGGCTTGCCCCGCACTTGCATGAGGCATACTCTGCAATAGCTGATGAGAAGAATGATCCTTCAGTGAAACTGAGAAGCTCTCTTTTATCCAACGACATTGAATCTGAAACCTCTATTGAGTTTCTAGAAACCGGCGACAGGGAAGAAATAGAGAATCTATTCCAGCAGCGCCTCAAGGAAGTTAGAACTAAAGAGCTTGAGCGAGGAATAACACTCGTTGGCCCACACAGAGATGATTTACTTTTGCTCCTGGGTTCACTTCCAGCCAAGGGATACATCAGTCACGGTGAATCTTGGTCATATGCATTGGCCCTGAAACTAGCCAGTGCAGAACTAATTCGAAAAGAAGCAAGAGCTGGAGATCCGGTTTTGATTCTTGACGATGTCTTCGCTGAACTTGATTCCACTAGACGGTCGCGATTGGCTTCATTGGTATCGCATAATGAACAGGTGATTATTACAGCAGCTGTTGCAGAAGATGTTCCATCGGAGCTAACTGCTACTCGCTTTTATGTCAAAGCAGGATCCCTTGAGGCCTCTAATGACTAACGAGAACAAGCCAGATATAGCTGTCGAGTTTTACTACCGTATGAGAGCCGCGATAACTGGTCGAAAAGATAGAGACACAAAGAGGCGAGAGAAGAACCAACGCCAAAGCTCTAGACCATTTCAGGGCGGCAGGGAGCCTAAATCAATAG
Source organism: Rhodoluna sp. (assembly GCA_032111565.1). Lineage (GTDB taxonomy): Bacteria > Actinomycetota > Actinomycetes > Actinomycetales > Microbacteriaceae > Rhodoluna. The sequence continues at coordinate 44,000 of JAULUM010000020.1, read as the reverse complement.
CGAACACCATGGACGAACTAATCCAAAGCTTTGGGTGGCAATCCAAGGTTTCAGAGGGAGAGCTTTTTGTCAATTGGAAGGAACTGGTAGGGGACAGGGTCGCTGAGAGCAGTTTTCCTGAGGATCTATCCAAGGGAGTCCTTACAGTTCGATGCAGAAGTACCGCCTGGGCAACCCAGTTGAGGCTCATGGGAAGTGAAATTTTGGCGAAGATTTCGGAGCGTTTGCCCGATTTGGAAGTTAAAGAAATAAGGTTTGTTGGCCCTCAGGCACCTAGCTTTAAGCGTGGTTTTAGGACTGTTCAGGGCAGGGGTCCGAGGGATACGTTCGGATAACCAGCCATTATGGCTTGACCCTTGTAAACAAGAGCCTTGTAGAGAGTTATCCACAGGTCAGAAAGTCCCCAAATTAGCCGTTTTTGGACTTCTGAGAGTCCCTAAAAAGGGTAGAATCATAGGGTTAGTTACCCCGGATTTAAGTCACCTTATTGAAGGCGCAGTCGTGAGGGCCTGACTCGATGAAATAGGAGCTGTACCCCAGTATGACCGATTCCCAAAAAGGCTACGATGCCTCGAATATCCAAGTTTTAGAAGGTCTAGAGGCGGTACGTAAACGCCCTGGTATGTACATCGGCTCTACTGGCCCAAGAGGTCTTCACCACCTGGTTTACGAGATCGTAGACAACGCTGTAGACGAGGCTCTAGCCGGCCACTGTAAAAACATCGATGTAGTCATCACTAAAGACGGCTGGATCAAGGTTGCTGATGATGGCCGTGGTATCCCTGTGGACATGCACCCTGTTGAGAAGAAGCCAGCTGTTGAAGTTGTATTGACCGTTCTCCACGCGGGCGGAAAGTTCGGTGGCGGTGGCTACGCAGTTTCTGGTGGTCTGCACGGTGTTGGAGCTTCTGTTGTTAACGCTCTATCTACTCAGCTAAACGTGATTGTTGCCAGAGATGGTTTCATGTGGACACAGAGCTACCTAGCTGGTGTCCCAACAGCCCCTCTTGCTAAAGGCAAGGCAGCCGATTTCACCGGAACTGTTATCGAGTTCCTACCAAGCCCAGAAATCTTTGAGACTGTCGAATTTGATTACGAGACTCTGAGATCAAGATTCCAGCAGATGGCTTTCCTAAACAAGGGCCTAAGCATCTCTCTTCATGATGAACGTAATGAGCGCAGCGATAGGTTCATGTATGAAAACGGTTTGAAGGATTACGTTCAGTATCTAAACTCTGCCAAAAAAGTTGATCTAGTTCACGACGAGATCATTGCATTCGAGTCAGAGAACTCAGAGAAGTCAATGTCAGTTGAAGTTGCCATGCAGTGGACCAACGGATACAACGAAAGTGTTCACACATACGCAAACACAATTAACACTCACGAGGGTGGAACACACGAAGAAGGTTTCAGAACAGCTCTCACTTCACTTCTCAACAAGTACGCTCGCGATAAGTCTTTGCTAAAAGAAAAAGACGAGAACCTAACTGGTGACGATGTGCGTGAAGGTCTAACCGCGGTTATCTCTGTGAAGCTTGTTGAGCCACAGTTCGAAGGTCAAACAAAAACAAAACTTGGTAACACAGAAGTTAAGGCCTTTGTTCAGAAGATCGCTAACGACAAACTTTCTGACTGGTTTGATAGAAACCCAAGCATGGCAAAAGAAATATGCCGCAAAGCAATTCAGGCTGCAACAGCAAGACTTGCTGCACGTAAGGCTAGAGAAGCAACTCGACGCAAAGGTCTTCTTGAGTCAACCGGTATGCCTGGAAAACTTCGTGACTGTTCTTCAAGAGATCCAAGACTGAGTGAAATCTATATCGTTGAGGGTGACTCAGCGGGTGGTTCTGCTATGCGTGGAAGAGACCCGGAGACTCAGGCTATCTTGCCTCTTCGTGGAAAAGTTTTGAACGTAGAAAAAGCAAGATTAGATAGAGCTCTAGGCAACAGCGAAGTTCAGGCACTCATCACCGCTTTCGGAACCGGTATCGGCGAAGACTTTGATGTTTCTAAGATCAGATATCACAAGTGTGTATTGATGGCTGACGCGGATGTTGATGGTCAACACATTAGAACTCTTCTTCTAACACTTCTATACAGATTCATGAGACCACTTATTGAGCATGGATATGTTTATTTAGCTCAGCCACCGCTATACAGAATCAAGTGGACTAATGCTGAACACGAATACGTGTACACCGATGCAGAGCGCGATGAGAAGTTGGCATCAGGTCAAGCTGCAGGAAAACGCATTCCAAAGGAAAACTCAATTCAGCGCTACAAGGGTCTAGGTGAGATGGACTACGACGAGCTTTGGGCGACAACAATGGACCCAGCTCGCCGCACACTTCTTCAGGTGACTCTTGACGATGCAGTAAGAGCAGATGAAATATTCTCAACACTTATGGGAGATGATGTTGAGCTACGCAGAACATTCATCCAACAAAATGCAAAGGATGTTCGCTTCCTAGATATCTAGAGCGAGAAAAAATTATGACAGAAAACAACGAACCAATTGTCGACAGAGTCGAGCAAATCGATCTAAACGTAGAAATGCAAAGGTCATACCTTGACTATGCAATGAGCGTTATTGTTGGCCGTGCTCTACCTGATGTTAGAGATGGACTAAAGCCTGTTCACCGCAGAGTTATTTATGCGATGTATGACGGTGGCTATCGCCCAGACAAGCAATTCTCAAAGTGCTCTCGTGTTGTTGGAGATGTCATGGGTCAGTACCACCCTCACGGTGATGGTGCTATCTATGACACCTTGGTTCGTCTAGTGCAGGAATGGAACCTACGCTACCCATTGGTAAATGGGCAAGGTAACTTCGGTTCCCCGGGTAACGACGGTGCAGCTGCACCTCGATACACCGAGTGTCGTATGGCCCCTCTAGCCCTTGAAATGGTTAGAGACATTGACGAAGAGACAGTTGACTTCCAGGACAACTACGACGGTAGAACTCAAGAGCCAACAGTCCTTCCTAGCCGTATTCCAAACCTGCTTATCAACGGATCTATTGGTATCGCTGTTGCTATGGCAACTAACATCCCACCTCACAACCTTCGTGAAGTCGCGGAGGGTGCTCAGTGGGCCCTAGCAAACCCGAATGCAACGCAAGAGGAACTTCTTGCGGCTTTGATGCAACGCATCAAGGGACCAGACTTCCCAACTGCTGCGACCATTCTTGGCTCTCAAGGAATTAAGGATGCATATAGAACTGGTCGCGGTTCAATCACAATGCGAGCAATTGTTAACGTTGAAGAAATTCAAGGTAGAACTTGTTTAGTAGTGACAGAACTTCCATACCAAGTTAACCCAGATAACCTTGCACTAAAAATCGCTGAGCTAGTTAAGGAGCAGCGACTAACCGGTATTGCAGATATTCGTGATGAGACTTCAGGTCGAACAGGTCAGAGACTTGTAATCGTTTTGAAGAAGGATGCAGTTGCTCAGGTTGTTCTAAACAACCTGTACAAGTTCACTCCTCTGCAAGAAAACTTCAGTGCAAACATGTTGGCTCTTGTTGACGGCGTTCCAAGAACTTTGAGCCTAGATGGATTCATCACATACTGGATCGCTCACCAAATCGAAGTCATCGTTAGAAGAACCACTTACCGTCTAAGGAAGGCGGAAGAACGTGCACACATTCTTCGCGGTTACCTAAAAGCTCTCGATGCACTCGATGAAGTAATCAAACTCATTAGAGCAAGCGCAACAGCAGATGATGCTCGTGATGGTTTGATGAAGCTTCTCGCAATTGATGAACTGCAAGCAAGAGCAATCTTGAACATGCAGTTGCGTCAACTAGCAGCTCTTGAAAGACAGAAGATTGTTGACGAAGCAGCAGAGCTAGAAGCTTTGATTGTTGAATACAAGGCAATCATCGCTGACCCACAAAGACAAAGAACCATCGTTAGCGAAGAACTTGAAGAAGTTGTTAAGCGTCACGGCGATGACAGAAGAACTCAGATCCTGCCAGGCGAAGACGGTGTTACCGATCTTGATCTAATCCCTGAAGAAGAAATGGTTATCACCATTACTCGCGGTGGATACATCAAGCGCACTAAGAGCGATAACTATCGTTCACAGCATCGTGGCGGTAAGGGTGTGAAGGGTGCAAGCCTTAGAGCAGATGACGTTGTTGAACACTTCTTTGTAACAACAACTCATCACTATCTACTGTTCTTCACAAACAAGGGACGCGTGTATAGAACCAAGGCTTACGAAGTTCAAGAAGCAGGAAGAGATGCAAAGGGTCAGCACGCTGCCAACCTTCTAGCTCTTCAGCCTGATGAGAAGATTGCCCAGGTGTTAGACATCCGGGACTACCAGCAAGCAGAGTTCTTGGTTATCGCAACTAAGTCAGGTCTTGTTAAGAAGACGTCTCTTGAGGCTTATGACACCGCTCGCTCAGGTGGTTTAATCGCTATCAAACTTCGTGAAGACGATGAAGTTGTTTCAGCGATGCTCGTGAACCAGAGTGATGATCTACTTCTAGTTTCAAGCAAGGGCATGTCAATTAGATTCTCTGCAAGTGATGAATCACTTAGACCTATGGGTAGAGATACCAGCGGAAACATCGGCATGAACTTCCGTGACGGAGATCATCTACTATCAGCGGATGTAATCACTGACCGTGGATTCGTATTCGTGGTTACTGAAGGTGGTTTCGCGAAGAGAACATCAGTGGATCAGTACCGTCTACAAAATCGTGGTGGTATCGGAATCAAGGTGGCCAAGCTAGAAGATCGCCGTGGCGACATTGTTGGTGCACTAATTGTTGAAGAAGATGACGAAGTACTAATCGTCCTATCAAGCGGTAAAGTGGTCAGATCTGCCGTGAGTGAGGTACCGGCTCGCGGACGAGACACAATGGGAGTTGTTTTTGCCCGTTTCGATGATGACGATTCAGTCCTAGGATTAGCAAAGAACAGCGAAAGAAATCTAGACAGCGTTGACACAGAAACCACTAGTGTCGAGGTTGTCTCAGAAGGAAGCGGAGAGCAAGAATGAGCATCTTTTCACGCACTGTAAGACGAAGTGAATCTAGCGTCAAACCTGTCAACCTCAAACTAGTCAAGATCAGCTTCTGGTCAGCAGTCCGGGTTGGCTTTGTAATCAACATCGCAGTCGGAATCGGTCTAGTTATTGCCGTTACTGTGGTGTACTTCATCCTCAACGCCCTAGGCGCTACAGCCTTGCTGAAAGACTTCGTCGGATTAGACGTGGCTTTCCCTGCAGTGCTTGCCACAGCCCTCAGCATGGCCCTTTTCACCATTGTTGTGGGAACCATTCTGGCTGGCGTGTGGGCAGCTATTTTCAACATAGTTGCCCGTATTACAGGGGGAGTATCAGTAGGTTTCACAAATAACTAAATCTCAGTTTGAGACAAATCCTCAAATCAGATAAGGTTAAGTTCGTTCTATGGGCCTATAGCTCAGGTGGTTAGAGCGCTTCACTGATAATGAAGAGGTCGGAGGTTCAAGTCCTCCTAGGCCCACCAGGAAGTACTCTCTCACCAGAGTGGCCTTCCGAATGGGGACTTAGCTCAGTTGGTAGAGCACCTGCTTTGCAAGCAGGGGGTCAGGGGTTCGACCCCCCTAGTCTCCACGCAAGTGGAAAGCCCGGTCATTTCTGACCGGGCTTTCTTTTATTAACGCTAGATTAGTGTTGCTGAAAGGGGAAACAAAATGCACAGGAATCCGAGCATTACAGCGATCGCAACACTAATTATCGTGGGGCTACTTAGTGGTTGTGCCACTTCGGATAATCAAGCTGAAATAGAAATGTCGCCTTCACCAACGGCTACTGAATCTGAGAAGCCGGCTAACACAGACACAGAAACACCTACTTACACACCCCGTCTTGACTACACCAAAGATATTGTTCTGGCAAAGAATGAGACTGAACTGGAGTTTCTAACTATCGCCCTAGCGAGTTGTCAAAAAGCACAGACTGATGGCTTTGTCGCAAAAACTTCTGAGGGCGAATCCATATTCCGAGCAGACGTTGAAGGCCTTTGGCCATTTTGGCCTTTCGATCAGGTCAGCATTGTTGATGGAAAAACCGTCTTTGGAGAAACCGAAGTTCTCTTCAACATGTATTGGCCTTCACTTTTTGATCCTTGCGATCTGGAGGCGTCTGCTAGATCTAGAGAGCCCGACGACGTTTACCTGGAACACAAACTCACCAAGGTTGATGAAAAAACCTACATCTGGGCACAGCATCAGGGCGGTGCAAACCTAAATGAGATGACCTATGAAGTTACTGACGGACTTATAACAGGCTATGCAAGGGATGAAACATACGCTACGCAGATTTCCTATGGTCCTCTGACGGAAGCCCAGATTGCTCTTCTAAATCAATCGGATCAAGACTAAACATCAAAGAGTAGGGAGATTAGACTACAAACATGGAATCGTTAGCCATGTTCGTAGGCTTTTTGCTCTTGGCAATGCTTTTGTTGGCGGTTGCCTCCCTAGTGTTGTCTATCCTTGTCAATGTCGGAAAACTACCTAAGGTAGTTGGCTACATCTCTGTGGGTGTCCAAGCTGTTCTAACAATCTTTGCTTTCCAAATCACTCAAATGCTAGGCATAATTTCTCTAGCGCTGCTTGGAATTTGTCTTGTGCTGGTATTTATAAAAGGCTCAAAAACCAAAAAGTAGTAGCTATTCTTAATACAAGAGACGGGGATCCAAATGAGAACATCAAACATATTCAAAGTACTTGCGATAAGCGCATCAATATTTGTTCTGGCAGGCTGTGCAGCTAGCACTCCAGAACCTACAGCAACCCCAACCCCAACTCCTACCGTCACTCAGACTCAGGCTGAAATCGAAGCAGAGTTTTTCAAGATCGCGGAAGACTCTTGTGCAAAGGGCCAGAACGAGGGTCTTGTGGAGAGATTCATAAATAATGCCCCTTCCAGAATTATTGCTATCTCTAAAGATGACGCGTACATGGATTACAGTGCCATCTACATCGATGACAAGGGTGAAGCTCAGGTTCTGTATGAATTAGAGACGACCGCTTGTGGCCCTGGCTACCTTATTTCAATGATGGAAGAAGCTAATCAAACTAACACTGGTGACTACGAGCACTACGTAAAGAAGAACGCTGATGGAACTTTTGTTTGGACTCAGAGCTCATACTTTGAAGATGGGCAAAGACTTGCTGACACAATCTTTGAAGTGAAAGATGGCTTAATAGTTAAGGCAACTCCGGAAGATGTGAAGAACACAAGACAACTTGAGTATGGACCTGTGTCAGATGAAGACATGCAGGCTCTAAAGGATGCTGTCGATAAAGAACTTGAAAGATTGAACGAGTAACTAAACAGTTACGGGCTTTAGATCTTTAAATCTTCTTCTAATAATTAGTGCTGCTATGAGCAGAACCAGTCCACACAAAACAATCGTTAGACGTATCCCGACTGCAGAAGCAACAAAACCAATCAGTGGAGAACCAATAGGTGTTCCACCCATGAAGATCATTAAGTAAATACCCATCACTCTTCCACGAAGAGCGTTACTTGTGTTGCCTTGAACATATGTGTTCGCAGAGATAAGAGTAAGAAGTGCTGTAGCACCCATGACCGGCAACATGATTGCAAACAATACTGGGCTAGGCAAATAGGCCGAAAGCATTAGCAACATACCAAACAAGCCAGCTCCACGAAGAATGTTTTGAGTTGTTCTTTGCTTCTCCAGTCGAGCTGCTAGCAATGCTCCTGACAAAGACCCAATAGCCAGGATGCTTCCTAATGCACCGAACTGATCAGGACCCATGTTGAATTCTTTGGTTGCCATTAACGCGATAAATATCTGGAAGTTGAGACCAAAGGTCGTGGTGAAGAAGACAGTCATCATAACTAGCATGAGGTCTGGCCTGGATCTTACATAGGCAAATGCTTCGGCTAACTTATTGTCCTTGGCAGGCTTCACTGTGATGTGTAGGTCTTTATCTCTAATGACTAGAAGAGTTACCACCATGAATACATAAGTAACTGTGTTGATTAGGAAAGATGGGCCTGTTCCATAGAAGAAGATCAGGTAGCCACTTAGAGCTGGACCTAGTAGTCTTCCCACGTTGAAGTTAGCTGAGTTCAAGCTAACTGCATTAGCAAGATCATCTTTACCTACGAGTTCGCTTGTGAAGCTAACTCGAATAGGAGAGTCAATAGCAGTGAAGACACCTAGGGCTAAAGCCAATACAAACACATGCCAGAGTTGAACCATCCCACCAACAACCAATAACCCCAGAACAACTGATGTTAATCCTGCACCGGTGTTGGTAAGAATAAGAAGTTTTCTCTTGCTGAATCGGTCTGCAAGAAGACCACCGTAGAGGCTTAGAAGCATCGCTGGTAAGAACTGGATGGCTGTTACAAGCCCAAGCATCGCAGCATCGTTGTTAGTTAGCTCTAGAACTAACCAGTCCTGAGCAACTCTTTGAGTCCAGGTGCCGATGTTGGACATGGCGTTAGCTGGATACAGTATGCGAAAGTTCCGATGTTTGAATGATCTCAGCGATGAACTTTTGGGCACTCAACAAATCTACTTCCCTAATGCTCGTGTATCTTGTGTTTATGAAGATTAGACAGATTTCCCTTGCCTGCAGTGACTTAGAGCGTGCGGAAGAGTTCTATTCGAAGCTACTGAAGAAAGAACCAATCGTTGTATTCCCTAACCCTGGAATGCTGTTCTATGACTTAGGCGGAACAAGGCTTCTACTGGAACCTACCGGCGCTAAATCGATGATCTACCTAGAGATAGAAAATGTTGTCGCAAGCGTACATGAACTAAGAGAAAGGGGAGTGACTATAGAAATAGAACCACACATAGTATTCCCTGACCCTCAAGGAATATTTGATACGCCAGGCAATGAATGGTTAGCCTTCATCAAAGACTCCGAAGGTAACCTAGTTGGTTTGATGGGCAGAGAAAAGATCTAATTGCTATCTAGCTGGGTTAGGAAAATTCAGACCGATTTTTAGCAACTAAACATCTTTGCAACACAAAAGAAAACGGGTCCAACTCTAAAGCTGGACCCGCTTCCTCTAGTTACTAATTACTTAGCTTCTTTACGTCTGTTCATGACGATCACTAGAGCCCATAGAGCTCCAACTAGAACACCAAAGATAGCAACAGCGTTTGAAACAGTTGGATCAGCAGGTGTTGCTAGTGTCTTTGCCTCACCGCTCTGGAACATCAAGGTGTCATCGACAGGCCCGTCTTCTAGATAGGCAACGCTGTCATCGTCATCTGGGGTTGTGCCATAAGGAACAGCCTTCAAACAAACTTCTGAAGAAACACCCTGGTCGTCTGTGGTGACTGAACAGTCTGCCTCTACTGGAGTGTCATCAAGAGTTGCAGTCATCGGAACCATTGCGCCTCGTGCACAGACATCAGTGCCATCCTCGGTTGTCCAGCATGAATCAACTGGCTTAACGTCGTTTGGGTCAACATTTTCATCTACAGCCACGATTTCTTCACAGCTGTATGAGCCATCGGAGCTCTCTAGGCTGTAAAAGCCTTCAGCACAAGCAGCCACTTCAGGCTTCTCGTCCGCCATAACAGCAGTGGCTGAGCTTGCTAGCATTCCAGCAGCGAACAGGGCCGCAACCGCGATCTTTGAAATCTTCATTTTTTATCTCCTTGTAACTTCTATGTATCTAGTTAATGTCCATTATTTCGCATTTATGACACGACTAGCCCTTTGTATTTTTCAGTTGGAAACGCCAAGAATCAGGCCTACAAGCCAAAAAGCAGTGGGCCGGCTAAATTAGCCAAGCCCACTGAATACTTATTGGAACTAGTTGGCTTCTTTTTGCCTGCTAATTCCGATTCCAAGAGCACCAAGAGCGGCTACTAGGACACCAAAAGCTGCAAGTGTGTTTGAAGCAGTCTGATCAGGTTTTCTAGCTGATTCTCTGACACCACTCAGCATCCTTAGTGATTTGTCCTCAGGACCATCTTTGTAGAAACGAGCACCACCAGGCTTTTCAGCAGCACCATCCAGTGGTGAAGACTCTGGACAAGCCATCCATCCACCATCTTCCGTTTCAGAACTTACAAAGCATTCCTCAAAGGGACTCTTGATAACCTGGGGATTACGAGGTTCAGGAGCGAGCCCACTTCTTGCGCATACGTCTGCCCCCTCGTCTGTCTTCCAACATGAATGAACCAACTCGCCACCATCAGCTGTTTCTAAATCCGAGGTAACGTCCTCAACAGGCGGGTAAATGAAGAGCTCCTCTTCCGGATTTGTCTCTATACATTTGTATCCGTCTTTTTCGGTGTATTCGTTTAGGCATTGAATAACCATCTGATCATCTTGCTCGCGGGTGTCTGCAAAAACAAGGGTCGTCGGTAGGGTTACAAATCCAGCAATGAATAGAGCCGCTACGGAAATCTTTGAGAACTGCATGTTTTTCCTTAATTTCTTGTATTCAGTTAGTGTCTCCGATACCTAGTTTCTGACATCGCAAATACAAAGCCTTTCTTAAAGCCTAGGGGTAATCGCGTAACAATAGGGTTGCGTTAAACTGTGAATCACACCATTTATACACGGAAAGAAAACATGCCAGAAGACAAACTACTTTGGTCCGAAGAGTTCACGCAGGCTGAAGGGTCAGCTCCCAACCCAGAAATATGGGGAAGAGATCTAGGTGACGGAACATCACACGGCATACCTGGTTGGGGTAACAATGAACTTCAGGTTTACACAAGTGAAAATGCCTTTGTGAATTCAGAAGGGCATCTGGAATTAGAGGCTCGCAGGATCAAAGATAACTCCGCTGGAGATGCCTATTACGGACCTGTTCAGTGGACTAGTGCTCGCCTTGTTACCAAGAACAAGCTTCATTTCCAGTACGGACGTGTAGTTATTCGAGCTATGGTTCCAGCCGGTGTTGGCCTATGGCCTGCATTCTGGATGCTTGGTGACACTATGGACACAGAAGGCTGGCCGCTAGCTGGTGAGATAGACATTATGGAATGGGTGGGCAAGGCTCCACTCGAAGCCTTAGGAACTCTTCATGGGCCAGGTTACTTTGGGGATAATGGCTGCGGCGGCAAGCTGATTTTTGACGAGAGCCTTGCTGGTCAATGGCATGAATTCTCAATCAACTGGAAACCAGGGTCAATATCTTGGTTTGTTGATGACAAGGAGTACTTCTCGGCTACCCCAGAAAGCGTTAGCCCAAACCAATGGGTCTATGACCACCCGTTCTACATCCTGTTGAATCTTGCTGTGGGTGGAAACCTAGGCGGCCCGCTTAGCCCTGATCTGCCCGATTCCAACAAACTACTGGTTGATTACATCAGATTCTATGAATTTGAGGGCTATGGAAAAGTTTTTCAAATATAGTCTGAAAATTTGCGCATAGTTTCTGCATGTTCCCGATTATGTGTATAAAGTGTGTAGTGGGTGCAAGTGCATGGGGCTTCAAGGAGCAGGTAACTAACACTAAATGGTACAAAAGCAGTCAGCAGAGAACATAGAATCCGCTTGGAAATGGTTTGTCTCTAAGTACGAGGCTAGAGGATACAGGTCTCTAAATCAGTTCGCGATCGCAACAGGCATGCAGAAATCAAGCTTGAGCAGATATTTTCACCTTGAGCGTGAGATCCCTTCAGGTACAGTCGGAAGACTGTGTCAAGAACTAAAGGTTTCTCCAGAAGAGCTACTTAAGGCAGTGGGTGCCTTGGGTTGGCCAGCTAAGCCTAAGCGCAACCGCGGATAAGTAAGTTTCTACCTACGGGTAGCACAGTTCGGCAGTAGTCCGGGTCTGACCACAGACGTATGACATGCTCGAATAACTCCGGCTTGAGGTGTCTTTGACACTTTTCACTAAATTCGTCAACACGTTGCCCCATTTGGATGGTAATTCTAGGCCGATCAATGGCCACTTCGGCCTGAACCTTAGGCTCTTTTTCAGGAATCAGCTCAATTTCAATATCATCCCAAGCCTTTAGGGGCAGAGGCTTGCCAATTGAGGACTCCTGGTCTTCGGGCCATGCCGTGTCTAGGTGTGAAATCAGGTCTGGGTGCAGAATGTTTTGGAAATTCTCCTTGAAGGAGTTGTAGTCCAGCCCAGCTGGAACCACGATTTTCATTCGTTTTGGCTCTGGCCAGTAAACCCTAATAGGTGCTAACGCAGGGAATTCGAAAGATGTAACGGTTTCCCCGCGTGATAGGAAAATCTCAGTGTTCATGCCGCCCCGTAGTTTAGAGGTATCAATATCCCCGATTGGAAACATCCTAAACATTCTAAGGTTACCCACCGACATTCCAGTTGATATCGGGGTTTTTGCGCCTATTTAGAGGCATGCGAGAATAGGAACATGACTAATAACACGCACGTAGCGACCATACATACCAACCACGGAGACATTAAGGTCAACCTTTTCGGCCTAGACGCTCCAGTAACCGTAGCTAACTTTGTTGGCCTATCAGACGGCACCAAGGAGTGGACTCACCCACGTACAGGAGTAAAGAACACCGATACTCCTCTATACAACGGTGTTATCTTCCACCGCATCATCCCAGGTTTCATGATCCAGGGTGGAGACCCAACCGGTACCGGAATGGGTGGCCCAGGCTACAACTTCAATGATGAGATCAGCGAGCAGAACTTTAATGACCCATACAAGCTAGCTATGGCTAACGCTGGTCCTGGTACCAACGGATCTCAGTTCTTCATCACTGTTGCAGACACCGGCTGGCTTTATGGCAAGCACACCGTCTTCGGTGAAGTTGCCGACGAAGAGTCTAAGGGTGTTGTCGACAAGATTGCGGCTGTGAAGACTGGTCCTCAAGACAGACCTGTTGAAGATGTTGTCATCAACAGCATTTCAATCGAAAAACTATAGGTCTTGTGTCAGAGCTAGACACTAGCTGTTACAGACACCCCGATCGAGAGACTGGGGTGTCTTGTCAACGCTGTGAAAGATTTATCTGCGTTGACTGTTCAAGTCCAGGGGCAATAGGTTTTCTTTGCCCAGAGGATTCCAAAGATCGAGTAAAGATTCAAAAGGCTAGTTTCCAAAAGACTTTATTTAGTGCAGCACCCGTCACGATGAGTCTGATTGGGATAAATGTTTTAGTTTATGCGGCACAACTTTTAATTCCAGGTTTGACCAACACACTTAGATACGCAAACGTTGGAAGCATTACAGATGAAGGCAGCTTGCTTCGCGTCTTCACATCGGGCTTCACTCATTCAGAAACTCAGATCACACACATTCTTTTCAACATGTATTCCCTGTTTGTGCTCGGAACATTACTTGAGCCAATGATTGGCAAGATCAGATTCTTAGCTCTCTATTTCATGTCCATATTTGGAGGGGGATTAGGTTTCCTAATGCTCTCCACTTCATTTGGCGCCGTGGTTGGAGCTAGCGGAGCTATCTTTGGTTTGATGGGTGCTTACCTAGTTTTCTTAGTGAAGATGAAACTGAACGCAGGCCAGATGTATATCATTATCGGCATTAACTTATTTGTTGGATTTTTGCCAGGCATAGCTTGGGAAGCACATGTCGGTGGACTTATAGTTGGTGCTGCAGTTGGCTATGTTCTTGTTTCAACAAGAGATCGCGTTAAACAAAATATTCAAACTTTGTCTCTTATTGGAATAGCAATTGCACTATTTGCAGCATGGATTATTGGTAACGCACCAATAAACAGTTTGTATAACTAATTACTTCCAGCGGGTTAGTAAACCGAAACCAACCATCATCAGACCAAAACCTACGATGATGTTTCCTGCACCTAGGTTGATAGGAGTTCCTGAACCTAGTGGGTATAGGGTCTGGCTGATGTAGTAGACCATGATCCAAACTAGGCCGACAATTAGAAAAGTGATTGTCACAGGCAAGAACCAAGCAGGGTTACCCTCGTTGTTCTTGGCCACCTTTACTGACTCAGGGGTAGCAGGCTTGGCTGGACGCTTACGCAACTTAGGTGTTTTCTTTTCGTTTTCAGACATTGCTCAATTCTATTACGAGAGGGGCCCAAGCAAGTTAGTCTTGAATCCTTATGGTCAAGATATTGGTTCTAGATAACTATGATTCCTTTGTTTATACCCTCAACGGGTATCTTCAGCAGCTAGGCGCTAGCACTGAGGTCCTTAGAAACGACATAGTTTCTGAGGCTGAATTGCCTGAACTATTGGCTAAATACGATGCAGTTTTGATTTCCCCAGGACCTGGAACTCCTGCTGATGCAGGACTCAGCGTTCCAACAGTCAAGCAGGCGCTAAAGACAGGGCAGCCAATATTCGGCGTTTGCCTAGGTCACCAAGCTATAGCCGAAGCCATGGGGGCAACTGTCACTAGCGCTGAGGAACTTATGCACGGTAAGACCAGCCAAGTCTTTCACGATGACAGCTTGGTATACAAAGATGTCCCTGAACCTTTTACCGCAACCAGATATCACTCACTAGCGGTAGTCGATAACACAGTTCCTGACGATCTAGTTGTAACTAGTAAAACTGCAGGTGGAGTGATCATGGGATTACAACACAAGACTCTTCCGATTTATGGCGTTCAGTTCCATCCAGAATCAGTTCTAACTCAAGGCGGATATCAAATGCTTGGTAACTGGCTGGAATCTCTTGGACTAAAAGGTGCAGCTGAAAAAGCTAAGACACTGAGTCCTTTAGTAAATCTTTAGTTAGCTAAACACTCAAGAGTCAGCACGATTGTCTGCATTTGAGGTTGTATACCAGGTGCGATTGACTGAGCAATAACTGCAGTTCCTGCGGTACCTGTACAAGTAGGGTCAACCTGCGTTTCAACAACATAACCAACCTGTGGAGCAGTGAGTTGAGCTCTTGCATCACTGATCTCTAGGTTCACAATGTTAGGAACCAGAACACTTCCAGTTGAGATAACAATGTTTACAACAGTCCCGGCTGTAATCTGTTTGTTTGCAGCAGGATCACTGGACATAACCATATTCTTCGCAACACTTGGTGAATCACTTTGTGTGATAGCGCCAAGCACCAACTTGGCATTAGTGATTGCCAGGATTGCATCCTGCTCAGTCATACCAACAAGATTAGGCATAAGGGCTAACTCTTGTCCTGATGAAACAAGAACAATGATTGTGGTCTTCGGGCCAACCTCTTGACCAGCTGGAGGATCTGTTGAGATAACAGTGCCTGCAGGAATAGTGCTACTGACCTGAAGTTGTCTTGATACAAGCAGGTCTTGCCCGGTTAGGGTCGCAACTGCTTCTTCATAAGTTTTACCAACAACGTTAGAAACCACGATATTGGTTCCGATGTTGCCATTGAATGAAATCAATGATGCTCCGCCGGCGATAAGCCAGACAACTAAACCAAGAACGAAGACACCAACACCACTACCAAAGCCCCATATCAAACCAGCAGCTGGCTTCTCAGCACGCGGCTTGGTGATTACAACAGTCTCTTCTTCACCTTCCGCCTTTGAAGTGTTTTCAAAACCTAGAAGAGAGAATCCATCTTCCATTACTTCTGTTGGAGCATCCTCGGATACCTCAGCAACAGTTGTGACAGGGTTAGTGTCCTCATCATTAGATGAGTTAAGAAGTTCAGCAAATGGATCACTCTCTGGAATTGCAACAGTTTCTGCCACATCATCAGATATTGGTTGTAGTGGAGCTGTTGGTGGCTGAGCACCATCTTCAAAGAATGAAACAGACTTGCCACCAACAGCAGCAGTTAGAGCTGATCTAAATTCACTTGCTGACTGGAAACGTAGGCTTCTTTCCTTAGCCAAAGCTTTCATCACAACAGAGTCAATAGCAGAAGAGATACTCGGGTTAATACTTGATGGAACAGGAGCTGTTTCACTTACGTGTTGGTAAGCCACTGAAACAGCTGTCTCTCCAGTAAACGGAGGTTTGCCAGTAAGCATTTCATAAAGCAGGACACCGGTTGAGTAAAGATCTGTTCTGAAATCAACAGTCTCACCCTTGGCTTGCTCTGGTGAGAAGTATTGAGCAGTTCCAACAATGCCGTTCGTGTGAGCAAGTGTTGCTGATGAATCACTCACTGCTCGTGCAATACCAAAGTCCATAACCTTGACTGCGTTTGAGTGAGTAATCATTACGTTGGCTGGTTTTATGTCTCTATGAATAACTCCAGCTGCATGAGAGAACTCAAGAGCAGTAAGGATCCCAGTTGCATAGAAGATAGCTTCTTGCTGAGTTAGTTTTCTTTGACGAAGAATATCTCTGAGCACCTCACCGGTAACAAGTTCCATGATGATATATGGCAGGTGACGCTCGACCCCGTACTCGTCAAGAGTTACTTCATCGCCAGCGTCATAAACCCTAACGATGGTTGGGTGAGCCATACGAGCAGATGCTTGAGCCTCCTGGCGGAAACGGATTTCAAAACTAGAGTCAGCAGCAAGATCTGCTTTGAGAAGCTTGATGGCAACTGTTCTGCCAAGTCTTGTGTCAATACCTGAGTGAACCTCAGCCATGCCCCCGCGACCGATTAGTTCACCTAGCTCGTATCGGCCAGCGATGATGCGTTTAGACTCGCTCATTCATCGCTCCAATCTGTCTTTGACAACTCATTAAGTTTATCTTTGCTTCTCATATAGAAACTTAGACTTACCTGCTAGTTGGTTACCGTGTTCGGGTCTGGCTGTTGCTGGTAGTAATAGACCTTTACGGTGCTACCAACCTCTAATGTCCCCAAAGGGGAAACTTCATAAACCTGTGAGATACGAGGATCATCAGCTGGAACCTCAGTTCCAGCTATCGGTTCAACAATTAGTCCTAGATCACTAAGTCTTGGAACAACCAAAGAAACATCCAAGCCCTGATACTCACTGAGTAATACAACAACGGAGTCAACTGTTTCAGTTGGTGTTGGCGTAGGAGTAGGCGTTTGAGTCTCGGTAGGTGTTGGCGTAGGTGTTGGCTCAACCTCATTCTTAGGAGATACCAGTCCCGCCCAAACAATAACTCCAATGGTTGCCAGCAGTATCAGGATAAGAGCAACCCAGGGCCAGATCGCAGGAACGGTAACCGTAGGTTTCGTATCGGTATTGATAACAGTGGTTTCATCACTAACTGGTTCAACACCAGTTGGAATGACGGTATTGATAGCAACGTGAGCTGGACTGTCAGCTAACAATGCTTCTGCTCGTGCAGCTAACTCAAGGGCAGACCTTGGTCTTTGATCAGGTTTCTTGGCAAGACAGTCCATCACTAAGCGAACTAGTTTTGGATCAATGCCTTCGGGTAGTGGGGGTGGAACATCGTTGATCTGTGCCATAGCGATAGCCATCTGCGTATCGCCTTTGAAAGGTCGACGACCGGCTAGTGCTTCATAGGCAACAATTCCTAGTGAGTAAATGTCTCCTGCAGCTGTTGCTGCTTTACCTGTTGCTTGTTCAGGCGCAAGATACTGAACGGTTCCCATCACCTGACCGGTTTGTGTAAGAGAAACTTGGTTAGCAACTCTGGCAATACCAAAGTCAGTTATCTTCACATGACCATCAGGAGTAATCAGCAGGTTACCTGGCTTCACATCTCTGTGAACTAAGCCTTCACGGTGAGCTGCATCAAGCGCTAAGGCCGTTTGAGCGATTATAGAAATTACTTGCTTTGCTGGAAGAGTTTTTTCTCTTTCCAAAATAGATGAGAGTGCTTCACCTGGCACTAATTCCATTACTAGGAATGCGCTACCTTCATCTTCACCGTAGTCATAGACGTTAGCAATTCCGTCATGATTAATCATCGCAGCATGCTTAGCTTCAGTTCTAAAGCGATCAACGAAATCAGGATCACCCATGTATTGCTGCTTCAGAATCTTGATAGCAACTAAACGAAGAATGGTTTCATCCTGTGCTTGCCAGACTTCACCCATACCGCCGGTTGCAACGCGCTTGATTAGACGGTATCTACCACCGTAAAGCTTTCCCTCTTCAGGCATCATTTGTTCAACACCGCCTCCATCACTTTCTTAGCAACAGGAGCAGCCAGTGTGTTACCTCTGCCTGATTGCCCCTTGCCACCCCCATCCTCAATAACAACAGCAACCGCTACCTGTGGGTTATCAGCAGGAGCAAAGCCTGTGAACCAAAGCGTGTATGGATCATTCACACCGTTTTCCGCGGTCCCAGTCTTGCCGGCTACTTTCACACCAGGGATTCTTGCGTTCGAGCCAACACCTGATGACACAGATGCAATCATCATGGTCTTTAATCGTTCTGCTGAGCTAGTGGTAATTGAACGACGTAGCTCTGTTGGCTTACCCTCTTCTAGGAGAGTTAGGTTAGAAGTAAAGATCTGATCAACAAGATATGGCTTCATCTCAATACCAGCGTTAGCAATAGCAGCTGAAACCATAGCCATCTGTAACGGTGTTACTCGAACATCGAACTGACCGAAAGAAGTAAGAGCAGTCTGAGCATCATCTAGGTTCTCTGGATAAATACTTGGTGTTGCCTTTAGTGGAATAGATAACTCTTCGCCAAAGCCAAATGCTTTAGCTTGCTTGGCAATAGCCTCTTGACCAAGCGAGATACCGAGTTGAGCAAATGGAATGTTGCAGGAAAGCTTTAGCGCGGTTGCAATAGAAACAGTAGTAGCGCCACCACAACGACCCTCACCTGAGTTAGTGATTGCTGTCGTTGTGCCAGGCAGAATGTAAGTCTTTGGGTTAGGTAGTTTGCTCTGTGGAGTGTATTCACCAGATTCGAATGCTGCTGCAGCAACAATCAGTTTAAATACTGAACCAGGAGCATATAGATCTCCGCCAATAGCTCTATTGATTAGAGGAGCATTCTTGTTGGTTAGTAACTTCTTATAGTTAGCAGAAGCATCAGCGGTGTTGTGTGTTGAAAGCAGATTGGCATCAAAACCAGATTTAGAAACTAGAGCAAGAATTCTTCCCGTTGCTGGTTCGATTGCAACAACAGCACCCTTCATGTTGCCCATTGCATTCCATGCAGCAAGCTGAACATCCTCATCAATGGTTAGTTCAACCGATGCACCAGAAACCGGGTTACCCGATAGCAAAGCATTCAGTTGTTCAAAGAAAGCAGCTGAGTTATCTCCACGCAGTGAACTATCAAGAACATTCTCTAATCCGGTTCTACCTTGGAACAAAGAGTAGAAACCGGTGATGGCGCTGTATTGCTCACCGCTGTATTGACGGAGGTATCTGTAAGCATCCGATGTCTTAATTGATTCAGCAATTGGTTTGTTGTTAACTAATATCGCTCCACGCTGAGTTTTATAGCCTTCATAGACAGCTCGCTGATTACGAGGATCATTGCTAAGCGAGTCAGCATTGACAACCTGCATAGCGCTCGCTGCAACGAATAGTGACAGGAACATCAGCAGGATGAAGTTAGCAACTCTCTTGATCTCAGGGGTCATTCGCTCACCGTCCCAGGCTTTGGCAAAGTGTCAGAAAGCCTTAGTAGTAACGCGATGATTATCCAGTTCGCAACTAGTGACGAACCACCAGCAGCCAACAACGGTGTTGTTAGTCCAGTTAGCGGAACCACTCGCAACACTCCACCAATAACAATGAAGCACTGCAGAGCAATAACGAAACCTAAGCCAACTGCAAGTAACTTACTGAAATCATCAGCATGAGTATTTGCAATACGTAGAGCTCTCGCAACTAGAACCATGTATAGCGAAAGCAAAGCAAACAATCCTGCGAGACCTAACTCCTCACCAATCGCAGAGATGATGAAGTCGCTCTCAGCCAGAGGAACGATGGTTGGCAGCCCTCCACCTAAACCTGTTCCAAATATGCCACCGTGAGCAAGACCAAACATGGATTGGACCAACTGATATGAACCACCAATTGCTTCATAGTTAGTTTCGTTTAGTGGATCTAACCAAGCAGCAATTCGATTGCCTACGTAAGACATAAGTCTTGACGCGATTAGCGCACCAGCTACAAACATGACAAGACCTACTAGAACGTAAAACACACGACCAGTCGCTACATACAAAAGCACTAAGAACAAACCGAAATACAAAAGCGATGTTCCAAGATCTCGCTGCAGAACTAAAACACCCAAGCTTGCAAGCCAGATGAAAACAATGGGACCTAGCTCTCTTGCTGGTGGAATTCGAATGCCCAGAACTTTACGACCAACAACTGCTAGTGCTTCTCTTCTTGATGTTAGATATCCAGCGAAGAAAATAATAAAAGCTATCTTGGCTAATTCACCAGGTTGGAAACTAATTGGACCTAGGCGAACAGAAAGAAACGCACCACTTGTGTTAACACCAATAAAAGGAATTAGCGGAAGTATCAACAGCAATACACCTAGAGCCATCGCGGAGTAAATGTACTTTCTGAACGACAAGTGTGACTTCACGAGCCAAAGCACAGCAGCTGCAATCAATATCGCAATCAAAGTCCAGACAACTTGTCTTTCACCAACTGTTCTATCTGTGTCAGCCATAGCCTTAGCGAGGTCAAGTCGATAGATCATCGCGATACCTAGAGAGTTCAACATGAAACCTATTGGCAAAAGAATCGGATCTGCATCGCTAGCTCTAAAGCGCAAGACGGTATGAAAAACAATCGCAGCAGCAACTGGTACAGACCAGATGAACCAACCGTCAGGTCTAAGTATTTGGATAGTTGCAAGTTGAACCTGAGAAATCTCAAAAGCAAACAAGCCAAAGGCAAAAAGCAACATGATTAATTCGATGTTGCGCTTTTTAGGCATTACCTTGATGCGAACGCCAGATTTAGCCATCTTTAGAACTCTCAAGGATTTGTTCTAACTTGGCTTCAGCATCAGCGAGGCTCTCTGCGGAGATGCTTTTCAGGATTAGCTCCTGTTGGAAATCAGGAAGGTCAACAATTCTGATTTGAGATTCCTTATAAAGAGTCGAGAAACCAATCCCACCAAAGCTTTCCTTTATGCCTTGATAGATGGCTACGTTTCCATTTTCAACACCTAGGTAGTAGCGGGTTTGAATGTATGAGTAGACACCCCACAGTGCCCCACCAGAAATAAGAGCTAAGACTAGGAATAGGGCAGTTCCCCTCTTCTTCCAAGAGCGGACCTTGCCATCAAACTCACCGATGGCTTTTTCCAAAGCAGGATCGTTGATGGAATAGAAGGTTTCTTTACGACCAATATCTCTGAATGCATCAAACCAAGCCTTAGGGCTGAACACTTCGAGAATGCGTCCAGCGCTGTTCTGTTTGATAACAACTTCATTGGCAGCTGAACCTAACCAAGTAACAGGCTGTTGATAATCAGGGATTTCTGCTTCATCTCTCACTTCGAGAAGTTGAACAGTTACGTTATCTGGAGCACCATATTCTTTTGCTTCATCGATTAGAAGCTCGATTGCCTCATCAAGGTTGGCTACCTTCATGTTTTCTTCAATTAGGTAGTTAGGCACCACTCCACATAAACCATCGGAACAAAGCAGCAGTCTGTCGCCTGGCTGAACCTCTATTTGGTGAATATCAAACTCAGGTTCTTCAGAGGTGTCACCCAAAACTCTAAGAATTACATTTCTACGAGGATGGACGAGAGCTTCTTCCTCAGTAATCCTTCCAGCATCAATGAGCTGCTGAACAAAAGTGTGATCTTTTGTAATTTGGGTCAACTTACCGTCACGCATGAGATAGACCCTGGAGTCACCGATGTGTGCAATGTTTGCAATAGAACCAGTGAAGATAACAGCATCCATGGTGGTACCCATGCCCGCTAGGTAGTTGAACTTACTTACAGTTTCTGAGAGATTACGGTTCGCTTCACGCATGGCTTCAAGTAGTGAACTCATTGCTTGATCACTGTCTGGATAAACATCATCGATCTTCGCTACATGCTGGGTAGCAAGAGCAGAAGCGATGTCTCCACCAGCATGCCCACCCATACCGTCAGCAACAACATAGAGGTTGGTTCCTGAGTATCCGCCGTCCTGATTGCTGGAACGGACTTTACCCTTATCGCTTTGGGAGGAACTAATGATTTTGATGGCCACGATTAACCTCGTAGCTCAAAGATTGTTTTACCGATACGAATCTGCATTTCCTGCTTGATTGAAACAGGAGCGCCGATTCTTGCTCCATCAACATATGTTCCATTAGTTGAGTTGAGATCTTGTAACAACCAACCATCATCCGTTTTCTGTAATCTTGCGTGCTGAGAAGATGCGTAGTCGTCTTCAATTACAAATTCATTGTTAGGTGCTCGGCCTATCCGAATTTCTTTTCTATCGAGCACCAGTTCCATACCTTGCAACGGCCCATCAATAACTACAAGAGTTGCAGGAGTTTCACTCATTGCAGAAACAATAGTTGCCGAACCTGGCGCAGTTGAAAAGTTACCAACGTTGGTAAGTCCAGTAGTTGGTGATGAAACAGATGTAGGAAGATTCTTTTCAACTACCTTCGAGAGAACTCTTTCACTGAATAGATCAGCTCTGATGATTGAGATGATGCTCAAGACAAACAGCCAGAGAATAATTAAGAATCCTGCACGAACAATGAATAGCGCTAGTTCACTCATTACGCATCACCCTGATTCTTGGCAACGACTCTAAATACAAATTCAGTGCGACCAGCTTTGATAACTGTGTCAGCAGAAATGTTTTGTAATTTCACATCGTGACCGGCAACGGTAGTTCCATTAGTAGAACCTAGATCTTCGACAGTTGCGTTAGCGCCATCCCAGTTAATTGCAAAGTGTGTTCTTGAAAGGCCAGAGTCGTTCACTTGAATATCTGCAATAGCATCTCGACCTACAGTGGTCCTCTCTTTAGCAAGAAGATAACGCTTGCCTGAGATGTCTAGTGCTGGAACCCAAGTGACATTGGCAACTTGGGCAGCCTTACTGCCGCTAGCAGCAACCTGAATTTGACCAATAGCAAGAGTTGATGAAGATGACAAAGAGACTTTTAGTTCATCAGTTAGTTGATAGCGCTGCTTCTTGACGTGAGCAAATACCTGTTTTGTGATTTCAGAAACAAGGTTGTCACCAAGAGAGTTCAACCGCAGAAGATCTGGTTGTGAAAGTGCAACTCTAAATTCGTTAGGAGCAAGGATACGGTCCTTACCAATTACGGCAGCGCTAACATCCATCTTGGCCTTGATAGCTGCACTGATCTCAACCGGCTGCAATTGTGATTTGAATGCCTTAGAGAAAGCACCGTTGACAAATGATTCAAGGCGACGTTCAAAGTTCTCTACAAAGCCCAAAACTTTTCCTTACTCGCTTTATGACAAGTTTAAGGTGACCTGGCACGTTAGTTGCCTAGGCCAGCGATAACTTAGGTGATTAGCCAACCTGTGATCTGCGTTTACCGCGGGTGTGTGTCGGTGAACAACCTAGGTTCTCTGGAACATCAGCACAACCATCACAGAGCAGAATCAAATCGCGACAACCAAGAGATGTGCAGTTTCTGAATCTGCTGGTTGGAGCTTCACACTTCTCGCATTTACCAATGGTCTTTGCATCAGGAGTGAAGTTGATGTTCAGGCGATCATCGAATACATAGAGCGAACCCTCCCAGAGAGATTTATCTCCCTGGCTTTCGCCATAACGGACAATTCCACCATCAATCTGATAGACCTCTTTGAAGCCGTTATCAATCATGATTGCGCTGAGAATCTCGCAGCGTACTCCACCCGTGCAGTAAGTGACTACTGGGCGGTCCTTGATGTCGTCATACTTACCGCTCTGAATCTCAGCTACGAAGTCATGGGTTGTTTGAACATCAGGGACAACAGCGTTCTTGAAGCGGCCAATCGCAGCTTCAAAGGCGTTTCTACCGTCAAAGAAGACGACTTCATCGCCTCTTTCGGCTACTAATTGGTCAACAGCGGCTGGTTTTAGGTGTTTTCCACCATTTACAATGCCTTTTTCAGTCACTTTTATTGCATCCGGGGCATCAAAGGCCACTAATTCCTTGCGAACTCTCACTCTTAGGCGAGGAAAGTCGTTTCCAGTGCCCATAGACCATTTAAAGTCGATTTTTCTGAAACCCGGGTACTGTTTGGTGGTTTTTACATACTTTTTCAGGGCTGACATGTCGCCACCGAGGGTTCCATTGATCCCATGCTTAGAAATGAGGATACGACCTTTGAGTCCTAGACTCTCGCAGAGGTTCTGCTGCCATAGCTTTACAGCCTCCGGGTCCGAGATAGGAGTGAAGCCGTAGTAAAGGATAATTTTTTGTAATTCCACGCTTCTAAGTTTAGGGATTTCGGCGGTCTCTCAACAGCCCTAGAATTGCTCACATGACTGACATTAAAGGAATAAACACCAAGGGTTTCGACCACAGCGTTCGTCCACAAGACGACCTTTTCCGCCACACCAACGGTGATTGGCTAAAGAACGAGGAGATTCCAGCCGATCAGGCTGTGCACGGCTCCTTCTATAAGCTCCGTGACGACTCTGAGGCTGCAGTTAAAGCAATCCTTGAAGAGGCTCAGGCAAACTCAAAGCCAGGTGTCAGCCAGCAGATCGGTGACATGTATGCATCTTTCCTAGATGAGGCCCGAGCTAATGAACTTGGTGCGGCCCCTATCGCTGCAGATCTAAAGCGAATTGCAGCAGCAAGCTTCCCAGAAATCACTCATCTAATGGGTGAACTAGAGCGCGGGGTTGTGAGTGGCATCTTTGGAATGTATGTCAACAACGATCCAGGTAACCCAGAGCGTTACCTAGTGAACATGTATCAGGGTGGGCTAGGTCTACCTGATGAGTCTTACTACCACGATGAAAAGTACGCAGCATATAGAGATGCATATGTTCCTTACATCTCAACTATGTTGCAGCACGCAGGTTGGTCAGCAGTAGATGCAGACAAAGACGCTGCAACAATCATGAAGTTCGAAACAGAACTTTCAAAGTTGCACTGGAACGTTGTTGAAACACGTGATGCAGAAAAGACCTACAACCTAATCACTTTCGAGCACCTAAAGAAGATGACTCCAACTTTTGATTGGGATGCTTACCTAAAAGGTATGCAGCTAGATTCAAAGATTCTCTTTGAAAGTGTTGTAATGACTCCTTCATTCTTTGAGGGATTGGATTCTGTATACAACGAGGCAAACCTTGACGCAGTTAAGTTGTGGTTGCAGTGGCAGGTTATTAACTCAACAGCTCCATACCTAAGCGATGACTTTGTCAACTCACGTTTCGATTTCTATGGCAAGACTCTTACTGGTCAGCCAGAGATGCGTGCACGTTGGAAGCGCGGTGTCCAGATTGTTGAAGGCGCACTTGGTGAAGCAGTTGGAGAAATCTACGTTGCCAAGCACTTCCCACCGGCAGCTAAAGAAAGAATGGATGAGCTTGTTCACTGGTTGATCGAGGCTTACCGTGAGAGCATCACTAACTTAACTTGGATGACTGAAGAGACTAAGAAGAAAGCTTTGATCAAGCTTTCTAAGTTCAACCCAAAGATTGGTTACCCAAGCAAGTGGAAAGATTACTCAGCACTTGTAATTGACCGTCACGACCTAGTTGGTAACGTCAACCGTGCAGCCGCATGGCAGCTAGCTAAGGAAGCAGCCAAGATAGGTGCTCCGCTAGATCGCGAAGAGTGGCACATGACTCCGCAGACTGTGAACGCTTATTACAACCCAGGCTTCAACGAAATTGTTTTCCCTGCTGCAATTCTGCAAGCACCATTCTTTAGTTTGGATGCTGATGATGCAGTTAACTTCGGTGGAATCGGTGGTGTTATTGGCCACGAGATTGGTCACGGTTTTGATGACCAAGGTTCAAAGTATGACGGAGACGGTGCCCTTGTTTCTTGGTGGACTGATGAAGATAGAGCTGCTTTCGAAGAGTTGACTAAGCAACTCATCGAACAGTATGACGCTCTTACTCCTGAAGGTTTGAGTGAAGAATACAAAGTTAACGGTGCCCTTACTATCGGTGAGAACATCGGAGACCTTGGTGGAATCACAATCGCTTACAAGGCATACCTAATGAGCCTGAAGGGTGAAGAGCCTCCAGTAATAGATGGACTAACCGGTGCACAAAGATTCTTTATGTCATGGGGTCTAATTTGGAGAGGTAAGTCAAGAGAAGCGATTGCTATTCAGCGTCTTGCGACCGACCCACACTCACCGAGTGAATTCCGTTGTAACCAGGTTGCAAGAAACTTTGATTCTTTCTATGAGGCATTCGATGTCACAGAGAATGACAAGATGTGGCTTGACCCTGACAAGCGCGTTTCAATCTGGTAAGAACCTTTTCTAAGTGAGACTTTGGTTCCGCCTGATTTGGGCTCATCTAAGTTGGCGTTGGCGAAGCAAGTTAAACGTCGGCGATCCAAGCTCTAGAACTTTTAGAGTTTGGCCAACCGACATTGACATCTTTTTGCATATGAATAACGGCATCTATCTAACCCTGTTGGATCTGGCTCGTTTTGATTTGATGAAGAGAGCAAACACCTGGCAGCTTCTAAAAAAGCACAAGGTTCATCCAGTAGTAGTTCAAGAAACCATCACTTTCAGAAAGTCACTGACTCCATGGCTCAAGTTCCAGATTGAAACAAAGATTCTAGGTTGGGATGAGCAAGCCTTCTTCGTGGGTCAACGCTTTGTGGTCAAAGGAGAGATCTATGCTGAGGCAGTTGTGAAGCTTCGCTTTCTTCGCTCTCCTAAGGGAACCCCAAGCCCTACTGAAATTAACGAATTAGCTGGTGGCTGGAATGTCCCTGTTCCTGTCCTCCCAGACTGGATAATCCAATGGAACAAGGCTGCAGCACTTCCTAAGGGCAGAGAACCAGCCCAGTCTGATTGGCTCAGCACAGATAAGTAGTACCCTGCGTTGGCATGTTTCATCTGCGAAGATGGAAATGTTTTGAACACTAAGACTTGGCAAGGCAATCCCTGCTTGGTTTGAAAATGGAGTATCTCAATGGAGAGACAAGAGCGTGAAGAGGTAGCTCAAGAGGCGATCTCTTTAGTGAGAATTTGGCTCGATAAGTCAAAGCGCAAAGGCGCACGTTCTCCAGCTGAGAAACGATTGGCCAAAATACTCAAAGACCCTAAGGGTCTTGATTGGACTCTCAAGTTTGTTGACCGAGTAATTAGACCGAGTGACAGAAAAGTATCGGCAGTTGAACTTGCTAAGTTATCAAAAGACTTGCCTAAGAGTCTGGGGTCTCTTGATCGACTAGCCATCAGAGTTGGTGGAACATTTGCTAAGCCTTTTTCTTTTATCGTTATTCCAATCGCTAAAGCAGTTCTTAGAAAACTTGTTGGACACCTAATTGCTGATGCGAGACCGAAGAAACTAACCAAACGTATTGCTAAGGCTAAATCTGGTGGCGTAACGCTTAATCTGAACCTTTTAGGTGAAGCCGTTCTAGGTGAGCAAGAAGCAGATCACAGATTCAATGAAACATTTGCTCTGCTTAAGAGAAAAGACGTTGATTACGTATCAATCAAACTTTCTGCTGTAGCAAGCCAGTTATCGATGTGGGGATTCGAAGCAACTGTGACAAGAATGGTCGACAAGCTAACACCAATCTATGAATACGCAGCACAAAGTAAAAAACAAAAGTTTGTAAACCTGGACATGGAAGAGTATCGAGATCTAGGGCTCACAATGCTTGTTTTCAAGAAGATTCTTTCCAAGCCAGAACTGAAGAATTTGGAAGCAGGAATTGTTCTTCAGGCATACCTTCCAGATTCATACGAAGCATTAAAAGAACTCACCGAGTTCGCTCAGATGAGAACGCTCGAAGGAGGAGCGGGCATCAAGGTTCGAATTGTAAAAGGCGCAAACCTTGCAATGGAAATAGTAGATGCTGAGTGGCACGGTTGGAACCTAGCAACCTTTGGGACTAAAGCAGATAGTGATGCAAATTACAAAAGATTGATTGAATATGCAATTCATCCAGAACGCATCAAGAGTTTACGAATCGGAATCGCTGGGCACAACTTATTTGATTTAGCCTATGGCCATATGTTGGCAGAGCGTGCTGGAGTTTCCAGCAGAGTTGAGTTCGAGATGCTCAAGGGTATGGCTCAACACTTAAGCACACAGGTAAAAAAGAGCGTGGGTTCACTTCTTCTATACACACCTGTCGTTAGACCTAGTGAGTTCCAGGTTGCTGTTGCATATCTCACTCGAAGACTAGAAGAAAACGGTAGCCCTGAAAACTTCATGTCTGGCGTCTTCGACATCACCAAAAATGCTGAAGTCTTTGAGAGAGAGAAATCTCGATTCGAACTTTCAATTCAGAAGATGGAAGAACTAGTTTCTACTCCTAATAGAAAACAAAATAGACTCGGTGAAAAATTTGATCCAAGTGAAGTGTTTGAGAATGCACCTGATACCGACACAGCTCTAAGAAACAACAGGGATTGGGTTAGACAAGTTCTTGCTGGAGCCGCAGCTCTCGAAGGAAATCTGAAATCCCATCAGGCTTATCTGCAAGAGGCAAATCTCGAAACTTATGAAATTGAAGAGATGGTCACTCAAGCTAGAGCAGCTGCTGCTGGTTGGAGTTCCGATCGAGATGCACGAAAAACCATACTTCTTAGATGCGGGGTTGAGTTAGCCAAAGCACGTGGATCCCTTCTGCAACTAATGATTGCTGAAGGCGGCAAAACCATCGGTGAAGCTGATTCTGAGCTAAGCGAAGCAGTTGATTTTGCAAATTACTATGCCCATTCAATCGATGAGATTACTCTTACGGAGAATCAAGATGGCGTTGAATTCGTTCCTCATCATTTGGTTGTGGTTACACCACCGTGGAACTTCCCAGTCGCCATCGCCGCTGGTGGAGTTCTAGCAGCGTTAGCCGCTGGATCCTCAGTAATCATCAAGCCCGCCCCTCAAGTAGTGAACTGTGTGGTAGCGATGGTGGATACCCTATGGCGAGCCGGTATCCCTAAGGAAGTATTACGAGTAGCTCTAGTACCCGACAACGAACTTGGTCTTCAGCTCGTTGGGCATAACAAGGTTGATTCAGTGATCTTGACTGGAGCTTTTGAAACAGCTCAGCTTTTCAAGAACTATCGACCAAGATTGCAGTTGGCTGCTGAGACAAGCGGCAAAAACGCCATAGTTGTTTCGCCTTTTGCTGACCTAGATCAGGCAGCAGCAGATCTTTCCAAGAGCGCTTTTGGTCACGCAGGTCAAAAGTGTTCGGCAGCAAGCCTGGGTATCTTGGTCGGCTCTGTCTATGAGAACAAGCAATTCCTCAAGCAGCTAATCGATGCAGTCTCTTCTATGAAGGTGGGCTATGGCTCTCAGAGTGATGCAAGTGTCGGCCCACTTATTGAAGCACCTAGCTCAAAACTTGAAAGAGCTCTAACACAGTTGGATGACGGGGAAAGTTGGCTACTAGAGCCTAAGAAACTTGATGACACCGGAAGACTGTGGCGACCAGGTGTGAAGATCGGTGTCCAGAAGAACAGCTTCTTCCACCTCAATGAGTGCTTCGGTCCTGTACTAGGACTAATGCAAGCAAAGAATCTTGAGCATGCTCTTGAATTACAAAACGGAACAGATTTTGGATTGACTGCAGGTATTCATTCGCTCAACACCGACGAGATCAAGTATTGGTTGGACAACATTGAAGCCGGAAATCTTTATGTGAATAGAGGTATCACAGGTGCGATTGTTGATAGACAACCATTTGGTGGCTTCAAGAGATCAAGCGTGGGTTGGGGCCTAAAAGCA
>JAULUM010000020.1:3039-14325 GCA_032111565.1 Rhodoluna sp. | reverse complement strand
AAGCAGGCGGAAGAAACTATCTTCTTCAGTTCGGACGTTTCGTTGAAAAAGAAAAAACACTGAGTGTTGATTCAAGTTTGTTCAATGAAAAAGTTTCTAGTTACCTGAGTACAGTATCTCAATTAGTGGACTCAGAAAGCGAAATGAATTGGCTTAGAGAAGCTGCTGCAAGTGACTCCTATTGGCATAGAGAGCTGTACTCAAGGGAAAGCTATGGAACTCAATTACATAAGGGTGTGATGCAGAACGAGGCTAACTACCACAGGTATCTTCCACTAAATAATGTTCTAGTTAGAGTTAGCCGCACAGCGTCTGAGGCAGAGGTCGCAAGAGTGGTTATGGGGGCAAAGTTGACTGGCACAGGCATTCAACTATCTTTCGCGAAGTCATTTATTACCTCAAGAAACCTCTCTCGTAAAGATCTGGCAACCCTATCGGGAGGTTTCAAGATATCTTTTGCTGAAGAAGAGTCATTCAGTCCACAAATCCTGCCTGGCACAAAGCTTCTGCTAGTTGGACCTCGTGAAGCAAGAATTAGTGAATTACAAGAAAACCCAGATTTGTATGTGTTTGGTAATGAAATCACTAAGTCGGGTCGCATCACGCTCCTGTTGCTCATGCGTGAGCAATCAATTGCTGTCACCCAACACAGATTCGGAGCTATCCAATCTGAACTAGTTAGCATTCTCGACAGAGTAAGGTAAAGCCATGACCGACCTTCCAATTACAAGAGTGTTCACTGATTCGTTTGGCGTTGAGATAACTTACTATGTCTGGCCGATTGAAAAGCCAAAAGCTGTAGTTCAAATAGCTCACGGCTTAGGTGATCACGGCCGAAGATACGACCACGTTGCCAAAGCCCTGAATGATGCCGGATACAGCGTTTACGCAGATGATCACAGGGGTCATGGAATCACTGGCGAGAAGCAGGTTGCAAGTGGTCAAACAAAGACGATGGGAAACTTGGGCCCTGGAGGAATCAAAGCTGCTTTCGAACAAGTACATGAGTTCAGTCAGTTAATTAGAAAAGAAAACCCAGGACTAAAGCTTGTTCTAATTGGCCACTCTTACGGATCATTCATCGCTCAGAAACTTGTTAATCAGTACTCACACGAGTACGACGCTGTTGTTCTGTCAGGCTCATCTCTTCTTGTTCCGGGTGTTCTAGGAGCAGGTGAATTCAATAAGAAGTGGGATAAAGAACCGGGTGCTACAGGTTATGAGTGGCTAAGTAGAGACAAGCAGGTCGGACTGAACTTTGTTGCGGATAAGCACACTTTCTATGCAGCAGCAGCAAAAGTGATTGGTCCACACAACGCCATTCAACTATTCTTCACACCTAGTGCCAAAATTAGGAAAGATCTACCTATTCTTCTTCAAGCTGGAAGCGATGATCCTATTGGCGGTGAGCGCGGTAACCAGATGCTTGCTAATACTTATAGGAACAAGTCTGAGCTAGAGAACGTCACCGCGATAATTTATCACGATGCACGACACGAGATCTATAACGAAATCAACAAGGATGAAGTCATTCATGACTTGCTTGGGTTTATTAAACAGACTGTTGGCTAATCAAGCTCTCTAGAAAGCAAGTGAAGAGTCTCTGGATGTCTCTTCATGTATTTCACAACATAAGGACATACCGGCCATACTTTGCCTAGGTCATTAGCCTCGATGTCAGCGAAAGCTTCCTTCATCAAAATAGCCCCATAGTTCTTACCCTGATGTACAGGATTTACTTCCGTGTGTGTGAACTGTAGCTCTCCGTTGACATCGACGTAGTCTGCATGGCCGATCTTCTCTTCGCCTAGCCACAACTCGTAACGAGATAATTCCTGATTATGCAAAACATGTGGGTTCATGATGTTAATCTCTTTCTGTGCAGAACAATTTTAAATACCGAGTTATCCATGGCGATAACCTTACTGTTCTGAAGTCTATGCCTGACGAAAGTGTTCAACTGATTTATGTTGATCCACCTTTCAATACTGGTCGAGTCCAATCAAGGGGGAGCTCTAAAACCACAAGAACTGAAACCGGTAACCGTATTGGGTTCAAGGGTCAACGCTATGAAATTGTCAAAGAAACGGTTCTAAGTTATGACGATGAGTTCAAGGACTACTGGGGGTTCCTAGAACCAAGACTTGAGGAGGCTTGGCGCCTATTAAACGAGACAGGCACTTTGTACCTGCACCTTGATTACAGAGAAGCGCATTACGCCAAAGTATTGCTGGATGCTCTCTTCGGCAGAGAGTGCTTCATCAACGAAATCATTTGGGCCTACGACTATGGAGGCAAGGCCCAATCAAGATGGCCCGCCAAGCACGACACCATTTTGGTCTATGTCAAGAATCCGGATAAGTACTACTTCAACAATGAAACCGTTGATCGTGAACCCTACATGGCACCAGGCCTGGTTACCCCGGAGAAAGTTGCCAAAGGAAAACTTCCTACTGATGTTTGGTGGCACACTATTGTCTCGCCAACAGGCAAAGAGAAAACAGGATATCCAACACAGAAACCTTTAGGAATCCTAAGAAGAGTGATTCAAGCAAGTAGCAAAGAAGGAGACCTTGTTCTAGATTTCTTTGCGGGATCTGGAACAACAGGTGCTGCTGCTGCTGAACTGGGTAGAAACTTTATTCTGATAGATCAGAATCCTGAGTCAATTGCAGTAATCAAAGAACGACTCAGAGCACTGACTGTTTCTTTCGAGAAGTTTTAGTCTTCTCACGACTAAAGCTAAAAACGATAAGTATTGTGAGCAGAGTAAGAATGCTGGCGACAGCTAAAGCCATGCCATAATTCTGTCCACCCGGTCTTGAGATAAGTTGATACATCAAAACAGGAATCGTTGCTTGATCTGCATATGAAAGAAGATTGGCAACGCCAAACTCACCAATAGAAACTAGCGCACTAAATGCCAGTGCTGTTTTCATAACAGGCTTTATGAGAGCTAAATCAATGTGCCAAAACAGTTGTGAGCTCTTAGCTCCATCAGTCATAGCTTGTTCACGAGATGAAACATCAATCGCTAAGAGACTTGGATAGATGATCCGAACGACTAGCGGAATAGCAAAGATGGACTGAACGACAGGAACAAGTAACCAATGGCTTCGAAGCCATGCAATATCCCCAGTGAGCGTTACCAGGTAACCAACACCAATCACAACCGAGGAAACTCCAATAGGAAGAAGGAATGCGGCATCTAGGGTGATGCCAAGGAAATCTGTCTTTCTTCTGTGACGCTCACGTGACTGTTCAGCTAATAGATAAGCCACAAGTATTCCTAGAACCATTGCAATCACGGACGCAACGAGGAGGTTTCGTAATGAATTCAAACTTGCTTCTAGGAGAGTGATGTTGAGAAGATCTCTTGAACCTTTTGAGTTCAATAGGAAGAAGTTATCTAAGGTGAATGTGCCGCTGGAAGATATGAAACCTCTAATTAGAACTAGAAACAATGGAATAGCAATAAGTACTGAAATCACTACAAAGCTAAACAGGATAGCCGGTGTATCTCTCCTATCAACCTTCTTTGCTTTGTGATTACTAGGTAGGAAACTAAGCGGATTGGTTCCTCCCCATCTACTGATTGTGAAGGCTAGGAGACAGAAAGCAATTTGCAGCAGAGCTAGTAGGGAAGCGTGGGCTAGATCTAGTCTTTGAAGGACAGATATCGAAATAGCTGTTTCTAGTGTGTTTACTTGACCACCACCGAGGCTAAGCACGATTCCATAAGCAGACGCGCAGTAAAGCATGATAATCGCACTCGACGCCCGAATTGAACTCTTAAGTTGCGGAAGCGAGACACGTAGAGCTGTTGTGAATCTTCCAGCTCCAGAAACTTCAGCCTCTTCTTCAGTTGCGATGTCTAATGTTTGCCATTGAGATCCAATGTTTCTAACTACAACCGCATAGTTGGCAAACACGTTTGCAAAGATAATTGCAGCGACGGGCTCTATGCCACCAGTAAGCGAGCCAGCTTCAGTAACAGCAATTGCTACCACTAGCGATGGCAACATAAACGGAACAGTGATTAGAGACTTTAGAAATGCCGAGCCCCTAAATGATTTCCGATAAAGAATGTATGCACCTGGAATACCAAGTACCAAGCAGATGAATGTTGAGACAAGTGCTTGCCAGACCGTGAACCAAAGAACAGGCCAAACACTTACTTCATTAGGAACCGATCCATCGATGCCAGGACCTAAAGCAAGGCTAAAGACATTGACTAGCGGCCAGTAAAAGAGTGCAACCATGAAGACAACTGGTGCACTCCAAAGTAATAGCCGCCTAAGGGGCAACGTCAAACACCATGTTGTATGCAGCTAGCCAAGAGGCTCTGTTTTTTGCAATGTCTAAATCCCCTCCGATAGTTGATGCAGCGGCAGGTGCTCGGAGAGCCCAAGACTCTGGCAATACAACGCTCTTATTGATTGGGTAGACATACATAGCTCCAGGGAGTGCTTCTTGGAAAGACTTGCCCAGCATGAACTTAATTAAGGCTTCTGCCCCTGCTGGATTCTTAGCGTTTCGAAGAACTCCCGCATACTCTGTCTGTCGGAAGCAATCTTTTCTCAAAGCAACAGTCTTGGCATTACCTTGCTCATCAACTTCATCTGCAGGAGATGAGGAGTAAGAAAGCACAACAGGGTAGTCACCCTTACCAGCTGACCCAGAGAAATCTGTGTAATAAGCCTCTTCCCAACCTGCAGCAATCTTCACACCGTTGTTTTTGAAAGCAGACCACCAATTCATGGTCTCAGTCTCTGTGGGGAATGCAGCAAAAGTTGATACTAGGAAACCAAGTCCTGTTGAAGAAAGGTTCGGGTTCTGAATAACAGTTAGGTCTTTGTATTCAGGCTTAGTCAGATCTCTCCAGTGATTTGGAATTACAAGATTATTCTCTTTGAAATAGTTGATGTCAACGTTGAAGCAAATATCAGCAAAATCAATCGGCACTAACTTGGCGCCATCCGCCAATACCTGATTTGATTCGATGACGCTCGCAAAAGTATTGTCTATGCCATATACGACATCTGCGATTGGAGCGTCTTTAGTGAGCACTAACTTTCCAGCCATTTCACCGGCATCACCAGCTTTAACGATTTCAAATTCTGCGCCTGTTGCTTTCTTGGCTTCGGCAATAAGCTCTTCGCTCATTACAAATGAGTCGTGAGCAACAAGGGTCACACCAGCAACTTCGTTATTGGTGCAAGAGGTTAGCCCTAGTGATAGTGCGAGAGTGATTACGGCAAGTGTGCGTTTCATTATTATCCTTCCTACGCCGGCATGATCCGGATCAGGTTTGACGGTATTTGGCAGTAGCCTCATCTCAGTCCGATGCTTCGGACTCCCGTGTATTAAAAGGATAAGCCCTTGGCTCCAGTTCCTGGAACCAAGGGCTTACTAATAGTTACTTACTGCATACCTGCTGCAGCTTGCTCGGCCTTTTCCTGAACCCCGGACTTGGTCCGAAGGGCTAGTTCCTTGATGAACAGAGACACTATGAAAGCAGCCACTACAACGACTGTTGCACTTACGAATACGCCAGCTGTTGACTCAGCAAAAGCTTGCTTGATTGGGTTGGCTAACTCAGGGCTCGCTGTGATTAGGAAGGAAGAATCGGCCTGAACTAGAGCACCTAGATCTTGACCCGACGAGAATGCTTCGTTACCCGGCTTATCAAGGATTCCTGGGTTAGCAGCTATTGCTGCACCAATCTTGTTTGCCATCTCAGTTCCCTTGTCAGCCAAGCTGTTGAAGAGGATGGATAGGAAGATTGCAACGCCAAGTGTTCCACCCATCTGTCTAAAGAATGTTGAAGATGAAGTTGCAACGCCAATGTCTTTAGCTTCAACTGCATTTTGTGAAGCAATAGTGAGTGTCTGCATGACTTGACCTAGACCTAGACCCATGAGCACCATTCCAACTGAGATCTGCCAGATGGCCCATTCATAAACCAAGGTTGAAAGGTACAGGAAAGAGACAGACATCAGTGCTGTTCCAAGTACCATGAAGATTTTGTATTTACCGGTCTTGCTTGTTATCTGACCGCTCAGAATAGAAGATGCCATTAGACCCATAACCATAGGGAGCATCAACCAACCAGCTTCCGTTGGAGTCGCACCGTAAACAATCTGCAGAACTAATGGAAGACAAATCATTCCACCAAACATTCCCATACCAACGATTACTCCAAGCAATGTTGTTAGCGAAAATGTTCTTGACTTAAAGATGTGTAGTGGAATTAGTGCATCGTCACCCATTTTTCTTTCGATGAAGATGAAAGATGTAATTCCAATGACACCGAGTGTGTAAGCAATGAATGCATTTGGTGAAGTCCAGCCCCATTCTCTACCTTGCTCTGCAACGATTAGAAGTGGAACAACACCAACGATGATTGTTAGAACACCCCACCAGTCAATTCGCTTGCTCTTAGCCTCGATGTGTGGAACGTGTAGGAACGAAATAACCAAGACCAGAGCAATTGCTCCGATAGGGAGGTTCATCAGGAAGATCCAGCGCCAACCAGTTATTCCTAGGAAGCTATCGACTCCTGCGAGTAGTCCACCAATAAGCGGACCAAGGACGCTTGAAGTTCCAAAGACAGCAAGAAACATTCCTTGGTATCTTGCCCTATCTCTAGGTGGCACGATGTCGGCAATGATTGTCAATGCTAAAGCGAATAATCCGCCAGCACCAATACCTTGGATGGCTCGGTATGCAGCGAGTTCATACATTGTGTTAGCAAAACCACAAATTACTGAACCAATAATAAAAATTGTGATGGCTGCGATGAATAGTCTTCTGCGTCCGAAAATATCGCCAAGCTTTCCATATATAGGTGTAGCGATAGTAGAAGTGATTAGGTATGCGGTTGTCACCCAGGCTTGAGCAGATAGACCGCTTAGGTCATCAGCAATGGTTCGCATTGCTGTTCCAACAACACTCTGATCTAGTGCTGAAAGAAACATTCCAGCCATTAGCCCTAACAACACAAACATGATCTGTCTGTGAGTCATGACTCCGGTAACAGCAGATTCTGCTGCCGCTGCTTTACGATCTGCACGCGCCATCGCGTTCTCTTTTCCTGTAATTTATAAAGTTAGACTTGCCAAATGGAAAGAAGAATCAGAACGACTGGGCAAAGAGCTTTAGGCTTTGTTGCTCTAGCTCTGCTTTTACTTCCCGCGGTAAATAACATTACACCCGCTGAGGCCACTAGCCTTGCTGCTCAATCCCTCACGGACCCAGAATCACGCTGGATTGTTGTTAACAAGCAACGCCCACTGAACCCAATTCAATATGTTCCTAAAGATCTGGTTGCCCCTAGGTTTGGTGCTCTAAACGCCAACCCTTACGGCAGAAAACTGAGAAAAGAAGCTTCAACTGCTTCCTACAGATTGGCTATGGCTATGAGAGCTGAAGGAGCTGGGAGCTTGGTTGTCCAAAGTGGCTACCGATCCTTTGCTGAACAGAAAGTAATTTACGATCGACAGGTTGCACGGTTAGGTCTCAAAGCAGGCGAGGCCTTGGCTGCGAGACCAGGCTATTCAGAGCACCAAACAGGCTGGGCGATGGATGTTTCGGCTAGAGGCCAGGGCTGTCAGATCCGGGTCTGTTTTGGAAAGACCAAGGCAGGTCTGTGGCTAGTAGCCAATGCTTATAAGTACGGATTCATTATTAGGTATCCAGAGTTTGCAACCCCTGTTACTGGATATCAGTATGAGCCTTGGCACCTTAGGTACGTCGGTAAGCCTCTTGCTAAGGCTATGCATAATGGCAAGGTATCAACCTTAGAGAAGTACTTCTCGCTACCATCGGCACCTAACTACTAACAAAGCATTAACCTTTATCTATGGCTAAATCCGCAAACAGCAAGAAAACCACCTACGCCTTCCTAGGTCCAGTGGGTACCTTTACTGAGCTTGCCCTTGCTCAAGTGAAAGAAGCTAAAGGCGCGAAGCACCGTGCTGTTTCAACTGTGACTGAAGCCATTGATGCAGTTATTTCAGGAAAAGCCCATAGAGCAATTGTTCCAGTCGAGAATTCAATTGAGGGTGGAGTATCCGCAACTCTGGATGCTTTGGCTAACACGACAGACATACGTATATATGGTGAGTATTTAGTTCCTGTTACTTTCAACCTTGTTGCGAAGCCAGGAACTAAGTTAGCTCAGGTAAAAGTAGTTAGCACTCACCCAACGGCTTATGCACAGTGTCGAGGTTGGTTACAGGAAAACATTCCCGCCCACTCGCACCTACCTGCAACATCAACGGCTGCTGCTGCGTCTGAGCTCTTGTCTACAGACCCAATTGCTGATGCTGCTATTGCGGCTAAGAGCATCACTGATCACTACAAACTAACCGTCTTGGCTAAGAACATTGGCGACAACAAGAATGCGCAAACAAGATTTATTGAAATAGGTCTAAGCGCTAAGCCAACTAAGCGCTCCGGTAAAGACAAGACCTCTGTAATTGTTGAACTGCCTGAAGATCGACCAGGTGCTCTTCTAGAGATGCTCGAGCAGTTTGCTGCTAGAGGTGTGAACCTGAGTCGAATCGAATCAAGACCCATTGGTGACCAACTAGGTAGATATCGTTTCAACATTGATGCCCAAGGACACATAGATGATGAAGCTATGGCTGAAGCCCTAATGGGACTTCACAGATTTAGCCCTAAGGTAACCTTCCTAGGTTCATACCCCAGAGCTGACAAAAAGAAGAGTGAGCATGAGGGAAATAACTCAAATAAAGAGTTCTCCTCTGCTGAATCGTGGCTAAACAAGCTACGCCAAGGACGCTAAAGGTAACCTTTAATAATGATTGATGTCAACCTGCTCAGAGAGAATCCTGCAGCCATCAAAGCTTCACAGCGAGCTAGAGGCGCAAGTGAAGACCTTGTCGACCAAGCTGCCAAGGCAGATGACAACTGGCGTAAAGCTCAAGCGGAATTCGAAAACTTGAGGGCAGAACAAAACGCAAAAGCAAAACTGGTTGCAGGTGCTTCTCCTGAAGAGAGAACCAAGCTAATTGCTGAAGGTCAAGAACTAGCTGCTGGAGTAAAGGCAGCTGAGCAAAGAGCAGCTGATTTTCAGAATGAATTGAACACTATTGTTCTAAAGATTGAGAACGTAGTTACCGAAGGTGTTCCTGTTGGTGGCGAAGATGACTTTGTTGTAATTCGTGAAGAAGGAACAAAACCAAAATTCGATTTCACACCAAGAGATCACACTGAACTAGGTGAACTACTAGATGTGATTGACATCGAACGTGGCGTAAAGATTTCTGGTTCAAGGTTCTATTTTCTAAAAGGTTGGGGAGCAAGACTTGAGCTTGCTTTGATGAACCTTGCATTAGATCAAGCAGCTAACGCAAACTTCACAGCACTTATTACACCAACACTTGTTAAACCAGAAATTATGGCAGGAACAGGCTTCCTAGGTGAGCACTCAGATGAAATCTATTACTTACCTGCAGATGATCTTTATCTGACTGGAACAAGTGAAGTTGCTCTCGCCGGATATCACAGCAATGAGATCATCGATCTAACTGATGGACCAAAAAGATATGCAGGATGGTCAACTTGTTACAGACGAGAAGCAGGCAGCCACGGTAAAGACACCAAAGGCATTCTTCGTGTTCACCAGTTCAACAAACTAGAAATGTTCTCTTATGTAACTCCTGAGCAAGCTGATGAAGAGCATGCAAAGCTACTGGCTTGGCAAGAAGAGATGTTGAAGAAGTGTGAACTTCCTTATCGTGTTATTGACACAGCTGCTGGAGATCTAGGTTCTAGTGCTGCTCGCAAGTTTGATGCTGAAGCATGGGTTCCGTCCCAGGAGACTTACCGTGAACTTACTTCAACCTCTAACTGCACCACCTACCAGGCCAGACGTCTAAACGTTCGATACAGAAAAGATGACGGCAAGACAGCCATTGCCGCTACCCTCAACGGAACCTTGGCAACAACAAGATGGTTGGTTGCGATTCTAGAGAACCACCAGCAAGCTGATGGTTCAGTGCGTATCCCAGTAGCCCTGAGACCTTACCTCGGCGGCGCTGAAGTTATCTCACCAGTGAAGAAGAGCTAGCCGTTGAGCTTCGAACCTTGGCTGATTGCCATCGACATTGATGGCACCCTCGTTCATGATGATGGTTATCTCGCACCTGAAGTTATTCGGGAGGTTGTTCGCGTTAGGGAACTAGGCCACCATGTAATTGTTGCTACTGGTAGAGCTGCAGCTAATGCAATTCCTGTAGTTCAGGATGTTGGTATTGAAGAGGGTCACGTAGTCTGCTCTAACGGTGCTGTGACTATTGAAATAAATAATGAAGACAGCAAAGGCTATGTAGTTAGAGAAGTGATTGGCTTTGATCCAGGGCCAGTTCTTAGTCAGCTAATTGAAAAACTTCCAGAAGCACACTTCGCTGTCGAAGATGTGGATGGAACATATAGATTCCACAAACCTTTTCCTTCTTACGCACTAGGTGCTGAGAACATCGAAACACCTCTTGATCAACTGATGCACGGTGAAGTTAGCCGAGTTGTTGTGCTATCTCCTGAACAGAATGTGAATGATTTTCTAGAGATAGTTGAATCAGTTGGTTTGCATTCTGTTTCTTATGCAATTGGTTACACAGCTTGGTTAGACATTTCCCCACAGGGTGTCACCAAGGCAAGTGCATTAGAACAGAGAAGAAAAGCACTGGAAATTCCAAGAAACAGAGTGATCACCATCGGTGATGGTAGAAACGATATTTCTATGTTTGAGTGGGCAAATGAAGGCGGAGGCCTATCTTTTGCTATGGGACAAGGTCCTGATGAAGTTAAACAAGCGGCTCAAATAGTCACCGCTGCCGTTGAAGAACACGGTGTTGCCAAGGTTTTATCTGGCCTCGAAGGCATTATTTACTCTCAAAGCTAGTTCACAGCCCTAATGCAGGTTCAGGGCGTACTTTTATTACTACTGAGAATTCGTTAGACTATCCAACGGAGGTCTGTCCGAGCGGCCGAAGGAGCTAGTCTTGAAAACTAGTGAACTGAAAGGTTCCGTGGGTTCGAATCCCACGGCCTCCGCCAGTTTTGTCTAACTAAGACTCAAGCCAACTCACAAAAGGGGTTAAGGAATTGTCTGAGAAGTCTAAGAAACAACTAAAGCTAGATCGTGCAGTTGCACGTCACGGCAACATTCACGCTGCTGGTAGATCCAGAACCATTCTTGGCGTTCTGGGTAAAGCCCTAGTTGTTGTTCTTGTTTCAACTCTCACAGTTACAACT
>JAULUM010000020.1:0-3029 GCA_032111565.1 Rhodoluna sp. | reverse complement strand
TTCCGCAATTCAACTATCCACCGAACTAAGTAGAAACCAGGTGGACATTCCTGGACAGGATGGCAAGGAAAGAACCATTCCTCCAATCGATGGTCCGATAAACATTCTTCTAATTGGTAGCGACACAAGACAGGGTGCAGGTAACTCGGCATTCGGTGACACCGGAGGTGTTCTTGCCGATGTGATTATTCTTTTGCACATCGCAGCCAACAGACAAAACGCTGTTGCTTTGTCTTTCCCTAGAGACACAATGGTTCCATGGCCAGCTTGCCCAAGTACTTCTGGTGGACCTGGCTATCTTCCACAATCTCTAGGACAGATCAACGCAACTATTTCTAACGGTGGTCCTGGTTGCACGCTGCTAACAGTTGAACTTCTGACTGGCCTAGATATTCCTTACTTGGCTATGGTTGACTTCGCTGGTGTTATTGAACTTTCAAACGCTGTTGGTGGAGTTGAAGTTTGTGTTGCTAATGACATTGAAGACGAATACACCAACACCTACCTAAAGAAGGGCGTTCATACTCTTCAGGGTGTTCAAGCTCTTCAGTTCCTAAGAACCAGACACGGTGTTGGCGATGGTTCAGACCTAGGTCGTATTAGCAACCAGCAGGTATACCTGACCTCTCTAGTTAGAAAACTAAAGAGCAAAGACATTTTGAATAACCCAGTTGCGCTATACAGTTTGGCTCAAGCAGCAGCTAGAAACATGACTATTAGCAAGACCCTATCGACTCCAGTAGCGCTTATGGGAGTTGCGAACGCGCTCAAAGATATTCCAATGAAAAACATCACCTTCTTACAGTTGCCATCCGTTTATGGATTGCCTGCACCTCTTCAGGGAAGAGTCAAGCCTGACTATGAGAAGGCACAAGTTCTTTTCGAATTGATGAAGAATGATCAGCCTCTTGTTTTGGGTGAAGTAAACAACACAGGCGTTGGTTCAGAAATTGCACCAACTCCAAAGCCTTCAGCAACTACTAAGCCGGGTGCTACTCCATCTAAAACTCCTACAGCTAAGCCAACCCCGACTCCGACTATTACACCACTACCGGACTGGGCGCAGGGAACTAACGCTCAAACAACTACCTGCTCAAAATAACTCCTAAGTACTTGAATCTGGTTAGGCTTAAACCATGCCAGATTACATCTCGGCGCTAGATTTATTCACTATCGGAATCGGACCTTCGAGTTCGCATACGGTGGGACCTATGAGAGCAGCGTTGCTCTTTGCTGAAGCAGTTCATGCTGAAGATAAGCTAACGCGAACTCATAGAGTTAGCGTCAAACTATTCGGGTCTCTCGGTGCAACGGGTCCAGGCCATGGAACAACCAACGCAATCGTTGCAGGCCTAAACGGTCAAACACCTGAAACCTGTAATCCGGATGAGGTTCTAATCGCTTGGGATAAAGCAATCACTTCTTCTTCGATCAACATCTTGAATCACAAGATTTCCTTTGAAGAAAAAGACTTTAGTTTTCAACCACTAATTCGTTTGCCTAAGCATTCGAATGGCTTGAAATTCTCAGCTCTTGACGAAAATCAAGAAGTTCTAATAGAACAGACTTACTACTCTGTCGGAGGTGGATTCGTTGAAGCTGATCACTTCATTGAAAAACCAATAAAAGGCGAAGTTCCTTACCCGTTCATTAGTGCTGAACAGTTACTTGAGATTTGCCTTAGGGAGAACAAGGCAATCGCCGAGATCGCTTTTGCTAATGAAGTGGCTTTGCATGGTGAAGAGCAACTTGTTAGCAAACTAGAAGCTATATGGAATGCGATGAAGCTCTGTATCGAAGAGGGGTTGAAGACCAAAGGAGTTTTGCCTGGCTATCTAGCAGTTGATAGAAGAGCTGCTGACATGGCCGAACAGCTGTCCAGTTCTGAAGATCAAAACGAAGTTTCCAATGAATGGTTGCAAGCCTATGCGATTGCCGTCAACGAGCAGAACGCTTCAGGGCGAAGAGTTGTAACAGCTCCAACCAATGGAGCAGCAGGAATTATTCCTGCTGTTGCTTACTGGGCTATGAAGTTTAAGAATGTGGACTCAGTCGTCATTGCTAGAGACTACTTACTCACTGCAGCAG
The DNA here is from genome assembly GCA_032111565.1 of Rhodoluna sp. GTDB lineage: Bacteria > Actinomycetota > Actinomycetes > Actinomycetales > Microbacteriaceae > Rhodoluna. The sequence goes on along the minus strand of JAULUM010000020.1, from coordinate 941 downwards.
CTATCGGTTCTCTGTATAAGCGCAACGCTTCTATCTCGGGTGCCGAAGCTGGTTGCCAAGGAGAAGTGGGCTCAGCTTGCTCGATGGCAGCTGCTGGTCTTGCAGCTGTTCTAGGTGGAACAGTTCCGCAAATTGAAAATGCAGCGGAGATTGCGATGGAGCACAACCTAGGACTGACATGTGATCCTGTTGGTGGTTTTGTCCAAATGCCCTGCATTGAAAGAAACGCTATTGCCGCAGGAACTGCAGTGTCAGCCGTAAGGCTATCTCTACTGGGAGATGGCAGCCATAAGATTTCTTTAGACACTGTGATTGAAACTATGCGTCAGACAGGGTTAGATATGTCGAGCAAGTATAAGGAAACCTCACTCGGAGGTTTAGCCGTAAACGTAGTGGAGTGTTAGTCAATGTCAACAGTTGTGTTGTGGGTATCCGACCTAGAGAAATCAGTTAACTTCTACTCAGCCCTGTTTGATGACAAGGCTCCCTATCGTTCCAATGATTTCGCTAGCGCCCAGGGTCTTGGCAATGAGGTTTTGATTCATCTATTGCCTGAGCAATATCGATCAGAACCAAGCATGGGGGAAGAGAACCCCATCAAACCAGTCTTTGAAGTTCAAAGCATCGATAAAGCAAGACTTGCTGCTGGACGCACTGGTGGAAGAATCAAGTCCGAAGTTATGGAACACAATAACTGGACTTATGCCGATGGTAATGACCCTGACGGCAACATCATCCAGGTTAGAGAAAGCTACTAGCTAAATATTCTTAGTAGTAAACCAATCGGTTTGCTTTTTTCTGCACGGTGACGAAACTTACCCTTTGGATTTACTCGGTAGTGATTTCTTCGTCCTACTTTTTCAATCTCAACATAACCAGCAGCTTGAAGATCGGCAAGGATTAGTTGAGCGCTTCTCTCAGTAATTCCTATTTCTGCGGCT
>JAULUM010000019.1:16642-36054 GCA_032111565.1 Rhodoluna sp. | reverse complement strand
TGGCTCATACGCCGTTGGTCCTGTATCGCTGACGGGTAGCGCACTTGAAACAGCGCGCGCCAATCTTTCTGAGTCAGGCCAGTGGATCGTTGCGCCAACTTTCAAGAGTGGCGCTGACGGTATTGGTGGCCTCGTGCATTAAGGCGGTAGCACATGCACTCTAAGCCAACCCCTCGTATCGGTGGTTTGGCTATGTTTATTGGATTTGTGGTTTCTGTTGCCATAGCAGCCCCTATTGGTTGGTTTGAGGTTGTGTTTGCAGATCCAGGACCAATCATTGCCATTTCACTCGCAGCCCTCGTGGTTATGGCTATTGGCTTCCTAGATGATCTCTACGATTTGGACTGGACAATCAAGCTGGCTGGTCAGTTCTTAGCGGCAGGCGTGTTGGCTTGGAACGGTGTTCAAATTGTTTCACTGCCCATCTTCGGTATTACCGTTGGCTCTTTCGGAGTTTCATTCGTTGTAACAGTCTTCCTAGCAGTGTTGGTTATGAATGCCGTGAACTTCATTGATGGGCTTGATGGACTGGTTGCAGGTGTTGTTCTAATTGGAACAGTTGTGTTCTTCATCTACTCTTATCTTCTTGCCCAACAGATTTCCCCAACCAACTATTTCAACTTGGCCACCGTAATCTCGGCCATAGTAATTGGTATGTGTGTTGGTTTCTTGCCACACAACTGGCATACTGCAAAGATCTTCATGGGGGATGGTGGCGCTCTGCTTCTAGGCCTATTGATGACCGCATCTGCGCTAACAGTCACCGGTCAGATTGACCCAGCTTCTCTAAACCGCGATGATTTAGTCCCAGCAGTGCTGCCTTTGATTTTGCCAATTTCAATTTTGCTTCTTCCACTTCTCGATTTTGCTCTCGCCGTGGCTCGAAGATTGGCAGCAGGCAAGTCACCATTTGCAGCAGACAGATTGCATCTTCATCACAAACTTCAGGATTTCGGTCATGGACATGTTGGCTCTGTCTTAGTTTTCTACTTTTGGAGCGCATCGGTTTCGGTTAGCTGCCTACTTTTGTTCCTAACCGATTTTGTTTGGGTTGTTGCGTTTGCAGTAACTTCTATTTCACTTTCACTTTTATACACACTTTGGCCAGCCATTAACCGAGTTCAATCAAGAAGGAAGAAAGCACATGTTTGATGATCTGAAATCTGTAATGCTACGAGTCCTAAAGCAGGGGACTGCGTTAGTTATCGCGGTCACTGTTATTGGAGCTGGCGTGGGTTACTTGGTTGCAGGCACTTCAGGTGTCCTAGCAGCTTTGGCAGGTGGATTGTCGGCGGTAGGTTTCACCGGCTTGACTGCACTGAGCTTTCTGGTTGGAGCAAAGCTACCTTTGACTGGATTCCTAGGTGCAGTGATGGGTGGTTGGTTCCTAAAGATTGTGCTTTTCATAGTTGTCTTCGGCCTTTTAAACAGGGCAGATTGGCTGACTTCTGAAGCGAGGCCGATCGTCTTCTTTACTGTGTTTGCGGCAGTGATTGGAGGACTCATTATTGACAGCCTCATCGTTGCCAAAGCCAGGATTGCTCCTTCAGGACAATCCGGTTAAATAACTGAAAATTTCGGTGAATTTGCCGTTTTCGGGTGTCTGGATGCTGATACGCTGTGAGTATCGCTTGCACTCGCTGCAACGAGAAACCACTGTAAATCGCCGCTAGGTTAGGCATAGCCTGCCCCGAAACAGGAGTCCAAGCTGTTCTCTTCAATGTTGTTGCGTGTAAGCGAGGCCATTAGGCCTGCCGCTGGCTCTGGCGATGAATTCGAAGGCCCAAAGATTGGGAATGAGTTTTTCCCTCCAGCAGTCTTGTTTGAAGGAACCCCTTTTGAGCTAAACAGAGTGATGCTCATCCGTATCTTGGTCACTGTAGTTCTAATCATTGTTTTCACAATCTTGGCTAACCGTTTCCGCAAGAGCACTATGACTGGCCAGTTTGTTCCAGGTCGTTTCCAGATGCTTGGTGAAATGGGAATTAACTTTGTTCGCAAGAACATCGCTCACGAACAGCTAGGTGAGAAAGACGGAGATCGATTCTTACCGCTTCTGGTGACGATATTCTTCACAGTTATTGGAATGAACATCACCGGTGTTGTTCCAGCTCTAAACCTTGCAGGAACGTCCGTAATCGGCCTTCCTCTAGTGATGGCTCTGGCAGCCTATGTAACTTTCATTTATGCAGGTGTCAAAAAGCACCGCATGACATTCTTCAAGACCGCTCTTTTTCCTTCAGGTGTTCCAAAAGCGCTGTACATCATGCTTACACCTATTGAATTGGTCTCAACATTCGTTCTAAGACCGGTAACCCTGGCTCTTCGTTTGACCATGAACATGATCGCAGGACACTTGCTTCTTGTTCTTTGCTTTACTTCAACCCACTTCTTCTTGTTCAACGTCGATGGTCCGTTCAAGGCGATGGCGGCAGGAACACTACTATTTGGTTTTGCTTTCACACTCTTAGAGATTTTCATCTCAATGCTTCAGGCCTACGTTTTCACGCTACTAACTACTGTCTACATCCAGCTGTCGTTAGCAGATGAACACTAAGAAACAAGGGTTGACAACCGTCAGCTCAAACAATGGAAGGAAATAAAGTGCAGATTATTCAAATCGCAACAGAGACAGCAGTACAGGTATCAACAATCTCAGGAAACCTAGGTGTTCTAGGTTACGGACTAGCAACCATCGGCCCAGCACTTGGTGTAGGTATGGTTGTTGCAAAGACCATCGAGTCAATTGCACGCCAACCAGAAATGGCCGGACGTCTTCAGGTAACAATGTTCATCGGTGTTGCTCTGATTGAAGCTCTAGCTCTTATTGGTCTAGCTACCCCATTCATCTTTACTGTCTAGGTCTTAACTCATGACTAACGAATTCCGCGAACTAATGAACACTGCGGCTTCAACAAACCCGCTATTGCCGGCATTCCCGGACATCTTGTGGTCTGCTGTCGTGTTCCTCGTTCTGTTGGTCTTCTTCTGGCTTAAGGTTTTGCCAAGTTTCAAAGAGAACATCGATGCAAGAACTGAGGCGATCGAAGGTCGCTTGGCTCTAGCAGAGAAGGCTCAGGCTGAAGCGGCAGAAAAAACTGCAAACATTGCAGCGGAGCAAGCACTGGCTCGCACTGAAGCTGCACAGATTCGTGAATCTGCTAGAGCTGAAGGTGCACAGATTCTTGCTGAACTAAAAGAAACCGCTGCTATGGAAGCACTTCGAATCACTGAAACTGCAAAGAAGCAAATTGAGGCAGAACGCCAGGCAGCGATTATTTCGTTGCGTGCTGAAGTTGGTGCACTAGCAATTGACTTAGCCTCATCAGTTATCAAGCAGAGCCTCAAGGATGACAAGAACGCTTCAAGCATGGTAGATGGTTTCCTCGCAGATCTAGAGAAAGACAGCAAGAAGAACTAATGGCCTCATCAACTCGTCAAGCGCTAGCTCAAGCTAAAGCAGATTCATCTGCATACCTTGGGTCAGACCTAGCCTTTGCGATTGACCTATTTGTCGTAGCCGACGCAATTTCTGGTAGCACCCAGTTGCGCGGAATCCTCTCAGACTCTTCCACTGAGAGTGAAGCGAAGAATGCACTCATTGAGCGTGTGTTCAAGACAAAGGTCAGCGCAAACGCAATCGAGTTTGTGAAGAAAGTTAGTGCCCTTAGATTCTCTAGGAGCATTGACCTTGTAATCGTTCTAGAACAACTTGGCGTTCACGCTGCAGCTGCAACAGCAGCTAAAACTTCAGTTTTGAAGCAGGTTGAGGACGAGCTATTTAGTTTCCAGCAGGTAGTAGCAAGCGATAGAGATCTACAGTTTGCTCTGAGCAACAAGAGTGCACCAAAAGAAACAAAGCTTGCTTTGGTTGATGCACTTATTGGTTCAAAGGCTCACCCGGTTACCCAGGCTCTAATCAGCCAAGTTGTTGGAGCATCTCGCGGTCGCCGTGTTGCGATTGTGTTAGACCAGTTCGCTAAGCAGGTTGCTGCTTACGGTGAGTCTCTTGTTGCAAACATCACAGTTTCAAAAGAGTTAGAACAAAGCCAGATTGAGCGTCTACGTTCAACACTGGCTGGCACTTATGGCCAGCAGGTTAGCCTCAACATCGAAATCGATCCTTCGATTCTTGGTGGAATGGTTGTCCAGATTGCTGGTGAAATCATCGACGGAAGCGTAAGCACCCGTCTGCAAAACCTAAAGCTGCAGTTGGTAAAGGCCTCCAGCAGCATCAACCGAAGCTAACGCTTCAGAAGTAGAGGAACAAGATGGCAGATCTAAGCATCAGTCCGAATGAAATTCGCGACGCGCTGAAGGACTTTGCTAAGTCTTACGAGCCAGCTCAGGCTAGCCGTACTGAGGTCGGTCACGTTATCGATGCCGGTGACGGTATTGCTCACGTTGAAGGCTTGCCTAGCGTTATGGCTAACGAACTTCTAAAGTTCGAAGACGGCACTTTGGGTCTAGCTCAGAACCTAGACGAGCGTGAGATTGGTGTGATCATCCTTGGTGAGTTCACTCACATCGTTGAAGGTATGAAGGTTGAGCGCACAGGCGAGATTCTTTCTGTTCCAGTAGGTGATGACTTCCTAGGTCGCGTAGTAAACCCAGTAGGTGAGCCTATCGATGGTAAGGGAGAGATCAAGTCTTCTGCTCGTCGTGCTCTTGAACTTCAGGCTCCTGGTGTTATGGCTCGTAAGTCAGTTCACGAGCCTCTACAAACTGGTATCAAGGCCATCGACGCGATGATTCCTATCGGCCGTGGACAGCGTCAGCTAATCATTGGTGACCGTCAGACTGGTAAGACTGCTATTGCTATCGATGCGATCATCAACCAGAAGGCTAACTGGGAATCAGGGGACCCAACAAAGCAGGTTCGTTGTATCTATGTTGCTGTCGGTCAAAAGGGTTCAACAATTGCATCTGTAAAGGGAGCTCTAGAAGCTGCTGGAGCAATGGAATACACAACTATCGTTGCTTCTCCTGCATCTGACCCAGCTGGTTTCAAGTACCTAGCTCCATACACCGGTTCTGCTATTGGTCAGCACTGGATGTATGACGGCAAGCACGTCCTAATCATTTTTGATGACCTATCAAAGCAGGCTGAGGCCTACCGTTCGATTTCCCTTCTTCTTCGTCGTCCACCAGGTCGTGAAGCATACCCAGGTGACGTTTTCTACTTACACTCACGTCTACTTGAGCGTTGTGCAAAGTTGAACGATGAGCTAGGTGCAGGTTCTATGACTGGACTTCCAATCATTGAGACCAAGGCAAACGACGTTTCTGCATACATTCCAACCAACGTAATTTCTATTACCGATGGTCAGATCTTCTTGCAGTCAGACTTGTTCAACGCTAACCAGAGACCAGCTATCGACGTCGGTATCTCTGTTTCTCGTGTTGGTGGTGCCGCACAGGTTAAGGGCATCAAGAAGGTTTCAGGAACATTAAAGCTTGAGCTTGCTCAGTACCGCTCACTAGAAGCTTTCGCGATGTTCGCAAGCGACCTAGATGCAGCTTCACGTCAGCAACTTGCTCGTGGTGCACGTCTGATGCAGCTTCTAAAGCAGCCTCAGTACTCTCCATACCCAGTTGAAGAGCAGACAGTATCTATCTGGGCTGGAACAACAGGAAAGCTTGATGAAGTTCCAGTTGAAGACATCTTGAGATTCGAAAGCGAATTGCTTGATTACCTTCGCCGTAACTCAACTGTTTTGACAACCATCCGCGAGACCAACGATCTAAAGGATGACACCATCTCAGCTCTAGAGGCAGATGTCCTTAAGTTCAAGAAGGTCTTCCTAACCGGTGTTGGCAAGCCTCTTTCATCAGTAGGTAACGAGTCAGTTGCTGCAATTGATGAAGAAGAAGTTGACCAAGAGAAGATTGTGAAGCAGAAGCGCTAATAGGCGTTTTTGATTTCAAGAGAAAGTAAAGGAAAAAGACATGGGAGCGCAACTTCGGGTCTATAGGCAGAAGATTAAATCTGCTCAGACGACCAAGAAGATCACTCGAGCCATGGAGCTAATCTCAGCCTCACGCATTTACAAAGCACAACAGCGTTTGACTGCAGCAAGCCCATATTCTCGTGCGATTACCCGTGCCGTGTCAGCTGTTGCTACTTTCTCTAACATCGACCACCCGCTAACTACAGAGCCAGCAGTTATACGCAGATCAGCTGTTGTTATCTTCACAAGCGACCGTGGTTTGGCTGGTGCTTTCTCATCTAACGTTCTAAAAGAAGCAGAGCAGCTAACTCAGCTTCTAAAAGACCAGGGTAAAGACGTTGTCTACTACCTAGTTGGAAGAAAGTCAGTTAGCTTCTTCTCATTCCGTAAGCGAGCTTCAATTAGAGCTTGGACCGGCGGCACAGATCTTCCAGTTTTCACAACTGCAGAGGAAATCTCTAAAGAGGTTGTTGACCTATTCAACCTTGACTACGCAGATGGTGGAGTTGACGAAATTCACTTGGTATACAACAAGTTCGTTTCGATGATTAGTCAAGAGCCTCAGGTTGTTCGTCTTCTGCCGCTAGAAGTTGTCGAAGGTGTTGAAACACCTGGCGAAAACGAAATCTTCCCACTGTATGCATTTGAGCCAGATGTGGAAGAAGTATTGGATGCTCTACTTCCTGTTTACATCGAATCACGCATTTTCAACGCAATGTTGCAGTCAGCTGCAGCAGAGCACGCAGCAAGACAAAAAGCAATGAAGTCAGCAACTGAAAATGCTGACAAGTTAATCAAGAACTACACCAGGTTGAGCAACTCTGCTCGACAATCAGAAATTACCCAACAGATTTCCGAAATCGTTGGTGGTGCCGACGCACTTGTCGACACTAGCGACAAAGAATAGAAAGATAGAAGAACATGGCTGAGAACAAGAACACTGCCACCGGACGTATCGCCCGCGTAACAGGTCCTGTGGTTGACATCGAGTTTCCACACGATGGCATTCCTGGTATCTACAACGCTCTGACCACTGAGATAAACCTAAACGGTGAGGTAACAACTCTTACCCTTGAGGTAGCTCAGCACCTTGGAGATGACCTAGTCCGTGCGATTGCACTGAAGCCAACCGATGGTTTGGTTCGTGGCCAGGCAGTATCAGACACTGGTGCACCTATCTCTGTTCCAGTAGGTGATGTTACCAAGGGTAAGGTGTTCAACGTTACCGGTGAAGTATTGAACGGTAAGCCAGGCGACAAGATTGAGGTTTCTGAGCGCTGGCCAATTCACCGTAACCCGCCTGCATTCGACCAGCTTGAGTCAAAGACTGAGATGTTCGAGACCGGTATCAAGGTTATTGACCTACTAACCCCATATGTTCGTGGTGGAAAGATTGGTCTATTCGGTGGTGCTGGTGTTGGTAAGACAGTTCTTATCCAGGAAATGATCTACCGTGTAGCAGAAGACCACGATGGTGTATCTGTATTCGCAGGTGTTGGTGAGCGTACCCGTGAAGGTAACGACCTTATCGACGAAATGACCGAGTCAGGTGTTATCGATAAGACAGCACTGGTCTTCGGTCAGATGGATGAGCCACCAGGCACCCGTCTTCGTGTTGCATTGTCAGCACTGACGATGGCTGAGTACTTCCGTGATGTTCAAAAGCAGGACGTTCTTCTGTTCATTGACAACATCTTCCGCTTTACTCAGGCAGGTTCTGAGGTTTCAACACTGCTAGGCCGCATGCCGTCTGCTGTGGGTTACCAGCCAAACCTTGCAGATGAGATGGGCCTTCTACAGGAGCGCATCACATCAACTCGTGGACACTCGATTACATCTCTACAGGCTATTTACGTACCTGCCGATGACTACACCGACCCAGCCCCGGCAACAACATTCGCTCACCTTGATGCAACAACAGAGTTGAGCCGTGAAATTGCTTCTAAGGGTCTATACCCAGCGGTGGACCCACTAACTTCAACTTCACGTATCTTGGACCCACGCTTTATTAGCGCTGACCACTATGCAACAGCAACCAGAGTGAAGCAGATTCTCCAGAAGAACAAAGAACTTCAGGAAATCATCGCCATCTTGGGTGTTGAAGAATTGAGCGAAGAGGACAAGATCACGGTATCTCGTGCTCGTCGTATCCAGCAGTTCCTGTCCCAGAACACATACATGGCGGAGAAGTTCACCGGTGTTAAGGGTTCAACAGTTCCTCTAAAGGACACAATCGAAGGCTTCTCAGCTATTGCTAACGGAGACTTCGACAACGTAGCAGAACAGGCGTTCTTCAACGTTGGTGGCTTGGAAGACGTTGAGCGTCAATGGGCCAAGATTCAGGCAGAGACCTCTAAGTAATGAAGACTATTCGTGTTGAACTAGTAGCTGCTGACCGCGCAGTATGGTCAGGTGAAGCCAAGATGGTTGTTGCAAAGACCATCGAAGGTGAAATCGGTATACTCGCAGGACACGAACCATTGCTTGCGATCCTGGGTGTAGGAGATGTTCGCATCACCTTGCCAACAGGGGAGAGCATCAAAGCAACAGCTGCTGAAGGATTCCTTTCAGTTGAGCACGATATCGTAACCATCGTTGCTAGAGATGCGCAGCTAGCCTAAAGATCTAAAAGATAAAGCCCCGAGATTTCCTCGGGGCTTTATTTTTTGTCTGAAAACTACAACTTGTCTGGTGTACCTGTTTGCTTTACTTGGCGTTTCTGTTCTTCCACAATCAAAACCGAATTGTGAGCAGAAGGAGCAAAAATCTCATTCATGGCAAACATGGCAGAAATCATGGATCCGCCCGGCTTTTTCTTGTTCCTCTTGTTGCGACGGCTAGCTGGAAGACCAACTAAGAGAGCAATGGTGAGAATCGAGCCCAGTACAACAAAGAGCTCCAAGGCTATTAGTCCTGTTCAGGTCTTCTCTTGGCAGGAGCTTCTCTGCGGTTAGCTGCAGGAACCCACTTGATGTCGCCACCGTGCTTGATGTTTGCATAGCGGGCTAGAACGAATAGTAAGTCGCTTAGACGGTTTAGGTACTTCACGGCAATCAGGCTTACTCCGCCTGTTGTTTGGCCCTTCTTGCCAGGCTCTGTGCCGTGAGCTTCAATTGCATGCCAAGTGGCACGCTCTGCTCTTCTAACGACTGTTCTGGCTAGGTGTAGACCAGCTGCTAGACCTGATCCACCAGGAATTATGAATGAGTCAAGTTTTTCAAGTTCTGCGTTGTATTTATCAATCGCGGCTTCTAGAGCGTCAATCCAAATGGCATCTACGCGAAGAGGTTCATATTCGTAGTGCTCGTTTAGCGGGTTTGATAGGTCGGCACCTAGATCGAATAAATCATTCTGGATTTGAGAAAGTAGATCTAAAGTTTCTTGGTCAAATTCGTTCTGCGCTAAGGAAACCGCTACTCCAATTGCTGAGTTAGCTTCGTCTACATCTGCATACGCTTCAATGCGTGGATCAGTCTTTCTAACTCGGCTGAAGTTGCTCAGTCCGGTCAGTCCTTCATCCCCTGTTCGGGTGTATATCTTCGTAAGTTTTACCATGCACTAAGTCTAGGCTTGTTAGGTGTTGTTATTGTTGCCTCCTAGTGAAACCAAGCGAATTGGTGGATCCAATCTGACTATTGAGCAGGTTCATCTGAGCTATGGACAGCTCAATGAGGCTAGGGACCTTATCTTGGATGTTCTTATCAAGGTTTGTAAGAGCAAGGCTCAGGCAACCAAGGTCCTGAAACTGAGCCCCAAGCAGCAAGGGGACAGGGAATTAAACCTTGCCATCAGGCAGGCACCTACTATGCCAGCCTATGAGCGCTATGAGGGGACCTTGTATAAGGCCATAGGCATAGATAGTTTCACCAAGCATGAAGTTGAACTAATGCGTGGACATGTTTTGATTCAGAGCGCGCTGTTTGGCTTGATTTCAGCAACTGATCGAATTCCCTGGTACAGGCTTTCAGCCAACACCGTCTTGCCCAAGGTAAGCCTCAAGAAAGTATGGCGTGAACATCAGGATGCTGCATACAACCGTCTTGTTGACATGCCAATCATTGACCTTAGATCAAAGGCCTATGTTGATCTCGCTCCGATTCCAGAACATCTTGACTCTTATTGGGTTGAAGTCGTTGCCGAAGACAGTAAGGGCCAGCGACTTGCCCTGAATCACTTCAACAAAACTGCCAAGGGGGAATTTGTCGGAGCTTTTGTGAGGGCTAAGACGCCACCTAAGACATTGACTCAACTGAAAGCCGTTGCCAAGAAGGCTGGTTTAGGCTTTGAGGTAGATGGTAAGACAATTTACTTGATTACCAGTGAAATCATTCGAGCAAAGTAAAGGCTATGCAGGGGACAACCGAAGAAAAGAAGAAACTATCCACTTTTGACAAAGTGAGGCTAAGTATTCGAGCCGCTTGGGTGGTTTGCCTGTGTGTTCCAGTTGTTTCTTACAGTGTCTTCGCTATTGCTTTCCTAAGAATTCAGACTGTAACTGACTACGAAGCATCTACTGTTACTGTTGTCAAAGATCTGGCCTATGAAATTACTCAAACTGCTTTGCCTATTGCAAACTTTGGTTGGACTTATTTGCTGCCCATATTTGTTCCTCTGGCAATCTTCGACATGGTAGTTGCAGTTCGCAAACAGTATGTTGATGGTGAGCGAAAGCTTTACTAAACCTAAGTTAGTTCTTTTCGCCTAAAGCAACCTGGAGCGTGGTCGTTCACAAAACCTGTTGCCTGCATGAGTGCATACATAGTTGTTGAACCAACGAACCTAAAACCTAACTTCTTTAGGTGTTTGCTCAGGGCATCAGATTCTTGGCTTGTTGCACGCCATTCAAATGAAGATGCAGGAGAGATCCTCTTCGATTTAGCCGGCGCGAAACTCCAAACAATGTCACTAATGCTTTCGTCTTGTTTTTGAAGGTCAACAACGATTTGAGCGTTACTTATGGTGCTCTGAATCTTGGCACGATTTCTGATGATTCCGGCGTTGAGCATAAGGCTCTCAACATGCGCATCTGTTAGCTTGGCAACTTTATTGATGTTGAAGTCATGGAATGCTTTTCTGAAGTGTTCGCGTCTTTTGAGGATGGTTATCCAAGACAGCCCCGCTTGGAATCCCTCAAGAGTGATGCGCTCAAACATCTCTTGATCCCCAGTAACAGGAACACCCCACTCTTCGTCGTGATACTGAACATAGAGCTCATCAACCCCGGCCCATTTGCATCGAGATAGACCATCGTCATGAAGTCTTAGGAAATCACTCATTCTTTTGGTGTGATGCCTTCGAGTTTGAGAAGTATTCGCTTAGTGGGAAGTCCTTTACCTCCGGAGTAACCCGTAATCTTGCCACTTGAACCAAGTACTCTGTGACAGCCGATTACCAAGGGGATTGGGTTAGATCCAACAGCACCACCAACGGCTCTAGCTGCTAATGGCTTGCCAATAGCTCTGGCTATGTCAGCATAGGTCTTTACTTGACCAAACTTGATCTTGCTGATTTCTTTCCATACCGCTCGCTGGAATGGAGTTCCCTTGGTGAGGTCAACAGGAACTGTGAATTTGGTCAGAGTGCCAACAAAGTATGAGTTAATTTCTTTCTTGGCTTGAAGAAGTGTTGGGTTAGTGCTGGCGGTTTCTTTAGAACCACTTACGGCTAGGTCTACAGAGGCTACCTTGCCATTGGATTCGGTTACCCTGATCAAGCCGACAGGGGACTTGAAGGTTATTGCTGAGTCTTGACTGAGTTTCACAGTTAGAGAATACCGACATATGCAAAGAACCCGGTTACCCATCTAGATTGGTGGATAACCGGGTTCTTTTATGAACTTGAGGATTACATCAACTCGAACATCTTTCCAGCTTTGGAGAGGCTGCTTCGAAGCATCTGCTCTAGTTCATCAAACTCCTTCTGACCAATGGTCAAAGGCGGAGCAAGCTGAACTACAGGGTCGCCACGGTCATCGGAACGACAATACAATCCATTGTTGTACAAGTCGTTACTTAGGAACTGGCGCAGAAGCTTCTCTGACTCTTTGTCATTGAATGACTCTCTGGTGTCCTTGTCGCGAACTAGCTCGATGGCGTAGAAGTAACCAGCACCACGAACGTCACCAACGATAGGCAGATCCTTTAACTTCTCCAGGGTCTTCTTGAATGCGGCTTCGTTGCGAGCAACGTTACCGACCAGGTCTTCTTCATCGAAGATGTCCAGGTTTTCAAGAGCCACCGCACAAGCTACAGGGTGACCTGCGAAGGTGTATCCATGAGCGAAGATGTTTGTTCCAGACTTGAAAGGCTCAAACAACTTCTCAGTGATCATGAGAGCACCAAGTGGTTGGTATGCCGAGGTAATACCCTTTGCACAAACCAACATGTCAGGCTCTAGTCCGTAACGTTCGCTAGCGAACATTGTTCCAATACGACCAAAGCCATCGATTGTTTCATCTGCTACCAACAGAACATCGTACTTGTCGCAAATTTCGCGGACACGCTTGAAGTATGAAGGAGGGGATGTGAAACAACCACCCGAGTTCTGAACTGGCTCAATGAAGAACGCAGCTACGGTATCTGGATCTTCAAACAGAATCATTTCTTCAACTCTGTCCGCAGCCCACATCGCAAAGGCTTCTTCGTTCTCGAAGTCGTCCTGTGCTCTGTACCAGTTGGTGTTTGGGACTCTGAAGGTGCTTGGAACTAGAGGCTCAAACATCTTCTTCATGGCAGGAATACCAGTTAGTGACAATGCACCGTGTGAAGTTCCGTGGTAAGCAACAGCACGGGTTAGTACCTTGTGCTTCATCGGCTTACCAGTCATCTTGAAGTACTGCTTGGCTAGTTTCCAGGCCGTCTCATTAGCCTCACCACCACCGGTGGTAAAGAAAACTCGACTTAGGTTCTTTGGTGCATACGAAAGTATGCGTTCCGATAGTTCGATTGCTGGAGCGTGGGTGTGTGACCAGATTGGGAAGTAATCTAACTTCTTCATCTGCTTTGCTGCCGCTTCAGCTAATCTTTCTCGACCGTGACCGACGTTGACTGCGAACAATGATGAAATTCCATCAAAGTACTTTTTCCCGTTGATGTCCCAGAAGTGGTGTCCTTCAGCTTTTGTGATGATTGGAATATCACTCTTCTGGTATGGACTGTGACGGGTAAAGTGCATAAACAAATTGTCTTTTGCAGCTTTTTGCAGCATTGCCGGGGTTGCTTCTTTTCCAGCTCTACGAGCCTTGAGAAGCGGAGTGGCTTGGTCGGCTCTTGCTTTGGCCTGCTTCTTAGCAGGAGCCTTGTCTCGCTTGATAGCTGAGACAAGCTTTCGGGCTATGCTCTCCTTGATTGCCATTTGATATCACTCTTTACATTTTGTTTGTGTTGCGCTTTTGAATTGCCGGGTGGCAATTCACTTCGAGTATCTTTCGATACCCAAACCTATTTAGTTATCTAACACCCCAGTTATAGAACTGCTTGTGTAGTTTTAGATACACAAAAGTTTCAGTTGAAACCACTTCTGGCAGCGATCTGATTTTTGTGTTTAGAACATCGATTAGGTCCTGGTCGTTTTCCACTACGACTTCAACCAAGATGTCAAAAGATCCAGCCGTCATTACGACATAGTCTGCTTCGGGCATTGAAGAGAGCTTGTTGGCAAGTTCAGTCATGTCGCCTGTGCAGCGAATTCCGATCATGGCTTGGCGATAGAAACCTAGTTGGAGGGGATCGGTAACTGCTACCACCTGCATTACCCCAGTGTCATGCAGCTTCTGCATTCTCTGGCGAACAGCGGCCTCACTGAGCCCGACAGCCTTGGCTATCTCGCTGTACGGCTTACGACCGTCCATCTGAAGCTGCTCGATGATCTCTTTAGAGATGTCATCGAGAACTGACGCCTTTGCCCGCTCTGTTCTAGCCATACTGCGATTTTGGCATACTTTTTGCCAATATGGTCCCGATTTCGCAGCATATTTACCAATTTGGTATAGATTCCGTATCATTTTGGTCTTTTGACCTACGGATTAGCGCCAACATCATGAGCCTGTAATAGTCTTTAGACATTAGAAACACCGAATGTTTACCCTCTATAAGGCTCGAAGGAGAGTTTTCAAATGGCACAGGAACTAAAGAACTTCATCAACGGTAGCCACGTTGCTTCCAAGTCAGGTGAGACCCTAGACATCATCAACCCAGCCAATGGCGAGGTTTATGCAACATCACAGCTCTCTAATGAGAGCGATGTTGATACCGCTTATAAGGCAGCAGATAAGGCATTTGAGACCTGGAGCCAAACAACCCCTAGTGAACGTCAGCTTGCCTTGTTCAGAATCGCTGATGCTCTGGAAGCACGTGCTGAAGAGATGGCTGACGTTGAATCTCGTAATACCGGTAAGCCTCGCAGCACCTTGGTTGAGTATGAAGTCATGGTTTCTGTTGATCAGATACGATTCTTCGCAGGTGCTGCTAGAAACCTTGAAGGCCGTGCAACTGCTGAGTACGCAAAAGATCACACATCTTCAATCAGAAGAGAGCCAATTGGTGTTATCGGTCAGGTAACCCCATGGAACTATCCACTGAACATGGCAACCTGGAAGTTTGCTCCTGCCCTTGCTGCAGGAAACACAATTGTTTTGAAGCCATCAGATACAACTCCTGCATCAACTCTTTTGCTTGCTGAGATTGCGAGTGAGTTCTTACCTGAAGGTGTTTTCAACGTTGTTACTGGTAGCCGTGACACTGGTAGGGCGATGATTGAGCACGAGATTCCGCAGATGGTATCTATCACCGGTTCAGTTAGAGCAGGTATGGAAGTTGCTAAGAGTGCAGCTGCTGACCTGAAGAGAGTGCACCTCGAGCTTGGTGGTAAAGCTCCGGTAATTGTTTTTGCTGATGCAGACCTTCACAAGGCAGCAGCACAGATTGTTGTTGCTGGATTCTTTAACGCAGGTCAAGACTGCACAGCTGCAACTCGTATCTTGGTTCACGAAAGTGTTCACGATGAGTTCGTTGCAATCCTAACTGCTGAAGTAAAGGCAAATGCCATCACTGGAGATCCAAGCAGAGAAGACATTTTGTTTGGCCCAGTAAACAACGTAAACCAGCTAGCTCAGGTAACTGGGTTTATTGACCGTCTACCGGACCACGCATCTATTGCTATTGGCGGTAAGGCAATTGAGGGCAGTGGTTACTTCCACGAGGCAACAGTGTTGACTGGTCTGAAACAGACCGATGAGCACATCCAACGTGAAATTTTTGGTCCTGTTGTTACAGTCCAGAGCTTCAAGGATGACGCAGAAGCTATGCGTTGGGCAAACGATGTGAAGTATGGTTTGGCTTCATCTGTTTGGACAAGCAACCACACCAGAGCAATGCGTTTTGCTAAGGGCTTGAACTTTGGATGTGTTTGGATAAACACGCACATCCCATTGGCTGCAGAAATGCCTCACGGTGGTTTCCGTCACTCAGGTTACGGAAAAGACCTATCGATGTATGGTTTCGAGGACTACACCCGAATCAAGCACGTTATGAGCTACATCGGAGACTAGTTTTTCAAGTAATCAAACTTATTGCCCGTTATCCACATAAAGGTAACGGGCATTAGTTTTACCTCTGAGTTAAGGCAACATCTATTCATGCGCTGGTTTGCCTTGATTCCTGGACTGCTTCTAGGTGTTGTCATGGCACTAGTTACAGGCATGTGGCAGTTTGCTCTGTTCACTTTTGTCAGTGTGTTTTCAGCTGCACTCACCATGGCTCTGATGCGCAAGAGTAAAAAAGAAAAAGATGATGATTTCAGTGACCAACCTATATGGGTAACTCCCAGTGCTCTAGCTATCGGGGACAAGGAGCTATCAAAGTCAGGTTGGTTCTTCAAGGAGCAATATAGCGACATCTTCTTTGATCATTTCAGTAAGCTCTCTGCTGAAAGAGATGTGAGAAAGAGAACCGCAGAACTCGAGGAATCTTTTTATAGATCCACAAGAGCTGGACAGCTACCGTTCTGGGCAGGGGTAGCTGAGGGGAACAATCTTGAGTTTGATTTAGTAATGGATGGCCCCCATGCCCTGATTGTCGGCTCAACGGGGTCAGGTAAGAGCGAGTTTCTTAAACTCATAACCTCATCGATGCTGGTCGGGGTTAAAGTAGGGAAGCTCCAACTAGTCCTAATTGATTTCAAAGGTGGAGCAGCGCTCAGAAAACTCGAGGAGCATCCTGCCTCACTAACCCTAATTACGGACTTAGATGAGGGCAGACATGAAAGATTTTGGCAGTACCTTTCAGGTGAGCTCAAGAGGCGAGAGCGCTTGCTAGCTAACGCAGGGATGTCTTCTGTAGAACAGGTACCTGAGCTAGCCAGAATGCTTGTCTTGGCGGATGAATTACCCGCAATAGTTACCTCACATCCACTTGCCATTGGAACGCTTGAAGCAATTGCAGCTAGAGGAAGGTCTTTGGGGGTTCACCTCATTGCAACCAGCCAATCGCTATCGGGCATACCAAGGGCACTAATTGCAAACCTGACGATGCGTTTTGCTTTAGGGGCCATGGATCCAGGTGATTTGATTTCCCTGATACCTAATGTGCGAGCTAGTGTTTCAAACTCATCAAGGGCACTAGCAATTTGGGGGAGTCACACAATGGCCTTTGATTTTCCAATCTCAAAAGCGATACCAATGCTTGGAGAATCAAAACTGTATCCAGATCTAGTTTCAGGATGGACTTTCGGCTTGCCACATGAGATCACTTCACAAGTAGGTTTGCTAGGGATTTTTGACATACCTCTTCAGCACAGATTCGAACGGTTCTCGTTTGCTGACCTGAGTGGTGCATCACTTTTGGTGGTTGGGGCTAAAGGCTCGGGCAAAAGTACGCTCTGTGCAAATGCTTCAATGAAGACCGATGCAATCGTGTTAGATTGTCCAACTTCTCAGGAACTAGAAGAGGCTTTTCAGACAGGTAGGCAGGTGATCTGCGCTATGTCTAGTTCATTTCTTATGCCGTTATCTCTTCAGCGAAGATTTGAAAACATTATCAATCTTCGACAGGGAAACTTGGATCAACATCTCGCGGCTGGACTACCAAAGAATCAATGGAACGAAAAGTTACCACCCGGTAGAGGTTGGTTTAAGAATCTATCGATTCAGTTGGCTATGCCAGAACCTTTGTTACGTCAGCATAATCAAGTCCGTGAGCCTCAGCTACAGGTTGGCTAACCAACGCTCCATCATGAGTGTTTAGGCCAAGTGCTAGAGCCGAGTCCTGCTGGCAAGCTGCAAGCCAACCTTTGTTGGCAATAGCTTTCGCATAACTCAACGTCGCATTCGTAAGAGCATAGGTCGATGTGTGAGCAACTGCACCAGGCATGTTAGCAACGCAGTAGAAAACAGAGTTGTGAACTTTGAATGTCGGTTCAGCGTGAGTAGTTGGCTTTGAGTCTTCAAAGCAACCACCCTGATCGATTGCAATATCAACAAGAACAGAACCTGGCTTCATCTTTTTAACCAGTGCGTTGGTGACTAGCTTTGGAGCTTTTGCTCCTGGGATGAGAACCGAACCAATTACAAGGTCAGCTTGGGTAACCGCTCTATCGATTTCAAAGCTGTTGCTAGCTAATGTCTTTAGGCGACCTGCATACAAAGCATCAAGTTCTCTGAGACGGTTGATGTTAGTGTCTAGAACTGTGACATCCGCGCCAAGGCCAATAGCCATTGCAATCGCGTTGGTTCCTGCAACGCCACCACCAAGAACTACCACCTTGGCTGATCTTGTCCCAGGAACACCGCCTAGCAAGATTCCGTGCCCACCATTTTGAGCGAAGAGTGTATGAGCGCCAACAAGCGCTGATAGTCGACCAGCAACCTCACTCATAGGGGCAAGAAGGGGAAGTTGTCTGTTCGAGGTTTGAACGGTTTCATAAGCAATTGAAGTTACCTTCTTGGCAACTAGTTCGTTGGTTAGTTCAAGGTCTGCCGCTAGGTGCAGGTAAGTGAAAAGAACTAGGCCTGGGCGAAGGAAGCCATACTCGCTAGCAATAGGTTCTTTGACCTTGAGTACCATTTCACCTGTGTTCCAGGTAGTGGCAGCATCAGGAAGTATCTTTGCGCCGGCTGAGGAGTAATCCTCGTCCGAGATGCTTGAGCCTTTGCCAGCTCCTGATTGAATGAATACCTCGTGGCCTGCTGCGACGAGTTCGTGAACTCCCGCTGGGGTAATAGCCACGCGGAATTCGTTGTTTTTGATCTCTGCAGGGACAGCGATCTTCATGTTTCTCCTCTGGGTCAGAGCTACCTTGCTCCTGCCATGACCAGAATACCCCAAATTGGAAGGCTTTGTTTGAGCCCAAATGGAGCGAGAAATGGGCTCAAATCAGTTTCACAGATTTCCCATTTTTGCCTAGAAATCCAGTGGGGTGTGGCATTATTTAAATTAATGCGTTCTTTCGCGCAGTCGGTGCCCACACGGCCGTCTGACGGCCCTTGTCTAAAAGGAGCAAAAGGTTATGAACCAAAACCTTCCAGAAGATCCACAACTACGCGAAATGGTTAAAGCTGCTTTAGCCCACAAAGTAACTCGTCGAGCAGTTCTAGGTGGTGCGGTTGCAACTTCAGCTGCAGCGCTACTTGCAGCTTGTGCTCCATCTGACAAGCCAAAGCTAACTCCAGCTACAGATGTCAGTGATTCAGACCCAACACTTATTTGGAGTAACTGGTCACTTTATGTTGACGTTGATGACGACGGAAATTACCCAACTCTAGAAAAGTTCAAGAGCGAAACTGGAATTACAGTTACCTACCGTGAAGACTTTGATGACAACGATTCCTACTTCGGAAAAGTTAAGGACCAGCTTGCGCTGGGTCAAGACATTGGCGCAGACATCACCTGCCCAACTTCTTGGATGGCAGCTCGTTGGATCAACGCTGGATACGTTCAGACATTTGATGACGCAAATCTTCCAAACAAGAAAAATCTTCAGCCTGCTTACCTAGGTGAGTCCTATGACCCGCAGCGCACAATGTCGCTTCCATACCAGGGTATTCTTGCGGGTTTTGCTTTTGACAAAGAGGCATACAAAACGGCAACAGGTAAAGATGCTCCTGCGGTTATCGAAGATCTATGGGATCCAGCACTTAAGGGGCGCATTGGTGTTCTAAGTGAGATGCGCGACACCGTTGGAATCGTTTTGATGTCCCAGGGCGTAAAGATCGGTGACGCGAACAGCCTTACTGAAGATGCATTCATGAACGCAATTGACGTCATCGGCCAGAAGGTTTCTGACGGTCAAATTGCTCGAATCAAGGGAAACAGCTACAAGGACGATCTGGTTAACGGAGACACCATTGCTGCTATTGCTTGGTCAGGTGACATCATTCAGTTGAACGCAGAAGCAGGTTACGACCGCTTCGGTTTCGTTCTTCCAGAATCTGGTGGCACTATTTCAGCTGACTGTTTCGTAATTCCG
>JAULUM010000019.1:0-16632 GCA_032111565.1 Rhodoluna sp. | reverse complement strand
ACCCATACAACGCTGCAGTATTGGCAGCGTATGTGAACTACATCACACCTGTGGTTGGTGCAAAGGAAGAAGCAATCAAGCTTGATCCAACTCTTGCGGACAACCAGCTGATTTTCCCAAGCGAAGAGTTCTTGTCTTTGACTCAAGGCTTCAGAGCACTTGATGGAGCCGAAGAACAACTGTTCACCAGGGAATTCCAAAAGATCAAATTAGGCGCGTAGTGGCAAAGGAATTCATTGCCCGTGGAGCTGACTTAGAGCTTAAGAAGATCCGCAAAGAGTTTCCTGGCTTCACGGCAATTGAAGAACTTGACCTACATGTTCCAGCCGGAGAATTCTTTGCTCTGCTTGGTCCGTCAGGTTGCGGTAAAACTACAACTCTTCGTTTAGTTGCGGGTTTGGAGACTCCTACCACCGGAAAAATTTTTATCGGTGGCCAGGATGTAACAGACACTAAGCCTCATGAACGTCCAGTTAATACTGTGTTCCAGTCCTACGCACTTTTCCCACACATGAACGTGTTGGAGAATGTTGCCTTTGGATTGCGACAGAGGAAGATCGAAGATCCTCTTGCGAAGGCTAAGGAAGCTTTGAACTTAGTTCAGCTGGCACACCTTGCTGACCGTAAGCCTCAGCAGCTTTCCGGTGGTCAGCAACAACGTGTTGCTCTGGCTAGAGCTTTGGTTAACCGACCTTCACTTTTGCTACTTGATGAGCCACTAGGTGCACTGGACCTAAAGCTTCGTCGCGAAATGCAAATTGAGTTGAAGGCTATCCAAATGGAAGTTGGTCTTACTTTCTTGCACGTAACCCACGATCAAGAAGAAGCAATGGACATGGCGGACACAGTTGCCGTTATGAACAAGGGACGCATTGAGCAGATGGGTGCACCAGAAGCTCTTTATGACAGACCAAAGACTGTGTTCGTATCGAAGTTCTTGGGCCAGTCAAACCTTTTGGTTGGGGAAGTGGAATCCGCTTCAGCAAACTCAATCAGCATTGATGTTGCAGGAAACAAGATTGCTGTTCCGAAGGCGCGTGCTGAAAAGCACAGTGGAAAGATTGCAATTGGCTTTAGACCTGAGAAGGCTACCTTCACAAGTAAGAAGCCAGCAGCAAGCTCTTCAACAAACGTTATGGGCCCAGGCGAAATCATCGACATTAGATTCACCGGAGTAAGTAATCAGTATCTAATTGAAGTGCCTGAGCTTGGTAACATCACTGTGTTTGCTCAGAACGTCGGGAAGTCTCCTGTAACTGAGTTGGGTGAGAAGGTCTGGATTTCTTGGTCTGTAGAGCATTCATTCGGCCTAGCTGATCTTCCTGACACTGTTGAAGCGGTCTAACGCAGATGGCATTCGCTGCTTTCAGTTCAAATAAGCCAAAGGTCGGAATTAAACCTGGTAAAACCGGCAAAGTAGTTATCGTGCTACTCGCACCGGGCTTGGCTTATCTGGGAGCATTCTTCCTCACTCCGCTAATTGCTTTGATAATGGTCTCTCTCCAAGCACCTGACCCTTTGGGTGGTTTCGGAGCATATGTTCCAGCGTTTCAGATCAGCAACTACTTCGTAGTTGTCTCTGAGTACTTTCCGCACATGATGCGATCTTTTGGATATGCACTTGCTGCAACGATTCTGGCTTTAGTGATTTCCTACCCGTTGGCTTATTTCATTGGCGTTAAGGCTAGACCTTATCCATTGCTACAGAAGCTGATGCTTACCTTGGTTATTGCGCCGTTCTTTATCTCATTCCTATTGAGAACATTGGCTTGGAAGCAGATTTTCTCTAACGAGTCTTGGATTGTGACAACACTGCAGCAGATTGGTTTCCTAGATTCTGATCAGTATGTTGTTGGAACGCCGTTTATGGTTATCTTCGGTCTTACCTATAACTTCATTCCTTTTATGACTCTTCCTCTCTACACCTCCCTTGAGAGATTAGACACTCGTTATCTTGAAGCGGGATCAGACCTTTACGCCTCACCTTCAAGAGTGTTTAGAAAAGTTACTATTCCGCTTTCAATGCCAGGAATCATCTCAGGTACTCTGCTCACCTTTATTCCTATCGCTGGTGATTACATTAACGCATCCGGTGATTTCTTGGGTTCGAGTTCAACTGCGATGCTTGGAAACGTAATTGAGGCAAACTATCTCCAAATCAATGACTATCCAGCAGCCTCCGCTATGTCAGTTCTTCTGATGGGTGCGATTCTTATTCTGGTTGCAGGCTATGTCAAGAAGTCTGGAACGGAGGATCTGCTCTAATGAAATTTAGCTTAGGCAAATACGCCTTTCCTCTGTATGCAGTCCTTGCATTCATCTATCTTCTAATTCCTATTGGTTACACCTTCGTCTTCTCATTCAATGATTCGCTGAAGACAAACTTGATTTGGCGCGGCTTCACTTTTGATAAGTGGACTAACGTATGTGACCGTGAGGGCGTTTGTGAAGCTTTCGGAAACTCTGTACTGATTGGTGTTGTTTCTACATTCGTTGCTACTGCACTAGGAACGATGATTGCTATCGCACTTGTTCGCTACCGCTTCAAGTTTCGCAAATCAACTAACCTCTTGTTGTTCTTACCTATGGCAACCCCCGAAGTTGTTCTAGGTGCAGGACTTGCGTCTCAGTTCTTTAGCCTTGGAGTTGAAAAAGGTATTGGAACAATCATCATTGGACACGTTGTGTTCTGTTTGTCGTTTGTTGTTGTAACAGTGAAGGCTAGGGTAGCTAGCCTAGATCCGGTTCTGGAAGAAGCAGGTAAAGATCTTTACGCTAATCCAAGACAGGTGTTCTGGAAGATAACCTTCCCACTATTACTTCCTGGTATTGCTGCCGCAGCGCTGCTATCTTTCGCGTTGAGCTTTGATGATTTCATCATCACCAACTTCAACGCTGGTGCGGACATGACTTTCCCACGTTATGTATTCACAGCAGCTGCTAGAGGTGTTCCTGCAGAGGCTAACGTAATTGGAAGCGCTGTGTTTATTGCAGCAATCTTGCTGGTGCTAATTACCCAGATCAACGGCGAGCGTAAGCGTCGCAGTTTATTGAAGAAGGCCTAAGCAAACAGAGAAATAAGAGCTTCTTCGAAGTGAGCTCTATGTCTTTCAACATCTTCGATTGTGTGAGCTGGTGACATCAAAGCCATGTTGTGGAAAGGTGTCATCAAGATTCCACGGTTTAGAGCGTGAATGTGAAGATACTGCTGTAATTCAAAGTCATCTGCATCGGCAGCTTCTCTACCGTTTTTTGGAGCTTCTGATCTGAATGAGTATTCTGCTCGGCAACCTAGTTGGCTAACCTGCCAAGGAGCACCATACTTGGTAATCAAATCCTGAACGTTCTTGGTCCAGACATCGCATAATGCTTCCATTGACTTGAAAGCTTCAGGAGTCAGCACCTTGGTGAGTGTTGCAGCAATAGCAGCCATAGACAGTGCGTTACCGGCAAGAGTGCCACCAACACCTCCAACGTCAATGTGTTCAAGGTGCAGGCTCTTCTGAATCTTTGCAGTTAGTTCTGCTGTCATACCAAAGGCACCAGCTGGGATACCAGCACCTATTGTTTTACCCAACACAACTGCATCTGGCTTTAGGTCCCTACGAGCAGTCATACCTCCAGGGCCTTCGCTTAGCGTGTGTGTCTCATCAATTATGAGGATTACATCGTAGCGAGTGGAGAGCTCTCTAAGTCCTTCTAGGTAGCCAGGCTCTGGCAATACGATACCGATGTTAGTCATCGCAGGTTCGATAAGCATGGCCGCAACTTCACCAGTTGCAAAAGCTGCTTCAGCTGCTTCTAAGTTATTGAATGGGACAACTATGGTCGTTTCGCTTGGATCAACCTGAGGCCCGATGTTGTTTTCACGACTGACTGTTTGACCTTGGTCATTTAGGACAGCGAAAGTTTCATCCACTGTTCCGTGGTAGCAGTAGTCGTGCACTACCACCTTGTGTTTACCTGACACATGTCGTGCATAACGCAGGATGTGACGGTTGGCATCAGTTGCAGTAAGCGTGAACTGCCACTTAGGCATGCCAAAACGATCAGCAAGGGTTTGTGCAGCGATAGCTGCATCTGCAGTTGGCAGCATGAGAGTGATTCCCTTAGCTAACTGTTCTGAAATAGCCTTCACTGATGCGTCAGGGGAGTGCCCCACCATGGCACCGGTGTCACCTAGGCAGAAGTCAACGTATTCAATTCCATCAGCATCTGTGAATCTAGAACCCTTTGCGTTGGTTACATAGACAGGGTGAGGGCCAGGCCACTTGGACATCCAAGACATCGGCACTCCACCCATGAGAGCGTTTTTTGCGCTTTCATGAAGTTTGGCTGAAGCTGGGTGCTTGGCTTTGAAAAGCTCCACCTCGGCTGCAAATAGTTTGGCTAGTTTTTCTCTGTCTGCATAGGAGTGCATTTGGATCTTTCTGAGCTTTAGAGTTTGGCAAGTCCTGCTTCAACCACGTCAAGCGCATCGTGGATGAGTTCATCGCTAATTGCGAGGGAAGGAAGGAATCGGATTACGTTTCCATAGGTGCCAGCATTCAAGATGACTACTCCGTTTAAGTGTGAGTGCTTGACTACTGCATCAACGGCTGCTGAGTTAGGGACTCTGGTACCTGGGTTTACTAATTCGATTGCCAACATCGCACCACGACCACGGATTTCACCAATGACAGGGTACTTTGCCTTCATTTCTTCAAGGCGAGCCTTCATTACTGATTCAATGTGTAGAGCCTTTTCTAGAACTCCACCGTCTTCAATCTGCTTCAATACTGAAATGGCTGCTGCAGCTGCAACTGGGTTACCACCGAAAGTTCCACCAATTCCACCTGGGTGAGATGAGTCCATGATCTCTGCTCGTCCAACAACTGCTGAGATTGGCATACCACCGGCAATACCCTTAGCAACTGTCATTAGGTCAGGCTCAAAGCCCTCTTCATAGTTAGATGCAAACCACTGACCAGTTCTAGCAATACCTGCTTGAACTTCATCAGCTACCAAAACGATTCCGTTAGCATGGGTCCATGCACTCAGAGTCTTTAGGAAGCCTGGGGCTGGAACAATAAATCCACCTTCACCCTGAATAGGCTCAATCACTACTGCAGCGAAGTTCTTTGCTCCAATTCGCTTTTCCATGTAGTTGATTGCACGAGTGGCCGCTTCTTCTCCGGTCATTCCCTCTGGGTCATGGAATGGGTAAGACATCGGAACGTGTGTAACGCTTCCAGCAAAAGGACCAAACCCATCGGCGTATGGCATGTTTTTGAAGTTCATTGCCATGGTCAGGTTAGTTCTACCGTGGTAAGCGTGATCGAATACTGCGATTTCGTTTCTCTGGGTGAACTTTCTAGCTAGCTTGACCGCATTCTCAACGGCTTCAGCACCTGAGTTGAACAAAGCTGATCGCTTGACGAAGTTACCTGGCATGTGTCTGTTCAAGATTTCACACACTTGCACGTAAGGCATGTATGGGGTGACGGTGAAAAGAGTGTGGGTTAGCTTGGCAACCTGTTCAGAAACAGCTGCAACAACACCAGGGTTGGTGTGTCCAATAGTTGTAACACCAATACCTGAACCCATGTCGATGTACTGGTTACCATCAACGTCAACAAGGATTGCTCCGTGAGCTGACTCAATGTATGCAGGTAGAGCGGTTCCAACACCGTGACCTACGTGCTCTAGGCGGTGCTTGTGAAGGGCCTGTGATTTTGGTCCTGGGATTGCAGTTACAAGGAGTCTTTTTTGTTCAATCGTCATGAGTCAATTCTACGCCTGCCTTATTTATCTTGCTAGAAGGCCCATCGGCCATAGAAATACAGGGTTGATGGCAAGATGGAGACATGAAAAAGATAATCATCCTAGGCAGTACGGGATCTATTGGTACTCAAGCCCTTGAGATTATCGAGGCCAATCCAGACAAGTTCCAGGTTGTAGGTCTAGCGGGTAACACCAACAAAGACCTTCTCGCCCAGCAAGGTATGAAGTTTGGCGTTGATGGCAAGAACGTTGTTATTGGGGCAGAGGCAGCGACTCGACTTGTTGAAGATACTGATGCTGATGTTGTCATCAATGGCATAACCGGATCTATTGGTCTGGCTCCAACTCTTGCAACCCTCAAGACCGGCAAGCGTCTTGCATTAGCTAACAAAGAATCTTTGATTGTTGGCGGAAAGCTAGTTACTGAAGCAACTGCACCTGGTCAGATTGTTCCGGTTGACTCTGAGCACTCTGCTTTGGCTCAGTGCTTACTTGCAGGCGATGCCAAGGAAGTTTCAACCCTAATCCTTACTGCATCTGGTGGACCGTTCAGAGGTTTCACCGCAGAGCAGCTAAAGGCTGTCACTCCAGAGCAGGCTCTCAAGCATCCAACTTGGACCATGGGAAGAGTGGTCACTACTAACTCGGCCACTCTTGTGAACAAGGGGCTTGAACTCATCGAGGCACATCTGCTGTTCAGTGTTCCTTTCGAAAGAATTGAAGTTACCGTTCATCCACAGTCAATAGTCCACTCAATGGTTAGCTTCGTTGATGGTTCGATAATTGCTCAGTGTTCTCCACCAGACATGAAACTTCCGATTGCGTTAGGCATGACCTGGCCAGATCGAATTCATGAAGTGACGCCACCGGTTGATTTCACTAAGTCACACACATGGACATTCGAGCCTCTAGATGAAGAAGTGTTCAAGGCAGTAAAGATTGCTCGACAGGTTGGATCAGCGGGACTAACTTTCCCTGCTGTTTATAACGCAGCAAACGAACAAGCGGTTGATGCTTTCCATGACCGAACAATTTCTTTCCCAGAGATACTTGAAATCATTGAAGAGGTTGTTCAGCAACACCAGCCTGAGAAAACCATGAGCCTTGAGTCTGTTCTTGAAGCAGAGCTATGGGCTAGAGAAACTGCAAATCAACTGATAGCCCAAAGAAACTAATCGCTGAATGTCGGTAAGTGTAGTTAGGTTAGACAAATGGATTTCATAAACAGCATCAGTGGTTGGATATTCTTACTCATCGGTCTGGCAGTTTCGATTGCACTTCATGAGATTGGTCATTTGTGGCCAGCAAAGAAGTTCGGGGTAAAAGTTACTAAGTACATGGTTGGTTTTGGTCCAACTCTTTTCTCCAGACATAGAGGCGACACCGAATATGGAATAAAAGCAATTCCTCTCGGTGGTTACATTCAAATGGTCGGAATGATTCCACCTAGCCAACCTGCTGACGCGAAAAAGAATTTGTGGCAGAAGATTACTGCTCGCGCGCAGCCAACAGAGCAGATTGAAATTGCAGAAGAAGATCTAGGTAAAACTTTTTACCAGCTACCACCATGGAAAAAACTCATCATCATGTTTGGTGGCCCTTTCGCTAACCTATTGATAGCAGTAGTCCTTGCTCTTGTTTTGTTTTCTGGCTTTGGCTCTTACGAGAGAACATCAACAGTGCAGGATGTAGTGACTTGTGTACCAACCGACTTGAACCCAAACTGCGCTGATCCAAATCCAGTATCTCCTTCTTCTCAAGCAGGTCTTGTCAAGGGGGACAGGATTGTCAGCTTTGCAGGTAAAGAGGTAAAACTCTGGTCTGACGTTGAAGCAGGTCTCAAGGAATCTGTTGGCAAGAGCGTCCCAATTGTTGTCGAACGCTCAGGATCTCAACTAACACTTTCAATTACTCCAGTTATGTTGAACATGGAAGGTCAGACCAGGCCATTCCTTGGTGTCTTCTTAGAAACAACTAAAGTTCAACAAAGCCCAGCAACGTCGCTCGGTAAGGTGGGTGAAATCGTGGTAGCAACGGCTGACATGATTATTCAGCTTCCACTGCAGGCTGGAACTGCGCTGAATGAGCTATCTCCAGGCTCAGAGCGTAATGAGAATGGCGCTATTTCAATCATTGGTTTGGGGCAGTTCTCAGGTCAGATTGCTTCCAGCAGCGAGATTACCTTCGTAGACAAGATGCTGACCCAGCTAGGGCTTCTAATGTCGCTAAACGTTGCCTTGTTTGTGTTCAACATGGTCCCGCTAGTTCCTCTAGACGGTGGACACATTGCTGGAGCCATCTATGAATCCATAAAGAGACGGGTCTTCAAGCTTCGCGGCAAGAAGTGGGTGCGTCCAGTGGACACTGGCCAAATGATGCCAATTGCTTATTTTGTGGCTGTCCTCCTGATTGTCTTGACCATAGTTTTGGTACTCAGAGATGTTCTAAATCCTCTAACTCTCTAGGTTCTAGAGACATCCAAGCCGAGGCGTTTAGACTATAGGCGTGTCGATGTCGTTTAGACATCAGGAAGAAGTGATTTCAAGTGCCAGCAATTAACCTAGGGCTACCAAATACTCCACCTGTCTTGACCCCAAGACGTAAGACCCGTCAGATCAAAGTTGGAAACGTTGGCGTCGGGAGTGACTCACCTGTCTCAGTACAGTCCATGACCACTACCCAGACAACTGATATCAACGGCACCCTCCAGCAAATCGCGGAACTAACCGCAACCGGTTGTGACATTGTGCGTGTGGCTTGCCCAACCCAGGAAGACGCTGACGTTCTAAGAATCATTGCGAAGAAGTCTCAGATTCCTGTTATCGCAGACATTCACTTCCAACCGAAGTATGTTTTCGCAGCTATCGATGCAGGGTGTGGAGCGGTTCGAGTAAACCCAGGAAACATTCGTCAGTTTGATGACAAGGTAGGGGAGATTGCTAAAGCTGCTAAGGATGCAGGTGTTTCTATCCGCATTGGTGTTAATGCAGGATCACTTGATCCAAGACTTTTGCAAAAGTATGGCAAGCCAACCGCTGAAGCTTTGGTTGAATCAGCTGTTTGGGAAGCATCACTTTTCGAAGAGCACGACTTCCACGACTTCAAGATTTCTGTTAAGCACAATGATCCAGTTGTAATGGTTCGTGCTTATGAACTTCTTGCAGAGCAGGGTGACTGGCCGCTGCACCTTGGTGTTACTGAAGCTGGTCCTGCTTTCCAAGGAACCATTAAGTCTTCCGTAGCTTTCGGAGCGCTTTTGAGCAAGGGAATTGGAGACACAATCAGAGTTTCACTTTCAGCCCCACCGGTTGAAGAAGTCAAAGTCGGTGCGAAGATTCTTGAAGCATTGAATCTTCGTCCTCGTAAATTTGAGATTGTCTCTTGCCCATCTTGTGGTCGAGCTCAGGTTGATGTTTATAAGTTGGCAGAAGATGTGACTGCAGGACTAGAGCACATGACTGTTCCACTTCGTGTTGCAGTTATGGGCTGTGTTGTTAACGGACCTGGTGAAGCCAGAGAAGCAGACCTTGGTGTTGCCTCTGGTAACGGTAAGGGTCAGATCTTTGTTAAGGGCGAAGTTATTAAGACTGTGCCTGAAAGTGAAATTGTTGCAACTCTAATTGAGGAAGCTAACAGACTTGCTTCTGAAATGGACCCTGCCCTAGTAGGTAGCCCTCAGGTAGTCGTTGCGAAGAAAGACTAAATAATGATTCTTTCCATGTCGCAATTGTTTTTGCGCACACTAAGAGAAGATCCAGCTGAAGCAGAAGTAGATAGTCACAAGCTGCTAGTTCGAGCAGGATACATAAGAAGAGCAGCCCCAGGTATTTACACTTGGCTACCGCTAGGTCTTGCTGTGAAAGCCAAGGTAGAGCAAATCGTTCGTGAAGAAATGGCTGCAGCTGGTGCGCAAGAAGTTTTCTTCCCTGCGCTTTTGCCTCGCGAACCTTTTGAAGTAACAGGTCGTTGGACTGAGTACGGAGATAACCTCTTCCGATTGCAGGATAGAAAAAAAGCCGACTATCTTCTAGCCCCAACCCACGAAGAGATGTTCACTCTTTTGGTCAAGGACCTTTATTCAAGCTATAAAGATCTTCCACTGACACTTTTCCAGATTCAAAACAAATATCGGGATGAAGCAAGACCAAGAGCAGGTCTTCTTCGTGGTCGTGAATTTGTAATGAAAGACGCTTACTCATTCGATGTCTCTCATGAAGGCTTAGTTGCTTCATACCAAGCTCAACGTGATGCATACGAAAGAATCTTCACTCGTCTAGGTATTGAATACGTAATCGTGAGAGCAGATGCTGGAGCGATGGGTGGATCTGCTTCAGAAGAATTCCTTTCACCTTCTCCAATTGGTGAAGATACTTTTGTTAGATCAGCCGGAGGATATGCTGCAAACGTTGAAGCAGTAACTATCGCACCACCTGCACCTATGGGCATCGAGGGTCTTCCTGCAGTCGAGGTTCTACCGACACCCGGTGCAACGTCGATAAAGTCTTTTGTTGACTTTGCGAACGATTCGCTAGGTATGAAAGATGTGAACGCAGCGTCCACCCTGAAGCACATTGTCTTAGCCCTTACAGATGTGAAACATAAAAGATCAATCGTTGTGGTTGGCATCCCAGGTGACCGTGAACTGGAAATGAAGAGGGCAGAAATTGCTTTTGCTGGGTTCGAAGTCGAAACGGCGAACGATGAGGATTTTGCCAAGCACCCAGAATTAGTAAAAGGGTTTATTGGTCCAGTTAAAAACGGTACTCAGTTCTTAGGTGAAGAAGCCGAATCAAAGATTAGATATTTGCTTGATCCAAGAGTTGTAGCGGGAACTAAGTGGATTTCAGGTGCAAACGAAAAAGATAAGCACGCTTTCAACCTTGTTGCTGGACGCGACTTTGAAGCAGATGGCGTTGCCGACTTAGCCGAGATCAGAGCAGGAGATCCAGCCCCTGACGGAAGTGGACCTTTGGAATTGGCCCGTGGAATTGAAATAGGTCACGTATTTCAACTAGGCAAGAAGTATGCCGAGGCATTAGACCTAAAGGTATTGGATGAAAACGGCAAGCTTGTAACCGTGACAATGGGCTCTTACGGCATTGGCGTTACTCGAATCATCGCTGTTTTGGCTGAAGCTAATAACGATGAGAAGGGGTTGATCTGGCCAAGTGCCGTTGCCCCAGTTGATATCCACGTTGTTGCAGCAGGTAAAGACGATGCCATCTATGAAACTGCAGCAAATCTAGCCAAAGAGCTTGAAGCAAAAGGCAAGTCAGTGCTTTTGGACGACCGTCTAAAGGTCAGCCCTGGCGTGAAGTTCAGCGATGCAGAACTCCTTGGAATCCCTCAGATTGTCATTGTTGGTAGAGGTTTGGAAAACGGCGAAGTGGATCTTTGGGAACGACGCTCTGGCGACCGACGCTCAGTCAAGGTAGAATTAGCGGTAGCCGAGCTCACATAGGTCTATCTTTGTGGCTTGCATAACTTACTAGCGGCCAGGAGGCGTTTCATGGACATCGATTTAGGTGCTCTTCGACTTGTTGAGAGAGATCGAGAAATTCCGTTCAGCGAACTCGTTGAAATCATTGAAGCCGCAGTCGAAGCTGCCTATCACAAGAGTGTTGGTAACAATGATCCTGCTCGTGCAGTTTTAGATCAGAAGACTGGAAAAATCGTCATCATGGTTCCTGACACAGAGGAACGTAATGAAGCTGGCGAACTGGTTGTGATCCGTCCTGATGGCACAAAGGTTCCTGAAGTTGATAGAACTCCAGAGAACTTCGGCCGCATTGCAGCGAACGCGGCCAAGCAGGTCATTGCCCAACGAATTAGAGGCATCTCTGATGAGGGTCTTTACGGGGAATTCAAGGCAAAAGTTGAAGACATTGTTGCTGGTGAGATTCAGCAGGGCCCTCGTTCATACATGGTTTACGTCAAGATCGGTGATGTTGAAGCCATCATGCCCCCTGAAGAGCAGGTGCCAGGTGAAGACTACTCACATGGTAAACGCATGCGCTTTTATGTCACCAAGGTGGACAAGAACGTAAGAGGTCAGGTTCAGATCAACGTTTCTCGTACCCACCCAAGCCTTGTGCGTAAGCTTTTCGCCCTTGAGGTACCTGAAATTGCTAGTGGCCAGGTTGAAATTGTTCAGGTTGCTCGAGAAGCCGGTCACCGCACCAAGATTGCGGTTAGAACCTCAGTACCAGGCCTAAATGCTAAGGGTGCCTGTATTGGTGAACTTGGTCAGCGAGTTAGAGCTGTAACCGCAGAATTGAACGACGAGAAGATTGACATCGTTGATTATTCAGAGGATATAGCTAAATTTGTGGCTCAAGCCCTTTCTCCAGCTAAGGTTTCAGCTGCTTTCGTAGTCAATGATGGCTCTGCAGTTAGGGGGGAACACCAGAAAGTCCGTGTTCTTGTCCCTGAATACCAGCTATCTCTTGCAATTGGTAAAGAAGGTCAGAACTCTAGGCTTGCTAGCAAGCTAACTGGGGCCAAGATCGACATCATGGCTGATGATCTTGAGGATGAGGAATAAATAAAGCCCTCAGCCTGTTCTCTTAAAGGCTAGAGCTTTAGGGAGTGCAGGCATTAGAATGAACCCTGTTAGAACTTGCGTTGGCTGTCGTCAACGTGGCAACCGATCAGATTTGATTCGGATAGCCAATTTTCAGGGAAACCTGAGTGTTGATTCCGAAAAGAAAATGCCCGGTCGTGGCTCTTGGCTTCACAAGAAAACGAAATGTCTCGAAACTGCGGTTGAGAGAAAAGCCTTTGTGCGATCATTTCGTGGAAAAGTAAACGAAGAGCAAGTAACTGATTTATTCAAACAAATAGAACAGGCCGAAATGATGTTAGAGATCTAATGAGCACCTCGAAATGAGTTCCTCAAAGCATTAAGCCTGCCCTGACTGGGGTGGGTCCCAGACAGGAGAAATAAAGTGGCGCTACCACGCGTGTACGACATTGCCAAAGAGCTCGGTATTGAAACTGCCGAGGCACTGGCCAAACTAAACGAATTAGGCGAGTACGTTAAGAGCGGTTCGTCAACCATTGCCCCTCCGGTGGCAAACAAGCTTCGCGCTGCATACCCAAATGCCAAGCCAAAAGAAGAAGCACCTAAGGTTGAGAAAGCTCCAGCCAAGCCAAAGGCAACTAAGGCAGCGGCTAAAGCGGAAGCAACTGAAGAAGCTCCTGCAGCAGAGGCTGCTCCGGCAGAGCCAGCTGCACCTGCAGCTCCAGTAGCGCCAACCCCAGGTATTCCTCGTCCAGGTAACAATCCTTTTGCAGCAGCTCAGGGCATGGGAATTCCTCGCCCAATGGCAAGACCTGGCAACAATCCTTTCTCAACTAACCAAGGCATGGGTCGACCTGGTCAATCAGGTACTCGTCCAGGTGGGCCTCGTCCAGCTGGTGCTGGTGGCCCATCTCGTCCAGGTGGTGCACCTCGTACTGCTGGTGCAGGAGGATCTTCTCGTCCAGGTGGATTTGCTCCACGTCCAGGTGGTGCACCTTCAGGTGCTCCAGGTGGTGCACCAGGTTTTGGTGCTCCAGGTGGTCGTCCAGGTGCTGGTGGTCGTGGCCGCGGTGGTGGCACAGCTGGTGCTTTCGGTAAGGGTGGATCACGTAACTCTTCAAAGGCTAGAAAGTCAAAGAGAGTAAAGCGCGAAGAATTCGAACAGCGTTCAGCTCCTAGCCTCGGTGGTGCAGTTGTTCCACGCGGTGATGGAAACACAATTGTTCGTCTTCGTAGAGGCTCTTCTATTCAAGACTTCGCAGACAAGATCGATGCCAATGCAGGTCAGCTGATTACGGTGCTATTCCACCTAGGTCAGATGGCAACAGCTACTGCTTCTTTGGATGAAGAGACTTTCCAGATTCTTGGAGAAGAGCTTGGATACAAGGTCGAAGTTGTTTCAGCTGAAGACGAAGAGCGCGAACTATTCGATTCATTCGGACTAGATATTTCAACTGAGTTTGAAGAAGACGAAGATGACATGGAGTTCCGCGCTCCTGTTGTCACAGTCATGGGTCACGTTGACCACGGTAAGACTCGCTTGCTTGACAAGATTCGTAACGCTAACGTCCAGGGCGGTGAGGCTGGTGGTATTACTCAGCACATCGGTGCTTACCAGGTACACAGCCTTCACGAAGGTGTCGATAGAGCGATTACTTTCATCGATACACCAGGTCACGAGGCGTTCACCGCTATGCGTGCTCGTGGTGCTCAAGTAACTGACATTGCGATCTTGGTTGTTGCAGCTGATGACGGTGTTATGCCACAAACAGTTGAGGCATTGAACCACGCTCAATCTGCAGGGGTGCCAATCGTTGTTGCAGTGAACAAGACAGATAAAGAAGGGGCTAACCCTGCCAAGATTCGTCAGCAACTAACTGAGTTCAACCTCGTGGCTGAAGAGTATGGTGGCGATGTCATGTTTGTCGATGTATCTGCACTTACCGGTGCTGGTATCCAGAACCTTCTTGATGCAGTTCTACTAACTGCTGATGCTGCTCTTGATCTTCGCGCTAACCCTAACCGTGATGCACGTGGCGTTGCTATTGAAGCGAACCTAGATAAGGGGCGTGGATCGGTTGCAACTGTATTGATCCAGTCAGGAACTCTAAGCGTTGGAGATTCAATCGTTGCTGGTGCGGCTCACGGTCGTGTTCGTGCGATGTTTGATGAGAACGGAACTGCAGTTGAATCAGCAGGCCCATCAAGGCCAGTTCAGGTTCTTGGGTTGCAGTCTGTTCCTCGTGCGGGTGACACATTCGTTGTTACTGAAGATGAGCGTCAGGCAAGACAGATCGCTGAGAAGCGTGAAGCTGCCGATAGAAATGCTCTTCTTGCTAAGACTCGTAAGCGCGTTAGCCTGGAGGACTTCACCAAGGCATTCGAAGAGGGCAAGGTTGAATCACTCAACTTGGTCATCAAGGGTGACGTATCTGGTGCTGTTGAAGCTCTTGAAGATGCACTTCTGAAGATTGAAGTTGATGACTCAGTTGCCCTTCGCATTATTCACCGTGGTGTTGGTGCGGTTACTGAGAGCGATGTAAACCTGGCAACAGTTGATAACGCGATCATCATCGGATTCAACGTGAAGCCTGATAACAAGGCTAAGGAACGTGCTGACCGTGAAGGCGTTGACGTTCGTCACTATTCAGTTATCTATGCAGCACTTGATGACATTGAGAGATCACTTAAGGGAATGCTCAAGCCGGAGTACGAAGAAGCAGCACTTGGTTCAGCCGAGGTTCGCGAGATCTTCAAGTCTTCAAAGGTTGGAACAATCGCAGGTTCTATCGTTCGCTCAGGTTCAATCAAGAGAAACAGCCTTGCTCGTATCTCTCGTGAAGGCAAGATGCTTGCTGAGAACCTAAAGATCGACTCGCTAAAGAGATTCAAGGATGATGCAACCGAAGTCAAGACTGACTTTGAGTGTGGTATCGGTCTGCAGGGATTCAACGACATTTTGGTAGGCGACATTATTGAAACCTACGAAATGCGTGAGAAGCCGAGGGTCTAATGGTTGATGCAGCTAGAGCAAGAAGACTGGCTGAACGAATCAAGGTCCTAGTAGCAGCAGCTTTAGAGAAGGTTGTCAAAGATCCTGATTTGGGCTTTGTCACAATTACTGATGTTCGAGTAACCCCAGATCTTTCACATGCACGTATCTATTACACCGTTTTTGGTGATAGCGAACAGCAGAAGAAGAGTGGTGAAGTAATTGAACGTCACCGTGGAAAAATCCGTGGTGAGGTTGGCCATCAACTATCTATTCGTCTGACTCCAACTATTGAATTCATTTCTGATGATGTGCCAGAGAGCGCAGCTCAGATGAATGATCTATTAGCTCAGGCTAGGGCTCGAGACAATGAGTTGAAGAAGCTGGCTAAAGAAGCCGAATTCGCGGCTGGTGAGAACCCTTATAAAGAGCCGAAAGTCATCGACAAAGAAGAGAAAGACTAACCTTTGGCTATTCCTGGTTTGTTGTTGGTGGATAAGCCTGCCGGAATGACAAGTCATGATGTTGTTTCTAGGGTTAGAAAACTTGCTGGGACCAAGAAAGTTGGTCACGCAGGAACTTTAGATCCGATGGCTACAGGGTTGTTGGTTCTAGGGATTGAATCTGGAACTAAGCTGCTGACCTTTATCGTTGGGGCAGACAAGACCTATTACGCAACCATACGTCTCGGTTCTTCAACAGTCACTGATGACAGTGAAGGTGAAACCATCGAGCAAGCCAGTCAACAGAAACTTCATTCCATCACACTTGAGCAAATCCATTTAGAACTAGCAAAACTTAGGGGAGTGATTCAGCAGGTTCCTTCTGCTGTTTCTGCAATCAAGGTCAATGGCGAAAAAGCTTATGACAGAGTTCGAGCTGGGGAAGTGTTTGAACTTAAATCTCGTGAAGTAACTATTTCAAAGCTTGAGGTTTTAGGGGAGATAAGAAGCGGAGAAGGCTTCATTGATCTCGATGTTGTTGTCGACTGCTCGAGTGGAACATACATCAGAGCCATTGCAAGAGACCTAGGTAAAGCTCTTGGTGTTGGTGGGCATCTAACCCAGCTTCGCAGAACCCGAATTGGAAAATACGAAGTTGAAAACGCTGTAAATCTTGAAGGCCTTACTGGGGAGCTACCAATTTCGAAATCAGTCAGTGCTGTTAGAGATGTTTTGCCAATTCTCGAGGTTTCTTCTGAAGACGCTCTGGCTTTGAGGCAGGGAAAGCGTGTAGCAAAAACAATCCATGGAATCACTGCTCTAATCTGTGAAGACGTGTTAGTTGCAGTTGCAGAACCAGCAGGCAACCAGAGCCTGAAGTCATTGGTTGTATTCAACGAAGGGGAATCAAA
>JAULUM010000018.1:15846-111471 GCA_032111565.1 Rhodoluna sp. | reverse complement strand
TTTTCCGATGGTCAGTCCGCGCTTTCCAGCAACCTTTAGAACTGCAAGCAGCATGTCGTTGTTTGATGTGAATATCACTGTTGGAGCCTTGGGGGAGTCAAGTAACCTTTCAACCGCTGACTCAGAAACGTTTTCCTTGTCTTCGCAGTAAACCCACACACTTGTTGCTTTAGATCGCTTCACACCTTGAGCAAAACCATCAACACGCTCTTGAACAGAAGTAATGGGTATCTCAGGTTGAACAGTACTGAGACCAGTGATTCCAGGAACGGCAATCAAGAATCCTAGTTTCTTGTGACCTTTTTCTGCAGCATACAAAACAGCTTCTTTAGCAGCCACCTCATCACCAGTAGTAACAGTTGTGTAGCGACGAACATCCAGTTTGCGGTCAATGATTACTACTGGCTTGCCATTCAACTTCTTCGAAGTTAGATGTGAATGCTTGGTAGTTGATGCAGGAACAAGAATGATTCCGTCAACCTGGTGCTGCAGCATGGTATCAATCGCAACTCTTTCGACAGAAACATCTTCATCGCTGTGTTGGATTAGAACCCTAAAGCCAAGTTCCTGAGCCCTATCAATAATCGATTTAGTAGCACGATCGAAAAATGCATTAGTGAAATCCGAAATAATGACAAGACCAATGGTCTTAGTTTTACCAGCACGCATAGCAACCGCTAGGGCATTTGGGCGATAGCCAATACTTTCAGCAACGGCTCTTACATGTTCAACTGTTTCTTTGCTGATCCGACCATAACCGGCTAGAGCTCTAGAGACGGTAGCCCTAGAGACACCTGCTGCCTCTGCGACGTCGCCTATAGTCTTGCTCTTGTTGACGGTCATTGTTTCACTTTATCCAATTCAAGGCTTTGGCTTAGGCATTCAAGTTCACCAGCATATTCGAGCAGGCGACCAAGTTCGAGAACTAACTACATAAAAAAGCCCCCATATACTTGGGGGCTTTTTATTCTGGCGGAGACGAGAGGATTTGAACCTCCGAAGGGCTTTTAAGACCCTTACCTCATTAGCAGTGAGGCGCACTCGACCGGGCTATGCGACGTCTCCAGAACTCCACCAGTTTAGCCCATATTCGGGTTTCGCTGGAGGCTTATGTTTTAGGGGAAGTAGTTGACCCTAAAATTAGTTCCTATTCCTGTGTGAGAACACATTACGAATACAAGAGAGTAGCAAGATGCACGATACAAACAAGACAGCCCCAGACTGGGGATTCGCCAACGGCAGGCTCTGGTCAGAGATTCTGCCAGGACTATGGATGGGTGGCACAGCTGATACTGATGCTGACGGAGCAAAGCACCCAGACGGCCCTATAACTCCAGATGACTTCAATACAGTGGTCACACTGTATTCCTCAGCTAACCCAGTGGACTGGTACGTGAAGGAACTGAGACTAGGTTTCTATGACCACGAAGAAGTTGATGTCGATGCAAACGATCTACACCAGGTTGTTCAAGCAGCACACGAAGACTGGAAAGCTGGCAGGAAAGTCCTAATCCGTTGCCAAGCAGGCCTCAACCGCTCAGGGCTAGTCACAGCACTAGTGCTCGTAAGAGACGGTATGCCAGTTGATGAGGCAATTGAACTACTAAGACAGAAGAGAAGTTCAGCTGCTCTATGCAATCCTGACTTCGTCGATTGGCTAGTAGAAAACTACGATGTCTTCCTACCTAAAAAATAGGGGTTTGAGACACCAACCGAATTCGGCTAAACTAACTAGGTTGCCGCAAGGCACCCAGCGTTTGTAGCTCAACGGATAGAGCATCTGACTACGGATCAGAAGGTTGGGGGTTCGAGTCCCTCCAAGCGCACCAGAACAGGAATCAATTTAAAGGTTGATTATCAAAGCAACCTATGGCCCTATTCAAGCCAATTCAAAGAGTCCTATCTATTCGTAAAAAGAGCACATTAACTCCATTCGTATACGAAACATGTGTAGTGTTTCTTGTAAATCAGGCATTTGAGAGGTAAGGCATGGCTCCAAAGAATCTTCGCAAGATCGCGTCTCTAGCAGCCTTGTCTGCTTTGGTTGGTTTAACAACTGGTGCCTCAGCAGCTCCAGCGCTGCACTATTGGTCACTTAACGAGTCAGTCCAGGGGGAAGAGGTTTTCGATTCAGTAGCTGCAAACAATGGTGGAGCCTTTGGATCGCCTAATCCAGTCCCTTCAAGTGAGGTGCCGTTCTCGGAAAGAGGCAACTCCGGCAGCATGATCTTTGACGGGCAGAACTACTTCAAGCTCAATAACACGCTTAGTTCAGACTTCTCTATATGTGCGTGGATCAAGACCGCTTCAACTGGTGGTGGAAACCATTGGGAAAACGCGCCAATCGTAGCTTCAGAAACTGGAGGATTCGCCTACGACTATGGCTTTGGTATTGACGGAAGTGGAAAGCTTTCCTTCGGTAACGGCGGCAACATAACTGAATCCGCTCAAGCTGACGTAACAATTTCAGGCGAGAAGACAGTCAATGACAATCTTTGGCACCATGTCTGTGTAACTAGAAGCAACACCAACGGAGAGGTCAATCTTTACGTTGATGGAGCTTTGGATAAAACAGGCACAACCGGTGTTGGTCTACTAACTTCAAACCGTGAGGTTTGGATTGGGCATGGTCAAGATGGAAACCAACCATTTGTTGGGCACATTGACGAACTGCGCTTTTTTCAAACAGTGCTTTCTCCAGCAGAAGTTCAAGAAGACTTCTCTCCTACACCTCCAGTCATTGAGGAAGAAGATGGAACAGGGGAAGAAGTAGATTCCTCCCCAAAGGAAGAGCTTGCAGATACTGGAAACTCGACAGATCTAGCACTCCTTCTTGGTGTGTGCCTGTTCCTTGCAGGCCTAACCACTCTTGGCTTGAGCGTAAAACGCGCTTAAATAAGCATCCCTCAACGCAGCTAGCAGCCACGAAGAGGTCATGTGCGACCTTAAACTGATTACATAATGACCAAAACGAAGGCCGTTGCAGCTAAAAATGGAAATCATTAGAGAAATAGAGAGAGCCGCCCGAGCTTTGCTTGATGGCAACCTAGTCGCTTTCCCTACAGAAACTGTCTATGGTCTTGGAGCAGATGCAACAAACGCTTTAGCAGTAGCGAAGATATACAAAGTTAAAGGAAGACCTCAGGATCACCCAGTTATCGTGCACGTTAGTGACTTTGATGTCTTTCAAGAGTGGGTTACAGAGATCCCTGATTACTGCATAAAACTAGCTAAAGACTTTTGGCCTGGTCCTATGACATTAGTTCTGAAGCGTTCCCCTCTAGCTGCTGATTTTATTACCGGTGGTCAAGACTCAGTTGGTGTTCGAATACCAGGTAATGAAACTGCGTTACATATTCTTCGTCGCTTTGAAGCAATGGGAGGCAGGGGAGTTGCTGCACCAAGCGCCAATCGCTTTGGCAAAGTTTCTCCCACCACTTCACAAGCAGTTCTTGATGAATTCCAAGATTTTTTTGATTCACAGGATTTGGTAGTTGATGGGGGAGACTGTGAGGTTGGCTTAGAGTCAACCATTATTGATTGCACTGGAGAGGTTCCAAAGATTCTCAGGTATGGAGCAATCACACCTTCGATGATTTATGAATCAACTAACCTTCA
Organism: Rhodoluna sp.; assembly: GCA_032111565.1. GTDB lineage: Bacteria > Actinomycetota > Actinomycetes > Actinomycetales > Microbacteriaceae > Rhodoluna. The sequence goes on along the minus strand of JAULUM010000018.1, from coordinate 107,853 downwards.
GCCCCTTGAAACAGAATCAAGTATCAGGGTTAGTGGATCACTGAAATCTCACTACGCCCCTAACGTCGAACTCGTACTTAACCAGCAACCCGTTGCTGGCGATGGGCTCATTGCTTTAGCAGAAGTTCCAACACCAGAAGGAGTAATAAGAGTTGCCGCACCAGCTTCCACTGTTGAGTTCGGCCAGCAGCTCTATTCAGCACTTCGCAAAGCAGATCAACTTAGTATCAGAAGACTTGTTGCGATAACCCCTGATGGTGACGAACTCTCACTGGCTATATCAGATCGCCTAACCAGGGCAAGCAACAGAGCCAAATAGCTCCAGCAACCTTCCTCTCATTCGCGCTTTCTTCCCAAGTTCTCTAAAACGAACCTTTAGACTTGAACCAACGAAAGGGAAACATGAAGAAAAAACTTAAATCTGGAATCATCTCTAGCGCGTTGTCTCTAGGTCTGATTTTGGGCATGACCACTCCAGCAACTGCAGTCGAACCATGTACATGGCCATCAGGAGGTGCAGGTGTTGATGTCTCTGGCTGTAACTTCGAAGGCAGAGATCTGTTCAACAGCTTGTTTGACGGTGCTAACTTCTCAAACACAAATCTCTCTGACGTGCGTGCACGTTACTCGTATTGGGTTGGCACAAACTTAACCAACGCGGACATGACTGAGAGTATTTTCTACGGTGCATACATGCCGAACGCAAACTTCACCAATGCAAACTTGTTAGGTGCAAATCTGGCAAGTTCCAACCTGAATAACGCCAACTTCACAGGAGCAAACTTGACCGGAGTTATTTCTGGTGGTGTGACTGGAACCCCAAGTGTTCTTCCTGCTGGCTGGATTATTTCTGGCGGTTACCTCATCGGCCCAGGTGCTAACCTGCGTGGTGCGAACTTGAGCGGTGTTGATCTAACAGGTGCTGATCTAACTGGAGCGAATCTAACTGGAGTTCGATCGGGTGGAATCATAGGTGAGCCGATAGAACTCCCTGCTAACTGGGGTCTAACTGGAGGCTACCTATTTGGCCCAGGAGTTGACTTGTCTGGAGCAAGGCTAGATGGATTAAGTATCTGGGGTGCGAATCTCACTAATGCAAACCTTCAAGGCGCAAGCATTAACCAGACAGCCATTAACAACTCAAATATCACAGGCCTACGTTCGGGTGGATTACTTGGAACCATTCAACAAATCAACGGTGCCAAAGTGGTTAACGGCTACATAGTCGGTCCAGGAGTTAACTTGGCCAGAGCCGATCTCAGGGATGCATATCTATCTGACGTAAATCTTGAGAACGCTGACTTAACAGGCGCGGATCTCACCTATGCGAATCTTGAGAGAGTTCGTTTTGGAGGCGCCAAGCTGGTGAACACAAACTTCACCTTGGCATTTATGGGAGGCGCTAGTTTGAGAGGAACGCAGATTTCCTTCTCAAAGTTCAATGGAGCCTCACTAAATACGGCAGACTTCGGAAACACAACCATCTTGGCTTCAGAGTTTTACTCGACAGATCTAACAAATGCTGATTTTGGTAACGCTGAATTTATCAGCACTCGTTCGGGTGATGTCTATGGAGTTCCTGCAGCCTTGCCTGTTGAAATTCAGATCATCGAAGGTGAGATTACAAATGTATTCACTGAGAATTTAGGTCCAATCATCACTGGAACCCTAAAGACCGGTCAAACAGTTGAAGCGACAACTGGTAGCGTCCCTGAAGGTGCGACCGTTTCATATCAGTGGCTAAGGGACTTTGAACCAATTCAAGGTGCTAACACAAGAACTTATCTTGTTACTGCCAAAGATGTAGGGAAACTCCTAACTGTGAGAACCACGCTTGCTAAGCGTGATTTCCTGTCTCAGGTAGAGTCGAGCATGGCCCTGGAGGTTACAAAAGCTGACATCGTTCCAGGTTCGGTAAACATTAGCGGCGTTATGAAGCCAGGCAAAGTCATTAAAGCAATTGTCCGTCCGTGGGTTAACACTGTTGGAGTGAAGTACAAGTACCAGTGGTTCAGAAATGGGGCACCAATCAAGTACGCAACTAAGACAACTTACAGATTGCTTCCTGCTGATGCGAAAAAGAACATTTCAGTTCTAGTGACTCAGAACTTGGATGGCTACAACCAAGCGTCAAGACTGTCTCCTAATAAGAGAGTTTCATAGTTCACAATTAGTAAAGCCTCGAAACCAGATTCCCAAAGGAATGTAGTTTCGAGGCTTTCTACTTTGGCTAAGCCGTGTCTCTTCTGTTTTCTTTATCGGCTTTAGCTCTTTGACCTTTGCGAGTTTCAACAGCCGAGCGAAGTATTGATTCGATCTGACCATTGACACTTCGCAGGTCTTGCTCAGCCCAAGCCTTTAGTTCCACGTATAACTCAGGTGCAATTCGTAAAGGAATCGCTTTCTTCTCTTTCATTAGTTGTAAAGAGTTCCTGCGTTGATTACTGGAGATGCTTCACGCTCTGAACATAGAACAACCATCAGGTTAGAAACCATAGATGCTTTACGCTCATCATCTAGAGACACCGAGCCGTTTCTCTCTAATTCAGCAAGTGCTAGTTCAACCATGCCCACTGCTCCTTGAACAATCTTGCGTCTTGCACTGATAACTGCATCAGCTTGTTGGCGGCGAAGCATTGCTTGAGCGATCTCTGGAGCGTAAGCAAGGTGCGTTAGTCGAGCATCATCAATGGTCACACCAGCTTTAGAAAGTCTGCTCTCAAGATCTTTACGAAGTTCAACAGCAACCTCTTCAGGATTTCCTCTAAGAGTTAGTTCTCCTGAAAGCTCTCCTGATTCGCTGTGATCATATGCAAATCCAGTTGCAACGTGTCTAAGGGCAGTTTCAATCTGAGTCTTTACATATGTTCTGTAATCATCAACATCAAAAACAGCCTTAGCTGTTTCAGATACTCGCCACACAACCACTGCTCCAATCTCAATAGGGTTACCGCGCTTGTCATTGACTTTGATGGTTGCGCCTACTTCTGTTCTTGCGCGTAGTGAGATCTTGAATCTGCTGTCTGGCTTTTGTAGCGGTAGCGTTCTACTTGTCTTATTCTGAGAATCGATTTCATTCTGCAGATTAGAGGTAGGAGAGGAGTTTGAGTAGAATGGGTTACCCCAGTGCCAACCTGGCTTCTTGACGGTTCCCTTGTACTTACCAAAGAGAATAAGAACTCTAGATTCGTTTGGCTGCAGAGTGTAGAAACCGGCAAGGCCTGTAATTAAAACTGTTGAAACCACCACTAAAGCGATAACTAATTCGCTAGGGAGTGAATCAGACACGAACTCAACAAATAGCCAGTATTCGATAGGTAGTAGAGCAAGGAAGACGACAAAGGCTAGCGGGCCTGAGATTGGTGTTTTGATTGTTTCGTTCATGAAAGCCTTTCGTATCAAAGTGATATCAAAAAAGTATCATATCTTGAATGGATCTGGCAAGCCTGTTCGGCCTATTGACAATCAACTTAGGGTTACCTAACCTTGAAGAGAATCGTTCTTTAGCCAGTTAGGCCCCCTTGTTTAAGTCTTTTGCAACACTTCTAGCCCTCGTAAGTGCCCTTACCCTTTCTAGTTGCACTTCTGGAGAACCAAATCCAAATGCTTCCGAGACCCTTCAACAAAAGGACTCGCTGGTCCTGTATAGCGGTCGATCAGAAGAGCTCGTTCAGCCGCTAATAGAGATGTTCGAGCAAGAGAGCGGAATCACAGTTGAAGTTAGATATGCCGGTAGCGCTGAGCTTGCTGCTCAACTCCTAGAAGAAGGAGAGAACTCTCCTGCAGATGTGTTCTTCTCCCAGGATGCTGGAGCTCTAGGTGCTGTTTCAAAAGCAGGGCTATTCTCAACCATCCCTTCAGAACTAACTTCTCAAGTTGATAAGCAGTACTCAGCGACTGACGGGTCATGGGTTGGTGTTTCTGGAAGAGCAAGAATTCTTGTTTACAACACAGCAAAAGTATCGGACTTGCCAGTATCTGTCTTTGATCTAGCTAAACCTGAATGGAAGAACCGTATTGCCATTGCTCCAACCAACGCATCTTTCCAATCTTTTGTAACTGCGATGCGAGTAGTTGAAGGAGAAGCAGCAACTACCTCTTGGCTTGAAGCCATGAAATCTAACGCTGTGATCTTTGAGAAGAACGACGCCATCTTGAATGCAGTTGAGCAGGGAGTAGTAGACGCTGGTCTAATCAATCACTACTACTGGTTTGCGAAGGCTAAAGAAATTGGCAAGGACAAGATGAAATCAAAGCTAGCTGCGTTTGAGTCAAACGATTTAGGAAATCTAGTTAATGTTGCAGGTGCAGGAATCATTAGCGACAACAGCGCATCACGTGCCTTTGTTGATTTCTTACTTTCAAACAAAGCACAAACATTCTTTGCAGAACAAACAGCTGAGTATCCACTAGTTGCTGGAATTGACATTGTTGAAGGACTGACTCCACTTACCGATGTTAGAAATCCTAAAGTTGATCTAAGTGATTTAGATACTTTGGATGAGACCCTAGAACTAATTCGTGCAGCGGGGCTGATCTAATTCAGTTATGCGTAAACCTCCGGCGCTACTCAAAGCCCTAGGAATAGTTGCAGCTCTAGCAGCACTAATTCCAGTTGGCTACCTATTCTTTAGGTTAGGTGCTGGATCTGAAAAAGCGATTGAAGAATTGTTTCGCTCTAGAACTATTGAGTTGTTGTTCAACACAACACTCTTAGTTGTGAGTGTTACTCTCACTGCATTAGTAATTGGCTTTCTTCAAGCCTGGCTAACGACAAGAACAAACTTAGGTTTTGGCGCGCTGTTCGCTGTGTTAGCAACACTGCCTCTAGCTATTCCAAGTTATGTAATGGCGTTTAGTTTCACTGCAACATTTCCATCTATCTCAGGCTTTTGGCCTTCATGGCTTGTGCTCTCACTTGCAACTAGTCCGTATGTGTTTCTAGCGGTATCAGCAGCACTAGTTAGAACTGATGCTTCTAGTGAAGAAGTTGCTAGAACACTTGGATTAACTAAATGGCAAGTACTAGTTCGCGTTACCTGGCCTCAGGTTAGACCTGCCGCAACCGCATCATCTCTGCTTGTTGCTCTGTACACACTTAGTGAATTTGGTGCGATTGCAATTCTTAGATTCGACACTTTTACTAGAGCGATCTATAACGCATACAGACTGAGCTTCGATAGAACTGCAGCAGCAGCCCTGGCAGTAGTTTTAGTGCTGCTAACTCTTGTAGTTATATGGTTTGAACGCAGATATAGAGGTGACTATCTGAGTATTAGTCCAGCAAGCCAAAAGCGAGTGAGGATATCTCTAGGTAAGGCTAGGCCACTAGCAGTTACTGGTCTTTTGTTTATTGCAGTCGTTGCTGTTGGTATCCCTTTATATAGCCTCGTCAACTGGTCCATCATTGGCTCATCAACTGCTGATTTATCTCAAATCCTGGAAGCACTTCTGGGATCAGTTTCTCTTGCTGTTCTAGCTGGAGTTGCTATCACTGTGTTTGCACTTGCAATTGCTCTCTGGATAGTTAGATACCCAACCAAACTTGGAAGATTTGTTGAACTATCTGTTTGGGCTAATCATGCATTGCCAGCGATTGTTGTCGCCCTTGCTTTGATTTTCTTAGGAGCTAATCTGTTCCCTTGGCTTTATCAAACAACAGCATTGCTGATATTTGCCTTTCTGATTCTGTTTCTACCTAATGCTCTTGGAACCATGACTACCCCCATTGCTCAGGTTCCAAAGAGCCTAGAAGATGTTGCTAACTCTTTAGGAGTCAAAGGCAATAGAAGTATTTTCAAAGTAGTGCTACCTATCGCAGCACCTGGGATCCTTGCAGGAGCAGCACTTGTTGCTTTGACTGTTTTGAAAGAGTTGCCTGCAACGTTGCTACTTAGACCAACAGGAACCGAGACACTTGCAGTTAGATTGTGGAGCGCAACTGAAGAATTAGCTTTTTCTCAAGCAGCGCCTTATGCACTTCTCTTGGTTGTCTTAGGTGGACTACCTGCTTTAGCCTTGAATAGACAAGCACGCAAAGCACTTTCGGAGGTGGGTAAGTAATGCTGATGCAGATTAAAGACCTATCCCTGAACTATGGAGATCAAGTAGTTCTAAACAATCTCAACTTAGACGTTAACCAAGGTGAACTAACTGCCGTGCTTGGTGCATCCGGTGCTGGTAAGTCAACACTTCTGAGACTCATCGCAGGATTTGAATCTCCAACTTCTGGAGAAATCTTTATCGATTCAAAACTTGTTTCAGATAGTAAAGATGTCGTTGCTCCAGAGAAAAGGGGAGTTGGTATTGTTCCTCAAGACTCAGCTCTTTTCTCACATCTAACAGTTAGTCAGAACATTGGCTTTGGTTTACCTAAGGGTAGTGATGCTCGTATCAATGAGCTTCTGAATCTGGTTGGTCTAAGTGAATATGCGGATCGCAAACCAGCATCTTTATCGGGCGGACAGGCTCAAAGAGTGGCTCTTGCTAGAGCACTTGCTCCAAGACCGAAACTGATTCTTCTCGATGAACCATTCAGCGCTCTTGATGCTGAACTAAGAGCAAGATTACGTGAAGACGTTAGAAGAGTGCTTCGAGCTGAGAATGCAACAGCAATTCTTGTTACTCACGATCAAGAAGAAGCTCTGTCACTTGCAGACAGGGTTGCTATTCTTCGAGACGGCAAAATTATTCAGTCTGGTTCACCGACAGAGATCTATAACTCCCCAGTTGATTTGGGTATTGCAACATTCCTAGGGGATTCAATCTTGGTTGATGGTCATGTTGAAGATGGAAAGATCATTACTGCTCTTGGAAAGATCACACCTCTTAATAAAGTGTCTGAAGGACAGGTAGGTGTCGCTGCCATTAGGTCTGAGAACTTCTACCTCCAGCCCAACCCAAGTGGAGATTCAGAGGTTATTGGACGGGTGTTCTTCGGTCACGATGCTGTTGTTGAAGTGCAAACACCGAAGCTCAAGATCCGAGCCAGATCTAATGGCCCATTTGCTCCTGAAGTAGGCATGAAAGTTACCGTTTGGGTTCGCGGAGCGGTGAACTTCTACCCTTCAAGCTAGAGGGTATTCAAAAGCCAACTATCTCAAAGAGTAAGCCATGGTTCTTTTGAGTCTGTTTGCTAAAAATTCGGTTTTTCGAATTTCACAGGAGTATAGTTCTTGAATGCGCAAATTGATTATATTTTTAGCCCCAATTGGCCTGCTACTAAGCGGAGCATTACTGACTTCAATGACTGCACAAGCAGCCTACATAAGAGGTGTTGACACTTCTAACACGACCCACAAAGCATCCATGGAATATCTGATGGGTAGCGAAGTTGTAGGTTCAAGTAGGTCTCCGATCTCAGAAAACAACGTTAACGGCTGGGTTTGGATGGATGCTGGTGCAGATGTAACCACATTGCTCACCGCATCAACAACTCCGAGTGGAAGCAATCTTGCGCAGAGCACATCACGTACAGGTCTTGCTGATAACTTCTACAGGTACAGCAGGGTTGGGGTGAATCCGAATTTGACGGTTAATCCTGATCCCGCCAACTCTATCGGAGCTGCCAAGACTAACCAGAGTAATCCGACCGTAGCCGGAGCAAAGCCTATCGATTGGAGCACAGGCAGTAAGCTCCCAGGTGGTGGGCAGCTAATCAAGGTGGCAATTTTTGATAACGCAGGCAACATCGTACCTAACGCGAGATTTCGAGTTCAGATGCTTGGACAGGACACGACTGACAATATTTTCAAAGTACTAGGTAACGGAACAGGCCAGTTCTCTCCGGCAAACGCGCAACCTAGCTTCACTTTCTTTGATTGCGACCCTTCTGTTTCAAGCACGTGTGTTGCGATGCCAGCTGAAAATACCGCTAGTGGGGTGAATCCGACTTACAACAAAACGACACCAGGTGCAGGTGAGGCATTTGCTCAGACCAACGAATCTGGCTACTCATACATCTGGGCGACAATGGCTGGTGTTGCAGCTTCTAATCTGTTTAACTTTCAGGTCAGAGTTTCAGATGCTCCAGCTGAAACTACTACCTTCCCAGGTGACTTGGATTACAGCTCAGTTTTCCCTTCATACATAACTTCAGGAACGGGATACACACCTACATCAGTTTCTCCAGACCTGATTACTCAGACTGTTCCTTGGGCCCCAGTTCAAGCCGGTAAAAGATACACCTCACAGAGCTTCTTCCGAGTCACCACTGAGTGCCTTTGGGGCTCGACTTTGGCTGATCCTTCATCTCTGACTTCGGTTATATCTCCTTCAACCAAGGTTGCGGGATCGGGTAACTCAACATTGACAGTAGGAATAAAGAGCCGATGTGGAACCAATCTTTCAGGTCAGAAAATAACAATTAAGAATCCAGATGGCACAACTACCACTTTGACAACCAACGCAAGCGGAGTTGCCACTATGCCAGTTGTAGACGATGGGACAGAAAAGAATGAAACCTATGAGACATTCCTAGGGGCCACCGCAACTGGAACACCTGCCCTAAGTCCAACTATGGAATTTACTGCACCTCCTGTCCCTGATGCAGACAACTCAACTGTTGTCATCAACAAATCAACCAACACGGCTGATGGATCTTCTTCAGCTACAGTGACCGTTACGGTTGTTGATCAATTTGGTAATCCGATTCCTGCAGGAACAGCTGTATGTCTAGAAAAGAGCGCTGGCTTAGGAACTCTAGGAACTGGTCCATGGACAACAAACGCAAGCGGACAGGTAACAACAACTATTACCTCACCTACTGAAGTAGGTTCAGCAACAATCACCGCTTGGGTTGGAACTTGCGCGAACAAGGGTGATGAGATTGGCCCAGTGAATATTGACTTCACTCCAGGAGCAGCCGATCCAGGCCCGTCAACAATAGAAATCAACAAGAGCACTAACACTGCTGATGGCGAATCTTCAGCCACGGTGACAGTCAAAATTGTTGACCAATTCGGTAACCCTGTTCAGCCAGGAACTGAAGTGTGTTTGGAGAAAACCCAAGGTCTTGGAACTCTAGGTGTCGGACCGTGGAAAACCGATGCTAATGGAAATGTGACCACCACAATTACATCTCCAACAACCGTTGGCGACGCAACCATTAAAGCTTGGATTGGCCCTTGCGGCGAAAAGGGCGGCGAAGTTGGTTCAGTAGATATTGAATTCGTGCCAGGTGAATCTGATGCTGATAATTCAACTATTGAAATCAACAAGGGAACTAACCCAGCTGATGGATCTTCTTCAGCAACGGTTACTGTAAAAATCGTTGACGAATTTGGAAATCCTGTACCTGCTGGAACTCAGGTTTGTCTAGCCAAATCAGCTGGCAGTGGAACTCTAGGTACTGGCCCTTGGGCAACAGATGCGAATGGAAACGTGACTACTACTATCACCTCTCCAACTACTTCTGGCTCAGCAACCATCACAGCATGGGTTGGACCTTGCGACGATAAAGGTCCTGCTGTTGGATCTGTGGACATTGATTTCTTACCTGGTGCACCTGATGCGGGTGAGTCAACAGTCACAATTGATAAATCAACTAATCCAGCTGACGGATCTTCTTCAGCAACAGTTACTGTGAATCTAGTTGACGTTTTTGGTAACCCAATTCCAGCAGGAACCGCAGTTTGTATGATCAAGACAGCAGGTACTGGAACTCTAGGCAATGGACCCTGGACCACTGACGCTAACGGAAGGGTGACAACAACTATTGTTTCTCCAGAAGAGATCGGTAATGCAACTATCACAGCTTATGTTGGTACTTGCGATGACAGCGGAAAGCAAGAGATTGGTCCAGTAAACATTGAGTTCACTCCGAGACCTCCATCAAAAGAAGACTCAACCATAGAAGCAGATAGAACTGAAGCGCCAGCTGATGGTGAAACTGAAACCAAAATTTCTCTTAGAATTCTTGATTCAGAAGGCAACCCTGTTGCAGCCGGCACTGTGATTTGTCTAGCGCTATCTGACGGGTCAGGTACTTTGGGTGAAGGTCCATGGGCTACCGACGCAGAAGGAAAGGTGGAGACAACGCTGTTTGCTCCTGACGCAGAAGGCTTCGGCGAAGTCACAGCATACGCTGGAGATTGCGAAGATCGCGGTGAAGCTCTAGGTTCCGTAACAGTTCAGTTCACCCCAACTGATGAACAGTTAGCCGAAACTGGCGCAGGCTCTGATTACAATCAGATGTTGCTCATCGCTGGTTTGGCTATTGCTCTTGGAATTACTTCCATCGGCGGTGCTTCACTTTCTAGAAGGCGCAGAAAAGTTAGTTAGTTTCAATTAGAGAAGGTGGCCTAGGCAACTTAGCCACCTTCCTCCATTTAAGAAACCTCTTCGAGCGAAGGCAGCCTCAAGTTCTAAAAGAACTGGCAGGCCTAGGGAACTTGAGTAATAGGTATGAAGTATCAGCCCAGCGATTAGTAACCTCTACCGATTGGGCTTGTAGCTTATGTGGAGCCAATTTCCTCACAAATGTCCAACATTGTGACTAGACTTTCTTTAGACAGGCTGTCTAGCCTATGTCACTAGAAAGTTCCAACCCAAGGGAAAATCAAATGAAGAAAATTGTAACTGTTGCCACGACTATTGCCCTAGCACTTACTGGACTCAGCGTAGTCGCTGGTACGCAGGCTGCTTCCGCTGTTACTGCAAGTTCGAATCTGTTTGCACTTAACGTGGCAAATCAAAACTCTGGTTCTTCCCCGAGAAACTTTTTCGAACTAGGTGGGAAGACTTACTTCACCGCATCTACGCTCTCCAAGGCAACTTCGCTTTGGCGAGTTGATGGCGACATCACAAAAGAACCAGAGCTGTTGTTTGATCCGTTCGACGGAGTAATCGCCGGACGTATTGACAACATTTGGGGTTATGACAAATTCCTTTTCTTCTGGGTTCAAGACACTAAAAACAACTCATCTATGCAGCCATACGTGATGAACGTATTGACTAAGGAAGTCAAGCCTATTCAGAACGCCGAGGGCACCAACACAATGTTGTCCTATGAACAAGCAGGTCAATTCGCAGAAACAAACGGAATCATTTACGGATTTGCGAATGCGAATTGGAGTTTAAGAGCCGGTATTTACACATTCAACCCAAGCGACATGACCGTTACTCAAATAACAACAACACCAGTTGTTCCTGCAAGAGCTGGCGCAGGGGACCCTATTTTGAGCCCTTGGGTATACCATCCATCTTTCTATGCTGTGGGTAATTACCTCTACATAACTGATAATGCTGCTTGGGACTACATAAAGATGTATAGATACGACATCAGCAACAACACCTGGTCAGAAGCGTTGCAGAATGACAGTCAGGAATTGGTTGGCGTTCGAGTCAACGGTAACTTGACTTACAACGGCGAAAAAGGGTTCGTATTTTCAGAACCAATTATCCAGGCAGCAAACTGGCAGCCTGGCCGTAATTTCGAATCATTCTTTGTTAAGCCTGATGGCACATTTAAGAAACTGGGCACCTGGAACTTTAGGGACGAGCGAGGCGCTTTTGTAAACCTTAATGGAGATCTTTATGTTTCCTACTTCTACGGTAAAGAGTTTGCGAAGATTGATCCAATCACCGGCGAGAAGACAGATGTTTACGCAACAATGTTCCCAGGTCTCACAACTTCTCCTCAATTTGGATCGGTTCGAGAAGTTGGAGACAAGCTTGTCTTCACTATCAACCTGCTTGGAACAGCAGCAGGCAAGTTCCTCCTATATTCTTGGGATGGTTCTGGCCCAGCGGTTCGTTTCAACGATGTAAATCCCGCTCTTGGGCAGTCATCTATTCACTACAGTGCTTCCAATTCAAACGCGGGACAGAACCTAGAGCTAGGCGCTATGGGAAACTACACAATCGTCGTCTTGAACAGAGATCCTGCAATTGGCGCTGAGCCATACTATGTTGCTCCTGACGGAACAGTAACTCTTATGAAAGATATGAACAGAGCTACAGATGGTTCTGCTCCGCAAACTAGCTGCTTCATCAGCACACCAGAAGGAGACTGGATGTCTGGAAACATTCCAGAAGGAACACCGACCAACGGTTCGCAGTCAGTCATTGTCTCAATGAAGCCAGACGGTGCTTTCCTGAAGTATTCGGTTATCAGTGTCGGATCTCTGAATGACCCATGTGGTTTTACTTACATTGGCGAGGACATCTTTTTCCAAGCGAGAGATACAAATTGGGACTACGGACTCTACAAGAGATCTCCTGATGGCACAGTCACGCAGATGTTCGCTCTGCCAAGTAACGTCTACGGCAGTGAACATGCCCTTAGTTATGGGGGTGACTATTATTGGCTCTCCGTTAACCGTTACAACCATGATTTGTACAAGTATGACGTTTCCGCTAACACAGTCACCCAACTTACTGGAAAAGACGGCGACATTATTGCTCCTGACAGCACTAAAGAAATGGCACTGGTAGGGAGCAAACTTGTTCTAACTGGCGGTAGCAATTACTGGGACATCACCAAGGTCTTCATCGCTGATTTAGCTGAGCCAACCTTTACCCTCACTAACATCACGCCTGAAGCCGAAACATCCTCAAGAGCGTTCTATCCAGAAAACCTGATGGTTTTTGATGGTAAAGCCATTTTCCACTCAGCAGCAATTGACGGATCCAATGACGTCTTTGAGGTTCAAGCAGACACTAATCAGGTCGTGAAATTTTTTGACATTGACCCTGAAGTCGGAGCAGGTTCTGCTCGAAAGATGTTCCAAGTAGGCTCAAAGCTTTACATAGCGTACTTCAGCGGTGGAAAAAATTACTTGAAGAGATGGACATCGGGAACTATGGCAACAACCATGCCGTTGGACCCAACATTCAGCTTCCAATGCATGGCGCCTGCTGGTAGCGACATAATTCTCCAAAACGGAAATAACGGTGACGCATTCTATTACGGCAACGGCTTCAACATGAAGCGTGTTAACTATGACTTTTCTGGAAACACCGATGCATTCTGTAACGTAGGGGTGACCGGACACGGAACTTACCTGTCGATTCCAGAATATCCTTATGATCAAACTGGAGTCGGATTCGGGCGTGAACCAGGATACATTGGCCCATTGACTCCAATCGCAGTTTCTCGTTTGGGTCAGCCGGTTACAGAAGCACCTGCAGTGCCACTTAGCAGTGCTATACCAAGTGAAGTTACTCCAGATGCACCAGGTGCTCCAGGAACTCCGGTTGCTACAACCGGGGCTGGCAAAGTTACGCTGGACTGGACCGCTCCAACCACTGGAGGGGAAGTCGCAAATTACATCGTTGAGAGCACCCCTGCTGGAGCACAGTGTCAGATCTCCGGCACAAGCGCATCATGTGGTGGTTTGGATGATGGGGTGGCATACACCTTTACAGTCACTGCAACCAACGCTGGCGGAATGGCAAAGTCTGCCGTAAGCAATTCTGCAATTGCCGGACCAGCGGCTGCTGCTCCAGGCGTTCCTGGGAAGCCAACTGGTGTTGGTATCGAAGGTGGTATTGATCTAACTTGGACTGCGCCTACAACTGGTGGACCAGTAGATAGCTACATCGTTCAGTCAAATCCAGCAGGCGGGACATGTGTAATCACAGGCACCACGGCAAGATGTACTGGATTGAATGACTTTGAATCCTATACATTCACAGTACTTGCGATGAATGACACAGACATTAGCATTTCCGAAACCAGCGACTCAATTACAGCTGGAGATCCAGCCTTCGCCCCTCCAGGGGATTACATTGAACCTCCAGTGCTAACTCCGCTTTCAGGCGCGATTAGAGCCACTGTAGTTAAATCAAACTCGGGAGGTGCTCCTACCTATTACCGAATCAGACTTTATGACGAGTCAGAAGATAGAGTGGGCCAATGCTTTATCTATGTTCCTGAGGAGAGCTGTGTATTTGAGGGTCTTGACCCTGAGATGTCATACAACGCAGTTTCTCGTGCATACAATGACGCCGGAAGCTCAGACAGTTCGGATTACTCAGACTCTATATACCCTCTAGCGCCATCAGCGCCTGGGGTTCCTGGAGTGCCAACAATTGAGGCCGGTATTGGAAAGCTAACTGTCACAGCTACTGCTCCAACCGAAGGCGGTCAGGTCCTCAGTTATGATGTGACTCTAAGCCCTGGTGGTGCAACATGTACTATCACAGCACCAGAGGTATCCTGTGAGTTCACTGGACTGAATTCCGGCACCACCTACACAGCAACTATGGTGGCAAAGAATGATCTAGGCACTTCTGCTAGCTCAGAGCCAAGTGCTGGAACGAAGCCGCTTGGGGATGTACCTGGAAAACCAGATGCACCAACTTTGGTGGCAGGCCCTGGCAAGGTAACAGTGACGGTAACTCCACCTTCAAGTGGGGCTGCGGCTACTAGTTACCTAGTAACGCTTAGCCCTGGTGGAAAGAATTGTACTGTTACTGCTCCTGCTACTACTTGTGAAGTAACTGGACTTGATTCAACAGTTGCTTACACCGCTTCTGTAGTTGCCAAGAATAGTGAAGGCGACTCAGTAGCATCTGATACAAGCGGTTCAGTCACTCCGCTACTTCCAGTGCCGGGTAAGCCAGCAGCGCCAACTGTTGTAGTCGGAAACGCTAAGGTTACTGTTACTGCTGTTCCTTCACTGACCGGTGGCGCGGCTACCTCGTTGAAGGTAATGGCAAGTCCTGGTGGAACTTTCTGTGTAATTACATTGCCTGCCAGGTCTTGTGAGATTACAGGTCTTACCAACAAGACCTCGTACACCTTCTCAACAGTTGCAACTAACGCAAGTGGTGACTCAGCTGCTTCGGTTCAGTCAGCTGCTGCAATCCCAGTAGATCCCAACGCTGACGTTGCACCTGAAGAAGGCGATGGCGGTAAGGCTCCTAAGGGTGTTCCTAGCGGTGGTGTGAAGAAGTTCGTTGCAACTAACGACAGTTCATTCCAGGTTGCTTGGGATAAGAAGACTGGAAAGCTGATTTCTCGTGCTACTGGTATTTACACCGGTTACATTGAAGCGAAGATTACTTTCACTAAGTCTGGTAAGACTCACACCTGTTCTGCAGTGTTTGGTGTTCTAAAGGTTATGCCTCAGAAGACTGCTGCTCAAAAGGCTGCGGCTATGAAGATGAAGACCTTCACTGGTAAGCAGTTCTGTATTGATAAGACTAAGTTGAACCCAGCCACATTGAACCCTAGAGGTGGTATGACTCCAACTAACTTCAAGAAGATCAAGCCTATGAATAAGAGTGCTTCAGAGCTTTCTAAAGAGAAAGCTGCCGCAGCTGCTTTGAAGAACTTCACAGGTCAGGTTGCTATTCAGGTTATTCGTTACCGTGCATGGCCAACCACAATGATCAACGTGGGTGATCACACAGGTAAGGGTGGAAAGATCCCAGCACTGGTTAGAAACACCAAGGTAACACTCGGTTAGTTTCAAGTTATAGTAAAGCCCCTGCCTTGGTGGGGGCTTTACTATTTGCCTTTTGTTCAGAGATCTAATGAACATCTGCTTCTAGTTATTCACATCCGCGCTCATTGCCCTTTTGGTATCACTTTGATACCGTTACTCTATGGCTATGACACTTAGACTCACAGACGAATTAGATCAGGGACTTACCGATATCGCAAAAAATCTCGGCGTCTCTAAAAACACATTGGCTATGAACGCAATAGCCAAATACATTGCTCAAGAAACTCAAAGAGCAATTGTTAAGGAGGCGTTCGAACTTGTTAGCAAAAGAGACGCGAAGCTTCTTGAACGTTTAGAAGACTAATGGCTGTTTACCTCGACCTAGAGGTGGTCATTGGAGAGTTATCGGCGCTGGGATTTGTGGTTAGAGATCAGGGACTGCTTGGGTCAGCTCTATCAAGACCGCAAACCACAGTATTCGGAGTCGATGCTTATCCGTCCATTTCCCTAAAAGCCGCTTCACAAACTGAGTCGCTGGTGCAACACCATGCTCTACTAGATGGCAATAAGAGAGCCGCTTGGTATCTACTGGTGGCGTTTATGTTGATAAATAAGTTTCAGATACAAGCAAGAGAAGATGATGTTATAAAACTAATGCGTCAGATTACATCTCAGAAAACAAACCTACCTGAAATTGCTAATTGGATTGCCGAAAGATCCAAGCCAATTATATGAAGTTGGCCAGTTCCTCATGCCTGAAAGCCTATTCTTGACACATGGAATCATTAGGGCGTCACGAAGACTATGGGCAAGAAGCTCTAAGTGAAACACATCTGGTTGCAGATCCAATAGAGCAATTCAAGCTCTGGCTTGCCGAGGCTGAGGCTGCAGATATCTATGAACCAAACGCCTTTGTATTGAGCACGGTGTCTCTAGAAGGGCAGCCGAGGGCTCGTACAGTTCTTCTTAAAGGTGTCGACGAGAATGGTTTCTTCTTTGCAACAAACTACCTGTCTCGCAAAGGACAGGCTCTCAGTGAAAACCCAAAGGTAAGCGCTGTATTCGGTTGGTACTCCATCTATCATCAGGTAATTATTGAAGGTGAAGCCAGATTGGTTCCAAACCAAGAGTCTGATGAATATCACAATTCAAGGCCACATGATTCTCAAGTTGCAGCTTGGTCATCTCATCAGTCGAAGTTTATTGAGAATCGAGATGCACTAGATAAGCAGTTTGAAGAAGCTCTGCTCAAGTTTGAAAACAGTGATGTTCCTAGACCTGATTACTGGGGCGGCTATCGAATAGTTCCAACTCGCATTGAGTTTTGGAAAGGACGATCAAATCGGATGCATGATCGCATTGAGTACTTTCGCACTCAGCAAGAAGACGGTTCGTTCACTCCATGGGAGATTCAAAGACTTCAGCCTTAGGTGTGAGGGTGGATGCTGACCAGAAGAGTCAGCACCCACCTGGTTCTACCTAGTGCAAATGGTTTCGACAATCAAGATGATTATCTTCACCACCAGTATCACCAGATCAACAATCTGACTAATAGTCATCTTGTCTCTCCTCTCGTTAGGCATGGACTAAGGAGAGGGCCTAACCGGAAGGGGATAACTTCTTTCCTAAAAAAGAAATATTCCCTATACTCGACACCAAGGATAAGTTTCGGAAGTTGTTTTTCCGATTAGACCCTCGTCAAGAGGTCAAACAATGCCCCCGGTTGCCTCCGGGGTTTTGTTTAACTGCTGGCTAGACAAGCCATGCGTCTGCTAGCAGAAGTAGTTTGCCAAAAGTTGTGATTGTCTGCTCAAGAAGTCCACAGCCTGACTTCTTCGAAAGCTAGTGTGAAGAAAAAGAAATCTTCTTTGCACTCATGATTACTTGAATTCTCTTCACTGCAGATTTACTCATGCCAGGTAAAGCAGTTAGTTCTTGAAGAGTGATTCTTCGTAAGTCAGAAACTTTGTATAGCCTGGCTTCAACCAGTGCTTTCCTAGCTGGTCCTGTGAGCCCAATTCGATACCACTCTTGTTCTAGTTGAACTTGATCGGGCTGAGGCTTCTTAGGCGGCTTTGGGGGCATAAGGCAAGTATAGGCAGGCATGTCTAACAAAGCGCTCGATGAACAAATGGCAAGTAAACCTTTCCATCGAACCTCTCAGGAAGGTCGCAGGTTAGGAAGGGAAATACGCGAAAGCTCACAAACTAGACTTATTCAATGAAAGCAAAAGTACTCGGATTATTAACTGCGACTGCAATTACATTGTCAGCACTATCCGCCCCAATCTTGTCTAACCCAGCTGTTGCTGCCACCTCGTACACCATTACATTTAATGCAAACGGTGGATCAGGGACTATGGCCAAGCAGGTAGTTCCTGTCAGGGGAAAAACTCTTGCGACAAACAAATTCACTAGAGACTCACATCGCTTCATTGGTTGGTCACTTACTAGAACTGGTCCTGTGAAGTATCACCGCACCACAGTTGTAAAGCCAAAGAAGAACATGACTGTGTTTGCTCAGTGGAGGTCAACAATTGCAACCCCTACATTGTTTGGACACAAGGTTGGGAAGTTACTTTGGTCGGATTCATTTACAGGTAAAGCAGATGGGCTAATCGATAGCACTAACTGGACTTCTAGATATTGTGGTCATGAGAGTGCAAACGGTGGTGGAACCTGTCACAACGCAGAAAAGCAATGGTACACACCAGACGCCATTCGCCTTGATGGAACACCACAGGGTAATGCTGTGATCACAACTAAGCGAGTTACTACTCCACCTACAAACGCAGGTAACTGTATGTCACCACCTTGTAACTACACAAGCGGACGCTTTGATACTCAAAACAAAGTTTCATTCAAGTACGGATACATTGAAGCTCGTATAAAGATGCCAGCAGGTGGAGCCAACTGGCCAGCATTCTGGGCACTGGGGGATGCAATGACTCAGGTCGGCTGGCCTCTAGCAGGCGAGATTGACATCGCTGAGCAGGGTGGAAACCTGCCAATGAGAAACTCTGCAGCAGTTCACTTCTCAAAGACAAATACAGCTACTTGCTGTGGTAACCACGCTTACGTATGGGGAGAAGAGAAGAACCAGGCTAACTACCAAGCAGACTTCCACACCTATGGACTTGCTTGGCTGCCTAATCGCCTTGAGTTCTATGTTGACCGAGAAGTGTTCTGGACTGTTACCCCAGCTAACGTAAACGGACAATGGGTATTCAATGAACCATTCTTCTTGATCTTGAACAATGCTGTTGGTGGCAACGTTGGGTTCGGTGGAAGTTACACCGGTTGGGCTGAGAGCAAAACCATTATTGACTACGTTCACGCTTGGGAACTAAACGGTCAGGGTACTGTAGTAAAGAAGCGCTAATTACTTCTTTATGTCTTTTGCTAACACAGAAGATACAAGATCAGCAGTTACAACGAATGCCCTGTTGGTTCTCACCAAACTGTTGAACGGATAGCAGGTAGTTAGAGTCAATACGCCTGTCCAAGAAGGCTTTATTACCTGTGTGTTTGATCTTTGAACAACCCAGAAGCTTCTGACTTTGTATGTGAAAACTCCTGCAGCAGTCTTCACATAAATCTCATCACCAATCTCTAGTTCACCTAAACGATTGAAAACCGTAGTGCGATGACCAGATAAAACACTTCTATCATCCATTCCAGGTAGAACGCTTCCTACGTAGTGGCCAACACCTTTGGATAGCTGAGCTTCTGTAGTGCCCTCATAGATGGCCCAGCTTTCTTTCAAAGTCTTGAGAGTGATGGTTCCAATCTTGTCGCCAATCTTTGGTTGAAAACGATAGAGAGGAGGCTCTTCAGTTGGAGTCGGAGTTGGTGTTGGAATTGGAGTGATTGTCACTTTAGGGACAACGACTGGAGCTACCTGAGGTGGTGGTTGTTGTCTAACAAAGAAGACAGCCCAAAGACATAAGAGAACGCCCAAGATAATCGCAAAGACCGCCCACCAAGGAGCGGCCTTGCGAGATCTTTGGGAATGAATTCCCGAGTTAGTTACGCTTTCTGCGTGCGATGAATACACCTGCACCAACTGCAACAAGTGCAAGACCCGCAACTAGTGGGAATAACCAATCAGATGTATCAGTGTTAGGAAGTTCACCACCATCATCAGTTGTTGGGGTAGGAGTTGGTACTACTTCCTGACAAAGGTTGTTAGTGATTGTGTTCTCTTCTAGTGTTACAGCACCATTACGAGCTAGCAGCTGACCTTCAAAGGTTGCCTGGTTGTTAGCGGTAATAGAAACCAAAGCAAACACGTGACCAACAAACTCAGTTGTTGTTCCGAAGGTTGCTGATGAACCTACCTGCCAGTAAACATTACAAGCCTGTGCACCATTGATAAGCGCAACCTTGCTGGCAGTTGCTGTTGTCAAAGTTGATCCAGCCTGAAAGATAAATACTGCATCAGGGTTGTTTTCAGCGTCAAGAGTAAGAGTTCCGGTAAGCCCGAGTGAGCTGGCAGAGTTGTAAACACCTTCGGTTAGAGTCTGTCCACCAAGGTCAGCTGATACTGTGTCAGCCGGAATACGGCTAGCCGCATCATCGTAGGCAAGAACTAGGTCTGCCTTTGCTTCATCAACAGCTGCTGAAGCTGCTGTGTATTTAGTTCCAGTAGTTGTTACATCTGCCTCACCTGTGAAGGCTGGGGTAGCTGAAGAACCCATGTCTCCACCTGCAGTACCTGAAACTGTAGTAGCTCCAAGGTTAGTGATTCCTGATCCAGCAAGAACAGCAAAGCTCTCAGCAGTACCTAGGTTAATGATTGGCTGGACAGCCTGGGCCCCAGTAGCAATAGCAATAGCAAAAGCCATAGTCGCTGCGGTGGTTGTTGCGATAAAAGCAGTTCTAATGCCTTTGTTGCTTTGTTGTTCATGTGGTTCCCCGATTCGGTTGTATACCTCAAAGTTGAGGTATGTCCTAAGGCTAGCCCAGTTCCAGATTGGGAAAAACCAAACGGCATATTTCATGAAGAATATGCTCTAGATCCCGTATAAACAGTGATGAACTAATTAGTCGTAGTATCGGGAATTGGAACAAATAGGGCTTTGTGTTCGCAGAATCGCAAAAGTGCGAGAATCACTCGAATTTGTCTCGCCTTGTTAGACTAATCAAATGAGCGAGGCAGGAACTGAGACCAGAAACAGGTTGCTAAACACTGCTGTCGAAATGCTTGATGAACTTCAAGAAAAAGACGTTTCTGCAGCAGAAATCCTTCGCAGAACCGGCATTGCTAGAGGATCCCTATATCACTTCTGGGACTCAATCGGGGAGCTTATCCAAGAGGCCTACCTAGTTCGCTATTCACGATACGTTGAAAAAAGTGGCGGAGTCATTAAGCAGATGCTTGCTGAGTGCCAAACCAAAGAAGAGTTCTTCGCTGGTCTAAGCAGAGTGACAGAACTCACCCAAGACCCAGCTCGCAAAGCTAACCGATATGAGCGTGCTCGCATCCTAGGTATGGCTGAGAAGAACGAAGACTTTAGGAAAGCTCTGGGCAAAGTCCAGCAGAGCCTAACCGATCTATTTACTGAACAGTTCGCAGAGGTTCAGAAAAGAGGCTGGTTCAACAAAGACTTCGACCCTAGAGCAGCAGCAGTACTAATCCAGGCCTATACCTTAGGAAAGATTGTTGATGATGTTGTCGATAACCCTATGGATGCCGTGGCTTGGAATGCACTAATTGGTCTTATCGTCGATCAAGCGCTTTCCTAGGTTGTCTTAATATTCCCCTTATTGGGAACATCTGATTATTCCAAACCCGTTAAAGAATTAGGCCCCAGAATTACATCTGGGGCCTAATAACGTAGAAATTACTAGCTTCTTCTAGTTCTTCTGCTTGCTACTAGCAAGGCTGAACCTAGAGCAAGAAGTGCGAAGGTTGCGAATAGCGGTGAAGAGTTACCGGAACCAGTTTGAGCCAATTCTTTTTCTTCTTCGACTGTTTCTTCTTCCTCAACTACAACTTCTTCTTCTGGACAATCCCACTGAGCGAACATGGTCTCATTTGATTCAAATGAGAATGCTGCACCATCTGCATAAGCAGTTCCAGAGCCATCGGCCTTTGTGTTCCAACCGTCGAATGTACATTCTTCATTGGCGTTGGTCAATGTGTTTGTAGGAAGGTTACCTGAAACGTTTGCAGTCATAGGTTCCATAGATCCTTCACCACCGTTTGCGTCAAAGGTGATTGTGTGATCAGCATTAATGAAACCAGCTGGAGCAAGTGATGCAGGAGGAGTCTTAGCTGAGGTTGAAACAGCTAGGTTGTCGAACTCAAAGCCACCACCTGAGAACTGAATGCTATCGAACTCAACAGTCCCTGAAGCAAACAAGTGTAGGTAGGTCCAAGGGTCGACACCCGAAATTGTAGAAATTGCTGTAGGAGGGTTAGCTGTGTAACCACGTGGGTTACCGAAGTAGAAAGCTCTCTGGTATGAAGTGCCAGGAGTTCCAGATTCAATAACAGCGGCTGGATCGTTCTTGATAGACAACCAATCGCCAGCACCAGTAGGTGCAGTACCCAACAGCTCCATGATTGAGTTAGTTGTCAGCTCAATAATCTTTTTGTTGCCATCGAAGAATGAGATTGTGTTGCTCGGAGAACCAGCAGTCCAGTAAAGGCCAACATACTTTGATGGAGCAGACAAAGTTAGTGTGAATGAATCGGTGTTGTTAGCGGTAGTTGCGTAGTTTGAACCGGCACCGCCGACGCTAGGTGTAGTCGAGTTAGCCCCGACAGATGAACCACCCCAGGTTAGGTTTGAGCTGATGTTACAAACTCCAGAGATTGTTCCTACAGCCCAAGTAGCTGGACATGCGCCAGGAGCGAAGCTGTTGAAGTCTTCTGTAGTTGTGCCTGAAGAGCCGGCTGCAAATGAACCCTGAACTAGTGGTGCGTCTAAGTAAATTGAAACAGCATTCTGACTCTTTGCGTTTGCCGCCGGCACAGAAGCAGCAACCACTAAAGCAAGGGCTGCAATTGAGAAACCAAGTTTTTTGATCATTACAATTCCTTTAAAGTATTCGTAAAACCAGATATTTTTTCTAGTCCTCTAAATACTAGTTGAAGCGTCTAAATATTTGGACAGAATTTCTAATTTCTGGCTAAACGAGTACTGGCCCCTGTAAACAAGGGCCAGTAATCGAGGTTCTTTAGCCTAGAAAAGGTCTGCTGTCATTACCTTGGTCCATGCCTTAGCAAAGTCTTGGACAAACTTCTCTTGGGCATCGTCAGCTGCATAAACTTCCGCAACTGCTCGAAGAACTGAGTTAGATGCAAAGACTAAATCTGCTCTAGTTGCAGTCCACTTTCTTTCACCATTGGCATATGCGTGAGAACCATAGATTCCCTTTTGGTCAGCTTTGGGAGCCCAAGCAATGTCGTTATCCAGCAGGTTTCTGAAGAAGTGGTTGTTTAGAACTCCAGGAGTCTCTGTCAGAACTCCGTGCTTGCTACCTTCAGTAACAGCACCAATCGCTCTGAGGCCACCAACTAGAACAGCTAGTTCCGGAGGAGTTAGAGATAGCAAAGATGCCTTCTCCAGAAGAAGAGCTTCAGCGGTTGCTTCGTAACCTGGCGCCCAGTTGATAAATCCGTCAGCCAGTGGCTTTAGGTGGTTGAAAGATTCAATATCAGTCTGATCTTGAGTTGCATCGCCACGGCCACTTGAAATTTCAAGGTGCAGTTTCACTCCAGCACTGTTAGCGGCTTTCTCGACTGCAAGGTTACCTGCAAAAACTATTAGGTCAGCAAGTGAAATGTCAACCTTTAGATTGTTCTTCACTTCGATTAACTTAGTTATCGTCGGCATTACATCAGCATTTACATCCCAGTTTCTCTGAGGCTCTAATGCAATACGTGCACCATTAGCTCCACCTCTTTTATCGCTGTTGCGGAAGGTTGATGCTGAACGCCAAGCTGCCTTAACTAGATCTGCATTTGAAAGACCAGTTGCATCGATTGCTTGTGCTACTTCATCCTTACTCTTAGTCCAAGCAGTGCTTCCCTCAACTACAGGGTCTTGCCATAGCAACACCTCTGCTGGAACTTCAGCACCGTGGTAACGAGCACGAGGACCCATGTCACGGTGAGTTAGTTTGAACCAAGCACGAGCAAAAGCATCTGAGAAGTAATCAAAATCAGCCAAGAACTTACGGCTAATCTTTTCGTACTCGGCGTCATAGCGAAGAGCTAGGTCAGTTGTGAACATCACAGGAAGCTTCATCTGCCTTGGGATATGTGCATCTGGAGTCATGTCAGCTCTTTCGCAGTTAATTGGATGCCACATGACAGCACCTGCTGGTGAGTGGGTCTTCTCCCATTGATACTTGAAGATTAACTCTAGGTATGTGTTGTCCCACTTAATAGGTGTTGGTGTCCATGCACCTTCAAGACCACTTGAGATGGTGTCTTCACTGTGTCCCTTACCTTGGCTGTTAGCCCAACCTAGACCGACCTGGTGTATCTCTCCACCTTCAGGAGCTTCGCCTACTTGGTTAGCATCTCCAGCACCGTGAGCCTTACCGAATGCGTGACCACCTGCAATTAGAGCAACAGTCTCTTCGTCATTCATAGCCATCCGAGCAAAAGTTTCTCTAATGTCGTTTGCTGCTAGTTGGAAGTCAGGATTACCTTCTGGACCTTCAGGGTTTACATAGATCAAACCCATCTGAACAGCTGCAAGAGGATTTTCTAGAGTTCCCGCATCACGAGTTGCGTCATAACGCTTGTTTGCCAACCACTCGGTCTCAGGACCCCAGTAGGTGTTATCTGGTTCCCAAACATCTGCTCGTCCTCCAGCAAAACCAAAGGTCTTGAAACCCATGTCTTCAAGAGCAACGTTTCCAGCAAGAATCATTAGATCAGCCCAAGATAGCTTGCGTCCGTACTTCTGCTTGATCGGCCAAAGCAATCTTCTTGCCTTGTCTAGGTTCACATTGTCCGGCCATGAGTTAAGAGGAGCGAATCTTTGAAGTCCCTGACCTGCTCCACCTCTACCGTCGCTAACGCGGTAAGTTCCAGCTGAGTGCCAAGCCATACGAATGAAGAATGGACCGTAGTGACCATAGTCAGCAGGCCACCAAGGCTGTGAAGTCTTCATGGTTTTTGCAATCTCTGCTTTAACCTCAGCCAATGGCAGTGTCTTGAACTCTGCAACGTAGTCAAAGTCAGGGCCAAAAGGATCGCTCTTCTCTGAGTGATGAATTAGAGCAGCAGTTGTTAGCTGATTAGGCCACCACTTGTTATTTGATGCTGGGGCGGTGCCAACTCCATGAGGTACCGGGCACTTTGCTTCTTCAGTCATTTAGATGTCTCTCTTCTTCGTAAACCAAGACCTAAGAGGTCTAATTAGTTGAAGTTTACCAGACTAACTTTTCTCGGCTACCAAGCAGCAATTTGCCTTTATGTTATGGCAAAAATACGAGAGCTATGAAGGAAGCGAAGATGCTCAGGTGAACCATCGCATTTATGATTGTCGCTCGACCTGGAACAATTGTGAGAATTGTCACGATAAAGGTTAGAGCTAGAAGAACCATTTCAGCCGGTCTTAGACCAAGATTCATTTGGTAATCGAAAAGAATTGAGTAAACAGCCAAAACTGGAATCGTTAGACCTAGGCAGGCAATCGCAGATCCGTAAGCCAAGTTCAAACTGGTTTGAACTCTTCCAAAACGAGCAGCTCTTACAGCCGCAATGAGTTCAGGCATCATAACGAGCAAGGCAATCGAAAGAGCTACTACTCCTTGAGGTAAACCTGCATCGGTAACAGCACTCTTAGTCAATGGGCTCGAGACCTTAGCCAGTCCAACGACGGACACTAAAGAAACAAAAAGCAAGACAACACTCAGGAGAGCACGCTTCTTCGAAACTAGTACGTTTGCAGGTTCCACAGTCTCGGGAACGTTTTCTAGCTCTGGCGGAATAAAGAAATTGATATGTCTGCCTGTTTGAACGAAGACAAATGTAGCGTACAAAACCAACGCCAGTATCCCCACAACAACTAGTTGAGGAATTGTGTAGGTTGGCCCCTCAGAAGAGGTGGTGAAAGAAGGCAAGACGATAGCAAGTGAAGCCATGGCCATAAGCACCACGAAAGCGCCACCCATGCCTTCAGGGTTGAACTTGGCAAACTTGTGCTTCATGGTGCGTGTAAGAAGTGAAGCACCAACAATTGCATTGGTTGCAATCATCACGGCTGCAAATACTGTGTCACGAGCAAGATCCCTGCTTGTTGCAGGGTTATCGATGATCAAAATAAGAATCATTCCTACTTCAATGATTGTGACGGCAATTGCCAAAATCAAAGATCCGAAAGGCTCGCCTACTTTTAGGGCAACCACTTCGGCATGCTGAACTGCTACATAGATAACAACCGCTAGCACTAGGAATGTGCCCATCAGGGCTAGAACCTCAAGCTTGGTTCCCCAAGTTAGAAGCAGAAGACTCAAAGCTATCGGAGGAAAGATGTAGCTAAAGATGCCTAAAGGCTTGTATTCACTGGCCATGACTAACCCTCCGAACTTTGATTACAGGAAAAGGCCAAGGAATTTGACCTGCTCTAATTTTAGCCCTGCCAACTCCTAGTCTGCGCGGCATCAACAAAACCCAAGAACACAGTATTTGGGAGCCCGAGAATGAAAAGTAGACTCAAATCCTTATGAAACTAATCAAGACAGTAGCTCGCTTAGCACTTGGTGCAGCACTTACAGGTGCAGGAATTTCCCACCTCGGTGCTGCGAGAGAAACATTCAGAGCGCAAGTGCCAACTTGGCTTCCGCTGGATCCTGATTTTGTTGTTCTAGCCAGTGGGGTAGTTGAGATAGTTCTCGGCTTGTGGCTAATCAGTGGATTCAGAGCGCCGATCGCAGGAACAGTAACTGCCCTGTTCTTTGTAGCTATTTTCCCTGGCAACATTTCGCAGTGGCTCACTCAAACGGACGCGTTTGGATTGAATACCGATGAAGCAAGATTCACCAGGCTCTTCTTCCAGCCACTTCTAGTTATCTGGGCTCTAACTTCAACTGGGTCTTTTGCTTGGCTTAAGAATTTGAGGGCCAAGAAATAAACTTCTTAAAGAAAAGTGGCCCCTGGTTTCCCAAGGGCCACAATCTTTTTTCTCTTGTTATCGGACTACCTTTTTAGAGGTGGTCTTACTTAGAGAAAGTGTTGATCCAGCTGCGTTCTTAGCTGTGACAAGAACACGGATGAACTTACCAACATCAGTTCTAGTCAACTTGTATGTTGACTTGGTTGCTCCTGAAATAGTTGCACACTTAGCTGATGAGGTTGGAGCAGTAGTTGCGGTCTTAGAAGATGAAACTGAGCAACGGAACCACTTGTATGTGTAAGTGATTGTCGGAGTTCCATTCCATGTACCCTTGCCTGCAGTTAGTGTCCCATTAACTCTTACAGAAGAACCAGAAACAGTTGCAGCAGTTTTTACAGAAGGCTTTACTCTAGGCGCTGGAATTGCCGGAGTTACTGCTCCATTGATTGCTAAGTTGTCCACGAAGTAAGCCAGAGCAACATCACCTGGTAGTTCGTTGTAGTCCGGGAAGACTGCAACTGATACGTACTCATCATCAGCAGACCAACCAGAAACTCCGTTGAAGTCAGCAACAATTGTTGACCAACCTAGTGGAGCAATTACGTTCACACCAAGAGCGTCTGGGAATGCTCTAAGTTCAACGCGTACTGGTGAGTTTGCCTTAGGAGAGAAGTAGTTGAATGTCACTCTCTTGTGAGTTCCGTTAGTAACTCTCTTGTCATCACCGAAACGAATTATGTTTGCACCAGCGTAGGCTTCAGCACCAACATTCTTCACGATACGAAGAGCGTTTCCTCCGTTACCTCCAGCAGGAGCTGCAGTGATGGAAGTACTTGCACCTTCAAAACCACCTTCAGGCTTCTGAAGAGATGAATCTCCAATAACCTTCGCACCTAGAACATCTGAAGACTCAAATGTTAGAAGTGTTGGTGTAGCGCTACGAACTACTGGCTCAGCAGGGATCTCTGGAGTAACGGCACCGTTGAAGGCTAGGTTATCCAAGAAGTAGGTCTGAGCAACATCTCCAGGTGACTGGTTAAAGTCAGGGAAGAAGGTTACTGAGTCGTACTCTTCGCTGGCTGACCAACCTGCTACACCAGTGAAGTCCACAGTGATTGTTGACCAACCAAGCGGAGCGTTCACGGTAACACCAAGTGCACGTGGGTATGGAACTAGTTCAATACGTGTCGGTGAGTTTGCCTTAGGTGAATAGTAGTTGAACGTGATTGTCTTGTGAGTGCCATTGGTAACACGTGTTGCTGAAGTGAACTTCACAAGAGTCGCACCAGCGTAAATCTGGCCACCAACATTCTTGACGATCTTTAGCGCGTTACCACCGTTACCACCTGATGGGGCAGCAGCGATAGAGGTGCTTGCACCTTCGAATCCACCTTCAACCTTGGCGTTGCTTGCATCTCCTGCAACCTTCGCGCCAAGTGTGTCGCCTGTTTCGAAGGTAAGCAGAGTGCTGGTAGCAGCTCTAGGTTCAACTGGCACTGTGATACTCGGGGTAACACCACCGTTGATTCCAATGTCATCTACGAAGTAGGCCTGAGCAACATCACCTGCAGGTACGTTGAAGTCAGGGAAGATTGCTAGAGAAACATAGTTCTCAGTCGCTGACCAAGTAGGAACATCAGTGAAATCAACAGTAACTCTTGACCATCCCTGTGGAACTGTAACTGTCTTTCCTAGAGCACGTGGGTATGGAACTAGTTCCACGCGAGTAGGTGAGTTGGCCTTTGGTGAGTAGTAGTTGAATGTAATGGTCTTAAATGTTCCATTAGTAATTCGCTGAGTTTCAGGCAGGCTCAAAATGGTTGCACCCGCATAAACTTCTGCACCAACATTTTTTACAATCTTTAGAGCTTTACCGCCGTTACCGCCGGCTTGAGCATTTTCGATTGAAGTGGTTGCTCCAGCGAAGCTACCTTCAGGCTTTTCAGGGCTTGAATCACCTGGAACCTTTGCTCCTAGAACATCTGAAGATTCAAATGTGATCACGGTGTTTGTTGCAGATGGACCGTCACCTCCACCTGAACCTGGGAGAGCTGGAGTTGTTCCACCGTTGATTGCGATGTCATCGATGTAGTATGACTGTGCTACGTTGCCTGGAGAAACGTTGAAGTCAGGGAAGATCGCTAGAGAAACGTAGCTCTCACTTCCTGACCAGCCTTGAACGTCGCCGAAGTCAACAGTCACTCTGGACCATCCTTGCGGAACAGTCACAGTCTTACCAAGTGCACGTGGGTAAGGAACTAGTTCTACACGAGTAGGCGAATCTGCCTTAGGCGAGAAGTAGTTGAATGTGATGCTCTTGTGAGTGCTATTGGTGATTCGAGCAGATGAAGGCAAGTTCAGAATGGTTACACCAGCCCAAACTTCAGCCCCAACAGCCTTTACAACCTTCAGAGCCTTACCACCGGTTCCACCCGCAGGAGAATCCTCAATAGTGCTAACTGATCTACCGAATGCACCTTCGGTCTTCTCAGGGGTGGCATCGCCGACCACCTTTGCACCTAAAGTGTCCGCTGACTCAAAAGTCACAACAGTGCTTGTTGCGGTTGGCTCAGTTGGGTTCCCACCGCCACCGTCAGCAACGTACAAATCTGAGGCTGTTCCTCCGTTGATTGAAACGTTGTCAATTTCATAAACCTGACCAGAGTTAGCAATCTTTGCTGCACCTGTATATGTTCTGTCGTCTGCACCGAAGTTAGGGAAAATAGCAAGAATTCTGTATTCAATGTTGGCGTTCCAACCTGTACCAGTTGACATGTCGAATGACAATCTGTTGAGACCAGGCTGAGCCTCTAGGGTTTTCACTGCAGAACCAGAATTAGCTAGTTCTAGCTTTAGCATCACAGGACTAGGAACTGTGTCATTTGACCAGTAATCCAGAGTAATGATCTTCTTAGAAGCATCAGCCAAACGGTACGGGGTGGATGTAGGAAGCAAAAGGTTCGCACCAGACCATGGCTGACCATTCTTTGTGAAGTGAAGTGAGTTTCCGGTTAGTCGAGTAGACGCCTTGACCTCAGTTGCGCCACCTTCGAAGGCACCGTTAGCACCGATGTTTGTGCCGGCCTTTAGCGGATCAGCTGCTTCAAAGTTTAGAAAAAGTGCTGTAGCAGGAGCAGCCTGAGCTGGAACCACAACACCTGTTGCAAGGAGTGAACCCGTTGCAATAACCAAGGCGATACGGCCTGTTACTTTGCGAAGGGAAGATGACTTTAGGAACATGAGTGCCTTTCGTTACTATTTAGAAAAGCCAAATACAAGGAATTGGCGATACTTGATTGAATGTGCGCACACACATCTAACTAAATGTTAAAGGCGTATTCTTCTTCGCGAAAGCGGTTTCACGAAATTGGCCTTTTGCGTTATCTAATCTTTATCTTTAGGCGTCGGCAGGGTACCTTGAGCCATCCGCGAAGTTACCAAATAGGAAGCCTTCTCCTTCAGTAACAGACTGAACCAGGAGATCCCCTCCAACAAAGCAGCCCCTCCAGCTAGCCCCTCGGCCACCAAAGGTTTCAGCCTTATCACCCCTGGAGCGAGGCTTATTGATTCCAAACTTGAAGGCTTGAGATTCCTCTTTCACCCTTTCAGCTAGAGCCAGGTCATCGGTAGCTAGGGAACTAACAAGGTTTCCATTAGATACGTTCATGGCTGCAATAAGCTCAGCCTCCGATTCAGCTAGCACTATTGAATCCAAAGGCCCAAAAGGTTCACTGTGGTGAATAGACCAGGTTGTTGGTGGTCCTAGGACTGTATGAGGGGCGATGTAGGCAGATCTATCTTGACCCTTTATAAAGGTGCCATCATCGAGGCTACCTACATATAAAGGTACGGCGCCTCGAAGAACAGCCTCATCGAATGAACGCTCTAACTCAGCAACCTTCTTAGATGAGATAACTGGACCGAAGTGCAATTCAGGGAAATCATCGTCTGGGTTAGCAACAGCTAGTGGGTGTCCAAACTTTAGACCTTTGACTACATCCAAATACATTTCTAGAAATTCAGGGAAAAGATTTCTTTGAACAACATAGCGAGGGTAAGCAGTGCAACGCTGCTTAGCGTATTCAAAACCTTTAGTTAGATGTGCAGCTAGTTCACTCCAGTTTGGTTTGCCCCAAACACCCCATGAGTTCAAACCCTCTTGCTCAAGAATGTGTCTAGTAGCTAAAGAAGTAAGTGAAGTTGCTGCAGCTCTACCGTTGTTTCTTCCACCAACAAACGCAAGAGCACCAAGGTCAGATGAACTAACCAGAGCAGGAGCAAGTTCCGCTCCTGATCCTGAAATAAGTGTTACAGGCAAACCAGCTCTAGCCATCATCGCGTGAGCAAGAGTTAGGGCATGGAATCCTCCTTGAGTAGGAGTCTTAGCAATAACAGCGTTTCCAGCAAGTAGTTGAACTAGTTCAGCATGAACTAAAACAGATAGTGGATAGTTCCAACTGGCGATGTTCGAAATAGGTCCAGTAAGTGGTGTTCGACCAATCATCTGTCGATCTATTTCTTCTAGGTACCATTCGACACCTTCAATACATCTATCAACATCGGCACAAGCTAACTTCCATGGCTTACCGATTTCCCAGAGTAGTAATAGAGCAATTAAATCTCTTTGCGCTTTGATAAGTTCCAGAGCTTTGGCGACTTTGGTTTTTCTCTCATCAAGGGGAGTCTTCGACCAATCAACATGCATCTTTGACGCCTTATCAACTGCATCTTGAGCTTGAGAAAGAGAGAGCATGGTTGGACCAATAATGAAACTCTGATCTATCGGTGTCATGTGAGGTTGTTGGACACCAATGGATACCCATTCACCACCAATTAGGTTTCTGATGGAAGCTGAATCAAATGCTTCAGGGGCCGCTTGCTTGGCACGCTCGAAGGTGCTTGCGAAATCTGTTCCGCTTTTTAGTATTAGGTCCATAAGTGAGTAAAGCACAAAACCCTACCCAAACAAACACATTTTTTATTAGGTCACGAAATCGTCACCTAATGCCTATTTCTTAGGGATAGTGATCTCTTCGGCACCAATGCGGTTGGCTTTGAATGTGTTGACCGCAGCATCATCTGGGTAACCGATAGCAATACCATAGATCAGCTTGTACCCTTCCGGGATGTTGAATTCTCTGTGGACAGCTTTAGGCCAGATAGCTACAGCTCCTTGAGCACAAGCACCCAAGCCCTTGGCGTGAGCGCTGAGCATTAGATTTTCTGCGAAGAGCCCAGCATCGTTTGCAGCGAACACAGATAGGCCTTTGTGAATAAAAACAAAGATCTCAACTGGAGCATTGAAGAACTCATAGTTCTTAGCCCATTGAGCATCTCTAGCTTTCTTATCTCCTCTGGCAACTCCAAGAAGACCGTAAAGTTCTTTACCAACGCGACGAGCTCTTGGCTGAAGTGATTTAGGGTATGGCTTCATGATTGGGTAATCACTTAGTGGCCATGCCTTAGGTGTTAGCAAGAACTTGATTTTATCCCTCAAACTGCCACTGGTCATGCCTGAGCCAACACTCCAACGCTCGAGCATGTCTTGAGAAATTCGATCTCTAACTTCGCCCGATGCAACTGCAACCATGAAAGGTCTAGTGTTGCTCCAGCTAGGAGCAGTAAGACCATCTTCGATTAGCTCATTGATGATGCTTGCATCCACTGGATCTGATTTGAAGGAGCGTGTTGTCCTGCGACTAGATAGGAACTCACTGAAATCTTCTGACTTGATCATTCCTCAAGGCTACCAATTCAATCTCCGGGTTAAATGAGTTTGGGGTGACCTAAAAAGGCCACCCCAAACTCGACTGTGACTTATTAGCCGATTCGAGTGATTCGACCGTCGGTGTTCATCTGAACAGGGCCATTGACACTGTCTCTGATGATTGCCTGGCGGACAATAGTCTCGAGAACATCACGAGTCTTTGCCTTAGCTAGGCCACCAAACATGGTGTATCCATCTCCACCAGCAACCATGAAGTCGTTGGTAGCGAGGGTGTATGACACTGTTCTGTCGTTTGGAACTGGAGTTCCATCAGTTAGTGTCACTGCTGTAACGCGTCCGCTCATTGCAGCTATCGAGGTATCGAAGGTGAACTTCAATCCAGATACCTGAGGGAAACGGCCTCCACCGGTTGTAGCCTGAGAGACACCGTTCTCTAGAGCAGCCCAGACATCAGCACCGGTGATGGTAGTTGTTGCAGCAACGTTTCCAAAAGGAAGAACTGTTGCAACGTCACCGACGGTGAGTGTGTAAGGTCCAGTGCTAGTTACTTTCCAAGGTGTCGCACCCACAGTAAATCCTGGTTGGATGCTTGTCCAGCTTGGACGGATAATCGATGTGTCGCTAGGAACGAATGTCTTCGCTGGCAGCATGTCTCGAAGGCCACCACCGTTAGTAATCGCAATCTGAGTTCCCATAGCACTTCTTAGGGCATCAGCAACATAGTTACCTAGACCTGTTTCAACGCTGCGCTGAATTGCTGGAGTACCACCGTTAGGAGCAACATCAGCAATCTGACCGATGACTACGTTGTATGCAGCACCAAGTTGAGCCTTGTAACCATCAAGCATTGCAATTGCTGGCTGGTTCAAAGTTGTGCTTGCAAGAGCCGTACCTGCAACTGCAGTTACACGAGGAACGACTGGCTCAACAAGGGTCCCCATTGTCATCTTGCGTGCAGTGTCAACACAAGCGTGAATTCTGTTGTAAAGAGTTCCAGCGTTTGGAACCTGTGCAACAGTCTTCTTGCCAACAACGCTTGCGAATCTAAGGTGGCTGTGACCGCCTAGAA
Source organism: Rhodoluna sp. (assembly GCA_032111565.1). Lineage (GTDB taxonomy): Bacteria > Actinomycetota > Actinomycetes > Actinomycetales > Microbacteriaceae > Rhodoluna. The sequence goes on along the minus strand of JAULUM010000018.1, from coordinate 74,578 downwards.
CAAGATCAGAACCATCTAGCAATGGAGCTATGTCTAGAAGACGACCCTCCGCTACACCAGATTCTGCGTTGTTAGTTGCGTAACCCTCGTGAACAAGAGAGACAACCATGTCAGCACCAGCATCTCGTGCAGCTTTGATAGCAGCTAGAACCTGGTTCTTTGTTACTGGGCTTGAGCCAAGAATGTCACCGATTGTGATGTTGCCTAAGTTGCCTGGGAAGACGACTTCAGCTGTCTCTGGAGTGTTCAAACCGATAACACCCAGGTTCACTCCACCACGGTTAACAATTGTCCAAGGTGCAGTCTTCTGACCCTTGGTGTTTGCTCCATCTAGTTGAGTCAAGCTTGAGTAGTTTGAAACTACCCACTTGAAGTCCGAAGCTGCAATCTGCTCGTTGAGTGTGCTCAGTGGCTTGTCGTGTTCGTGGTTACCAAAAGTGGTTACGTCAACACCCATGAAGTTCATGCCCTTGACGGTTGGAATTTCATCAAACACTGTTGAAAGTGGAGGTGAAGCACCAAAGTTGTCACCGCTAGAAACTACGAATGTTGCTGGCAGCTTTGCTCGGTCTGCTGCGAAGTTCGCAGCCATGACCGATGCACCGCTTGTGTAGGTGTCAACACCTGCAGAAGTTGTCTTGGAGTAATCTAGGGCACCGTGGAAGTCAGAGAAAGAGTTGATCTGTAGTTCTTTGACGTCGCGAATCGGCGCTGTGTTTACCAATGCAACAAGTGGTCGTGAACCTGCACCAGGAGTAAGAGCTGGAATATCTCCAACTGCAGTGATAGTTCCATCAACTTCAAGTGCGTAGAAACCCTTACCGTTAGAAGCTAGAGTCGCATCCTTCACACGTCCGATTGACTGAGGAATGATTGGCGCATCACCGAAAGAAGCAACGCTTCCCGAGGTAGTAATCGCCCAGAAGCCTTCACCAGATCCACGAGCAACAACCTTGTTGTAGTTACCCTTAGGAAGTTTGCCGCTAGCGGCTCCACCAACACCAATGACAGTGCCTGTAGTAGTAACGAACCACATACCCTTACCTGAGGCAGTAGCAGCAGCACCGATAACTCTTGAGTTAGTTACTGTGCCAGTTGTTTCAATTGCTGTCGCACCTGCAGATGCAGATACTTCACCCTTAGAACCAATTAGGTAGTAACCCTTACCGTTGTATGAAGGAACGATTGCAACAGTTAGTGTGTCAAGCGGAGCTGCAGTGATTGTTGCATCACCAAGAGCCACAACTCTGTTTCTCGGAGCTAGCAACCAGGCACCATTGCCTGATGGAGTTGCTACAGAACCGAAGTAAGCAGATGCGCTGGGCTGAATTCTGTTGAACTGACCAGTTGTTGAGCCTAGGTTACGGCTGAACCCTCTGTTATCAATTCCAAAGAATCCGACTTTTGCGGCTCCTGGCTCAACTGAAGATGAGGCAGCTGAGCCTACTCCAAAGCCAATTGAGTTAACTGCGAATACTTTGAAGGCAGCCGCACTTGTTCCAATAGCTGGAACGAATGCACTCTTTTGGTTTCCATCGACAGCAGTTGTACAGGTACCCAACCCACCGCTAACGACATATCTTGAAATAGAGGAGTTGCCATCGCTTGCAGGGGCTGACCAAGTTACGGTGAAGCCTCCTTCAGCAGGGACAACGGTGACATTCTGCGGAGCTCCTGGAGCTGCGAATGTAATAGATGCTGTTGCACTGTGTGGGGATACAGCCAAAGCAACTAATAGAAGTGACGATGCAAATAGTGAAACGAATTTAGAATTTGTCTTCATGAGGCAGATACTACTCTTCAGGTCAGACCTGTTTCACTGAATGCGCTTTCAGCCCGCAAAGTTTGCCTTCAAGTCGCCTAACATTTTCGTTATGTTTACGAAAAGCAGGCAGTAGCCGCCTAGCCGTGCAGCTTTCTAAGCTCAACCTTGCGGTTACAGGCCTTGGAACCCCAGGCCGCTAGCTCTTGAGCCTCGTCCTCTGAGTCGACTGAAATAATCCAGAAACCGGACATAAATTCAGGGAGGCTGTGAAGAGGCCCATCAGTTGCTTGACCCAGAGAGTTTCGGTTATCAATCACAGTTGCAGAACTCGGGTCTTCGATGCCGCAAGCCATGATCAGTTGACCTTTGCCTCTTAGGTGATCGTTGAATTCGTCGATAGCAGCCATCTCATTAGAGTCAGCAGAGTTACTTCTATCATCTATGACTGCAATAAGAAATCTCATGACGAACCTTTCCTTCGGGACAAAAGTATTCTAGCCATGCACTCATCTCAAAACCATGTAGGTCAGCGACTATTCTTGGCTCATGGCCAGAGTTGCAAAAACTAAGGGAGGTTTTCCTCCTAAGATTTGTGTGACCTGCAAGAAGCCTTTTGAATGGCGTAAGAAGTGGGAGAGAGATTGGGACAACGTTCTGTATTGCTCTAAGAAATGTAAAGCCGCATGATTTCAAGAATCATCTACATTCCCTTTGACCATCTCAACATGAGCCACGGTGCTCTTGCTAAAGCTAACCCGAAAACAGATCTTGTTGTCCTAGTTGAGAGCAAGAGAATGGTTACTGGAAGGGATTGGCATAAGGAACGTCTGTTCTTCATGATTTCTTCCGCTAGACACTTTGCTAAAGAGCTAGAGACAAAAGCCTTTCAAGTTCAGTACATCAAAGCAGACACAACTATTGCTGGACTAGAGAAAGCAAAGAAGTCTTTAGGCAAAGACATACCTATTATTTGTGCTGAACCATCTTCAATAAAACAGTTTGAAGCATTGCAAGAGTTCGGTGTTGAGTTTGTCCCTAATGACTTCTTTCTAACCCCTAGAGATTTGTTCAGAGATTGGGCTTCAAAGCAAAAGTCTTTTGTGATGGAAAACTTCTACCGTTTACAAAGAACTCGATTAGGAATTCTTGTTGAAGATGGAAAACCAGTCGGTGGTCAATGGAACTTTGATCAAGACAACAGATTGCCGCCGCCAAAGAATTACACCTGGCCCGCGTATCTCGAACAGAGTAGAGACGAGATAGATGTTGAAGTTGCTAAGGAACTAAATCACGAGCTATCCACTACCTGGGCGACAACTAGGGCCGGAGCTTTAGCTCAGCTTCGCCACTTCTTGAAACATCACATGGATGCCTTTGGTCCTTACGAGGATGCGGTTGCTAAAGACAACTGGGCTATGCACCACTCCTTGATTAGTCCTTATCTAAACAATGGGCTCATTCATCCATCGGAAGTTATTGCCGAAACCATCAAGGCTTATAAGAAGAACGACTATGCAATTCAGTCTGTTGAAGCTTTCGTAAGACAAGTAATTGGCTGGCGTGAATATATAAACGGCATGTATTGGTTCTTAGGTTATGAATACCGAGAAGCTAATGCGTTGAAGGCAAATAGAACTCTGCTCACTGTTTTCAAGAACACTCAGGCAACCAAGATGAACTGTGTTCAAGGAGTAGTTGCTGATATAGAAAAGAGAGCCTGGACCCATCACATCCCACGACTGATGATTCTAAGTAACCTTGCTTTGATCACAGGAGTGAATCCTCAAGAGTTCCTTGACTGGATGCGAGAGAACTTCATCGATGCCTCCGAGTGGGTAATGGTCCCCAACATTATCGGCATGGGGACCTACGCTGATGGCGGCAAGCTGATGACTAAGCCATATCCTGCCGGTGGGGCTTACATCTCTCGCATGACTGAGTTCTGTAAAACATGTGTCTATGACCCTAAGAAGCGATCAGGTGATGACGCTTGTCCATTCTCAACTCTTTACTGGGACTTCTTGGATAGACATCGTGAAACATTCAAGATGAACCATCGAATGGCTCAGCAGCTCAAAGGTTTAGACCGTTTATCTGACCTAGATGAACTAAGAGATAGAGCCAAGTTAGTCCTAAAAGGCTTAGATAAAGGAACTATCTAGAGCAGCATCCTTTAGAGGCGTAGGCTTTAGATATGCAAGCAAAGCCTTTACTGATTTTTGACGGTGACTGTGGCTTCTGCACGACTGCAACCAATTTCATTCTCAAACACACTTCAACTCCTATTGAGGCAACTCCTTTTCAATTCATAGACCCAAAGGTTCATGGCCTAACCCTTGAGCAAGTAACAGCCAAGGTCTACCTAGTGGTCGATGGTAAGAACTTTGCAGGGCATGAAGCTTTCGCAAACCTGTTCAAGATTCAAAACAACATCGTTTTGAGAGCAATTGGTAGTTTGATTCTCATTCCACCTTTTGTTTGGCTTGCTAAACCTGGTTATGCACTAGTTGCTAAGTATCGCCAGAAGCTGCCTGGAGGAACTCCAGCTTGCAAGATGCAAAGGTAAATTCCAGTAGAAATGGGGGCTTTAGTCGTTATGGGTACAGTTACAGCATGAAACTCTTTGTAAAGCTTCTGATCGCTTCATTCGTATTGTTCGCTTACGCACCAATCAGTGCGAGCTCAGCAGATGTGAATGACTTCTCCTTTGAGAGCTTTGATGCAACATATGAGATCTCAGTGGATGAAGCTGAAGACAAAAGACCTGAAATGCTTGTCACCGAAAAGTTGGTAGCAGTATTTCCAATGGTTGAACAGAACAAGGGAATTAGAAGAAGTATCCCCCTAAAGAGTTACCAACTATTCCCAGGTCAAATCGAAGTTATCTCCGTCACAAATGAAGATGGCAAACAAAGAGAGTTCGAGCAAAGTGAAGACGGAGAGTTTCTACACCTAGCCATCAAATCAAGTGATAACTCCTATGTCTTTGGCAAACAAACCTACGTAATCAAATACAAACAGAACTGGGTTCTCAGTAACTTCGAGAGTGGCGATGGGTTAGACAAGGTCAGTGAGTTTTATTGGGATATAAACGGTAACGGTTGGTTACAAAACTTCGGTCGAGTCACTGCAACTGTAATTCTTGATCCAGTCCTTGCAGCAAATGTTGTGCCCAAATCAATGCGTTGCTACGAAGGTACCTTCGGATCTACTGGATCTTGTAAGGTCAGTCAACCCAGTGAGAATACTTATGTATTCACTTCCGAGAATCTCCAAGCCCAAGAAACTCAAACGGTCGCTATTGGATTCAAAGCCGGTGTTGCCAATGTTGATGGCCCAAAGGCAGTCGAGAGTTCCGGCTTTTTAGGATTCATCCTTTCGCTCATGGTTCTAATAGCCATTTTGGTTTGGGCTGTTTACTATCGAGTTACAAAATTGAAAGACCAAGATGAAGCAGCATTCATAGTTCCTCAGTATCAGCCGCCTAAGGAACCCGACTTAGTTATTGCTGCAGTTGTTGCACGAAAGCAAGGACACCTTCACCAAGCCAGCGTCATCGAGCTAGCCATCAAGAAACTAATTGAGATCGAAGAAGTCGCTGATTCAAAGAAGAGCGCATTCATCCTGAGAAGAACCTCTCTGCAAACCACAAACAAGAATCAGCTAGCTATTTTGAATACTCTTGGACTGTCAACGCCTGGAGCAGCGATGAGTCTTTCAGCAGACATGGATGCTGAGGAACAAACAAAGCTTTCTTCTGATCTCTTGAAGTTGAAAGCTACTTTTGTCAAGCAAGCCAACTCCTCTGGCTACTTCAGAAAGAGAGCACTAGGAATCCCCGCACTTGTGTTTGTGGGCGTGATGGCAGCTATTGTGGCACTTTTCTTCTTTGCAGCTCGAGTTGATTCAGAGAGCGTATCTTTCTTCACACTCATTCCTTTTTTCTTTGCATTCCCTTATGTAACGGCATATTGGGTGATTCTGTCCAAGAAAGCCCTAACCACTAAAGGATCAGTTGTTGAAGATCATGTCAAGGGAATGGCTGTATACATCAAACTTGCTGAGCAAGATCGTTTAGCTTTCCTTCAGTCACCTCAGGGAGCTTCTCTTAAACCTTCAGAGGTTGAAGGTAAGACGGTATTGAAGCTTTATGAGGAGATTCTTCCTTGGGCAATTCTGCTTGGACTTCACAAGCAATGGAATGGTGTTCTGAACAATCTTTATGAAAAGAATGAAACACCAACGTGGTTTGTTGGGGCACCAGTGTTCTCACAAAGTTTCACTAACTTAGATCAGGTACTCAATCAATCGCTGAGTGTTGCCTCTACAGGAGGAAGTAGTGGTGGGGGATCAGCCGGTGGCGGCAGTGGCGGCGGTGGAGGTGGGGGAATCTAAATCACTTCTTGTATGCAAGAAGTTTTTCTAGTTCTCCAAAGATCTCAAGCGCAGCTGCTGTTCCAGTGCCGCTTACAATCTCTTTACCTTCAGGGGAAGTTAGTGTGATCTCAACAGTTGAGTCCATGGTCTCTTCAACTCTTCTATGCATGTCTTTATGAAGAGGTGCATGAAGTAATCCACCTCGAGTTCGCTCCGCCTTTATATCTAGCGTTCCATCTGGTCCTGTTACTTTCCAGAACACATGACTGTCATCAACTCTTAGTTCCAGTTCTTTGGCACCGTTATAAGTTGTCCAGCTATAAAGCTTTCCTTCATGCATCATGCCCATGATGAATCCTCTAAAGGATTTTCCAATCCAAGGAATGATTGCGCAGGATGCAATAAGAGATGTCTCGTTGTTGAAATCAAAGTGATTGGTTTGCATCCAGATATAACCGGAAGGGAAACCTTTGCCCCAATCTGTTTCTATGTAACCTTTGCCTTTAGAGAAAGACTGTTCTTTGCCCTCTACCTTTAGAGATCCTTCTAGTTGATGACCGAAGCTAACAATGCCGTGGAAGCATTCCATGAATGGAACTAGTCCATACCAACCCATGATGCCTGGGCTTCTTAGAGTTACTGGCCATTGGATAAAAGGTGTAGTTATCTTTATGGTTCCCTGTAATTGAGGAAGATCAAGTCTTACTTCATTTTCACTGAAGAAGTTGTTGCCTATTTGAACTTCAAACTTGTTTGCAGAAGCTTTGAACTCAGAGCTATCGAAAGAGTGAAACCAGCTTCTTCCGGTTGAACCATCAAGAACTTGGATGAAAGCCTCATCTTTGCTTTTACGCTCATTGCTATCGGCTTTATCAATGCCCTTGAAGATTCCAGGGATTACTGCCCAGCGTTGAGAGAGATCGGCTGAAACTAACTTCACATACCAACCTTCAAAGAAAGGGCTTCCCTTGCCTTTACCGTGGAAGGCTTCAGGATGCCTTACTCCTTCAAGGAAACTTAGTGGGCTCTGCATACTTTGATGCTATCTCCTCAATTAGGTGGGTTAACCTTGATGCATGAAACCTTTCCAATTGTCCAAAGAAGTAGCAGCGGCCTTAGATGCAGGTAAGCCTGTTGTGGCCCTTGAATCAACCATCATCTCTCATGGCTTACCAAGACCTCAGAACCTAGCTGCAGCTATTGAGTTCGAGAGCATTCTTAGAGAACAGGGAGTAACTCCTGCAACTATTGCAATCCTTGATGGTGTTCCTCAGATTGGTTTGGATTCAGCTGGTGTTGAACGAATCGCTAATGAAGATCTAGCAAAGGCAAGCGTTAGAGATATTCCTATTCTTGCTGCCCGTAAAGAAAGTGGCGCAACAACCGTTGCTGCTACTGCTCATCTTGCTTCACTTGCAGGTATTCGTGTGTTTGCTACCGGTGGTCTAGGTGGAGTGCACAGAGGAGCTAACACGACTTTCGATGAATCAGCAGATCTATCGACGCTTGCAGTTACTCCAATCACTGTTGTTTGTGCCGGTGTGAAATCAGTTCTAGATATCTCAGCGACACTAGAAAGACTTGAATCACTTTCAGTGCCAGTTATTGGTTGGCAGACTAAAGAATTTCCAGCCTTCTGGCTGAACAAGTCAGGATTACAGATTGACTGGTCACTCGACACAACAGATCAGATTGCCCAGGCAATGAAATCTCAAGACGAACTGGGACATAACCAGGGAATCGTTATTGCTAACCCAATTCCATTAGAACTGCAGTGGGATCCAGCAGAACACGACCGTGTTCTTCAGATTGCGTTCAAGGCAGCAGATGCTGCTGGTGTTCACGGTAAAGCTGTTACTCCTTTCCTTCTTGGCTTCATTGTTGAAGAGTCAAAGGGAAGAAGCCTTGAAGTGAATCTTGATCTAGCAAGAAACAACGTCAAGCTAGCTGGGCAGATTGCAACATCCTGGTCGAAAGTGAACTAGTGGAACGAGTTCTAGTTATTGGCGATGTCATTGATGACATCATCGTTGTTCCTGAAGGAGCAGTTAGAGCCAATACAGATACCAATGCACTTATTACACAAACACTTGGTGGATCGGCTAGCAACATGGCTAGTTGGGCTGCAGCTGAAGGTGCTGAAGTTACTTTCATCGGCTGTGTTGGTATTAGTGACCAGGAGCGAGTATCAAAAGAATTTGAAAGCTTTGGTGTTCACACAGAATTGCAAACAAGTACAACTTCACCAACTGGATCAATTGTTGTTTTAGTTGAAGGAGATTCAAGGAGCATGCTCACCAATAGGGGAGCAAACAAAGAGTTATCACTTGAAGATCTAACTATTGATTACCTAAGCGATTTCTCTTATGTGTTTCTATCTGGCTACACACTGTTCGGAAGATCAGAAGCCGAGATAAAGAACTTTATCTTTAGGGTTCAAGATGCTGGAGCACTACTCGCTATAGACCCAGGCTCTTCCGGTTACATCAAAGACTTTGGTGTTGATTTGTTCAAGTCTTCAATCAACGGCGTTGACATTCTTTTGCCGAATGAAGAAGAGTTTGAACTGCTATCTACAGGATGTTCACACATCACAATCGTGACTAAAGGTAGCGAAGGTGTTGACCTTTATATAGAGGGAATAAAAACTAATTCCTTTGAAGCAGAGAAGGTAACTGCAATAGATCCAACGGGTGCCGGCGATGCTTTCGCAGGCTCACTGATTGCGAACCTATCTAAGGGTGTTGAACTAAATAGTGCAATTGCGAATGCAACAAAGACTGCTGCAAAAGCAGTTACTACTATTGGTGCCCGCCCTCAGCTTTGAATCTTTCAATAGATTCATCAATTAGACGCTGAGCTTCATCCTTACCTGCCCACTTACCAACCTTGACCCATTTGCCTGGCTCTAGGTCTTTGTAGTGAGTGAAGAAGTGTTCAATCTCATCTTTGGTCTGCTGAGGAACATCGTTGATGTCCTGAATGTGAGCCCAACGCTTGTCCTTGACTGGAACACAGATGATCTTCTCGTCGATGCCGCCATCGTCTTCCATAGGCAAGACACCAACTGGTCGAACCTCGACTACAACGCCTGGGAAAAGAGGGAATTCAAGAAGGACCATTGCATCTAATGGGTCGCCATCGCCACCTAGAGTGTTGTCGAAGTATCCGTAGTCAACTGGATAAACAAAAGGTGTGAACAGTACACGGTCCAGACGGACACGGCCTGACTCGTGGTCAACCTCATATTTGTTACGGCTTCCACGAGGAATCTCGATGATGGCGTCAATAGACATGGTTCTCCTAAATAGGCTAGATACATAAAGAATACCGAAAGGCGACAATGTCCGAGCGACCTAGGCTAAGCCCAGTCATGGCTGATGTTCGCCGTGCAGTTCGGGATAGCTGGACTAATCTCAACCTAGATAAAGGAAGCACGATTGCCGTTGCCTGCTCCGGAGGAGCAGACTCATTAGCTCTGGCCAGTGCTGCACTATTTGAAGGTAATCGAGCAGAGATCAAAGTTATTGCTGTGATTGTCAATCACAATCTCCAGGAAGGTTCTATGGAGGTCGCTCTAAGAACTAAAGGAGTTCTTACGGAGATCGGCTTTGATATTGTTGAGATTATGGATGTAGTCGTCCAACAGAACTCCTTAGGGATGGAAGCAGCTGCTAGAAATGCTCGTTATGGAGCTCTTACGGAGTTTGCAAACAAACACAGTGCTTTCGTCACAATGCTTGGTCACACACTTGATGATCAAGCAGAGACAGTCTTACTTGGTTTAGCAAGAGGATCTGGTGCTAAATCAATTGCTGGTATGCCAACACTTTCTCCTGATGGCAAATACCTCAGGCCACTACTTGGAATTACAAGAAAAGAAACAGTTTCCTATTGTGAAGACCTAGGACTTGATTACTGGTCTGATCCTCAGAACCTAGATACCAAATTCTCCAGAGTCAAAGTAAGACTAAACGTATTACCTGTTCTTGAAGCAGAGCTAGGTCCCGGTATTGCAAGTGCTCTTTCAAGAACAGCTGAGATTCTGCAGGATGATTTGGAATACCTAGAGGCTCAAGCAGCTGAAGCCTTCAGTTCGGTCGCGAAGACCACGAACAACTCAGTAGTTATTGATACTGAAGGTTTGGAAAACCTTCCTAAAGCCCTAGCAACTAGGGTGATTCATAAATCTCTTTCCCTATTGGGTACAGAACCAGCCAAGGTTCAAATCGACTCCGTTATGGAGCTGGTAACTAATTGGCATGGTCAAAAACCTTTGACCCTTCCCTCCGTTAGAGTAGAGCGAAAGAGCAAAGAGATTATTCTCAAAAGCACTAAAACTATGAAGCCAGGAGCATGCTAGGTGAACCTCGATAAAGTCCAGAAGGACATCACTAAGGTCTTAGTAACCGAAGAACAAATTGCTAACCGTATCGAAGAGTTAGCTCGCGAGATTGAAAACAAGTATGAAGGTAAAGACCTGCTGCTTGTTGGAGTTCTAAAGGGTGCAGTCATGTTCATGGCTGATCTATCCAGAGCAATCCAGTTACCGGTAACCATGGACTGGATGGCTGTTTCTTCTTATGGCTCAGGAACACAGTCTTCAGGTGTGGTTCGAATCTTGAAGGATCTAGACGCTGATGTTCTGGGTAGAAATGTATTGATTGTTGAAGACATTATTGACTCAGGTCTTACCTTGTCTTGGCTAATTAGCAACCTAACCGCTCGAGGAGCAGCATCGGTTGAAGTTGTTGCCCTCCTTCGTAAGCCAGATGCAGCCAAGGTAGAGGTTGAAGTTGCTTGGGTTGGCTTTGATATCCCTAACGAGTTTGTTGTCGGCTATGGCCTTGACTATGCAGAGCACTACCGAACCTTGAAGGATGTAGGGGTCCTAGCCCCAGCTGTTTACAGCTAAAAACTGTTAATCTCTCTGCGAACAAGGCAAATACGGGGGTTAATCTGTCCCGTTTGGCTTGTAGCCTAGTACTTGGTCTTGTTGTATTAGGAAGGTAGGGGCTTAGCCTCTTATATGAAATCACGCAAATTTTTACGAGGTCCATTTTTCTGGATTTTTGTTGCTCTAGCAGTGCTAACCATTGGCTTGAACTCAGTTAACACAACTGGCTTCCAACGAGTGGACACTTCTGTGGGACTTGAGTTCATTGAAAGTGGAACTGCCAAGTCTGTACTCGTTATTGAGAATGAGCAGCGCGTTGATGTTGTCCTAAACACTGCAGATGTGAAGTATGGCGACAAGATCCAGTTCTTCTATGTGACACCTCGTGGCACACAGGTTGCAACAACAATTTCTGAAGCAGCGCTAAGCGATGGTTTCAATGATCAGGTAACCAGCACTCCTTGGTATCTGCAACTGTTGTTCACCATTTTGCCTTTCCTACTTATCTTTGGTTTGTTCTGGTTCCTAATGGCTGGTGCTCAAGGTGGCAACAGCAAGGTGATGCAGTTCGGTAAGTCAAGAGCAAAGCTTTACAACAAGGACATGCCGAAGGTTACCTTCGCCGATGTTGCTGGTGTTGATGAAGCTATTGAAGAACTTCTTGAGGTTAAAGACTTCCTAAAGGAACCAGCTAAGTTCCAAGCAGTTGGAGCAAAGATTCCTAGAGGTGTATTGCTATACGGTCCTCCAGGAACAGGTAAGACTCTTCTTGCTAAGGCAGTAGCGGGTGAAGCTGGAGTTCCTTTCTTCACAATCTCAGGTTCTGACTTTGTTGAAATGTTTGTTGGTGTCGGTGCTTCGCGTGTTCGTGATCTATTCGAGCAAGCTAAGCAAGCATCTCCAGCAATCATCTTCGTAGATGAAATTGATGCTGTTGGTCGTCAGCGTGGAGCTGGTGTTGGTGGCGGTAACGATGAGCGTGAGCAGACACTTAACCAGTTGCTAGTTGAGATGGATGGTTTTGATTCAAAGACCAACGTTATTTTGATTGCAGCTACTAACCGTCCAGACGTTCTAGACCCTGCGCTATTGCGTCCAGGTCGTTTCGATAGACAAGTTGGAGTTTCAGCTCCAGATCTAATTGGTCGCGAACAGATTCTAAAAGTTCACGCTAAGGGTAAGCCGGTTGCAGCAGATGTTGACCTAGCCACTGTTGCTAGAAGAACTCCTGGTTTCACTGGTGCAGATCTAGCAAACGTTCTAAATGAAGCAGCTTTGCTAACCGCTCGCTTGGGTGAGAAGCAGATTACTAACGCAACACTTGATGAATCAATAGATCGTGTTATCGGAGGTCCTGCAAAGAAGACTCGTCTAATGCAGGATTCAGAAAGATTGAACACTGCTTATCACGAAGCAGGTCACGCACTAGTTGCTGCTTCAATGAATAACAGCGATCCTGTTTCTAAGGTGACAATCCTTCCTAGAGGTAGAGCGCTTGGTTACACCATGGTCCTTCCACTAGAAGATCGTTACTCAGTAACTCGCAATCAACTACTAGACCAGATTGCTTATGCAATGGGTGGACGTGTTGCAGAAGAAATTGTCTTCGGAGATCCAACTACAGGCGCATCTAATGACTTCGAGAAGGCAACATCAATTGCTAAGGCAATGGTTATGCAATATGGAATGTCTAGCTTGGTTGGTTCAGTAGCTTACGGCACTGCTGGTGAAGTATTCATTGGTAGAGACATGGCGAGCACCAAGGAATACAGCGATGTCACTGCAGAAAACATCGACAAGGAAATTAGAGCAATCCTTGATGCAGCTCACGATGAGGCATACAAAGCCCTAAATCTAAACCGCAAAGTCTTAGACACCATGGCAAAAGAGCTTATGGAAAAAGAAACTCTGAACGCTGAAGAGATTGCAGTTATCTTCAAGTCAGTGAAGAAGCTTCCTAAGCGTCCTCAGTGGCTATCAAAGAAGACCAGACCAAAGCCTAAGCAGGGCCCTATCGCTATTCCAGCTAAGGGCTCAACTGCTTCTAAGAAGGCAGAGGCTTCAAAGGCTGAAGCCAAGAAGCCTGCTACTAAGAAGCCAGCAAGAGCTAAAAAGGCTTAGTCAATGGTTGACGCCGAGAGAATCAAAGCAGCTGTTGTTGAGTTGATTTCGGCTATCGGTGAAGACCCGAACCGTGAAGAACTGAAGGCAACTCCAGAGAAGTTTGCTGATGCATACAAAGGTTTCTTTGCTGGTGTCGGCGTTAATCCTTTGGATGCTTTGAGTGAAACCTTTCCTGCTGAACACAACGATGTTGTCATTCTCAAAGACATTGAGTTAGTAAGTATTTGTGAACATCACCTACTTCCTTTCACAGGTGTTGCACACATCGCGTATCTACCAAATGATCGAGTAATTGGTTTAGGAAGATTACCTAAGCTAGTCGAGATTCTTTCTGCTAGACCTCAGTTACAAGAAAACCTAACTGCTCAAATTGCTGATGCTTTAGAACAAGGTCTTGGAACTAGGGGAGTTGTTGTTGTGATTGAGGCCAGACATCACTGTGTTGCATCTCGTGGAGCAAGACAACCTGAAGCTAACACTGTGACCATGGCTACTCGTGGTGAATACAGTGAAGCAGCAGCTAGAACCGAAGTAATGGCTCTAATCGCGAAATGAAATACAACCCAACTGCGCCTAAAGTAAGACCCCTTGTAATGGGTGTGTTGAACACAACACCAGATAGTTTCAGCGACGGTAATCAATTCCTAGCTCTACAAGCAGCTATCGATCATGCAAAGTTATTGCAGATCAGTGGTGCAGACATTATTGATGTTGGTGGTGAGTCAACAAGACCAGGTGCAGTTCGTATCTCTGTTGAAGAAGAACAAGAAAGAGTTCTTCCTGTCATTGCCAAGATTGTTGATGAAGACTTGGGCTGTGCTATTTCTATTGACACCATGAACTCTGAAACAGCTCTTGCTGCAGTATTACTTGGAGCAACTATCATCAACGATGTTTCCGGTGGTCTTGCTGATGAGAACATGTTCAAGGTTGCTGCTGAAACAAAAGCAACCCTAGTTATTTCTCACTGGCGTGGACACTCGAATGTCATGGACACCATGAACTCATATGCAGATGTTGCAGTTGAGGTTGCCAATGAACTCAAGGAAAGAGTTAATGCAGCTATTGAAGCTGGTGTTGAAAGATCAAAGATTGTTATTGACCCAGGTCTTGGCTTTGCTAAAGACATGAAGCAGAACTGGCAACTAGTTGCAAGACTCGATGAACTAGAGAAGCTAGGTTTACCAATCCTTGTTGGTGCCTCTAGAAAGAGGTTCATTGCAGGCGCTCTGGATCAGGAAGAGCCTAACTCTGTCTCTCATGAGAGAAGAGATGTTGCTACCGCTGTTCTAACGGCTCTACTTATGCAGAGAAAGCTATGGGGAGTAAGGGTTCACAACGTACTTGCTACAACAGATGCCATAAGCATTGTTGGGGCTTTGCACGAGGGTGAAGCAGACAAGAGCTCTTCCTAGGGCAGAATTGACCTATGCGCCACAAGATAACCATCACCGGACTTAGAGTCTTCGCGCACCATGGCGTATTTGATTTTGAGAGACAAAACGGCCAAGACTTCTATATAGATGCGAGTATCTGGGTTGATGGCGATAAGGCAGCTTTCTCAGATGATCTCAATCACACAGCTCACTACGGTGACCTTGCTAAAGGCTTAGTGGAACTAACTAAGAACAACCCAGTTGATCTATTAGAGACCTTGGCTCAAAGACTTCTTGATTACGCATTGAACTTTGGCGCCGGCAAAGTTCTCAAGGCAAAGATCACTGTTCATAAACCAGGTGCACCTATTCCTTATGAGTTTGAGGATGTCAGCATCACAGTCAAGGCAAAGCGAGAGAACTAATGACAGTTGCTGTCATAGCTCTTGGAAGTAATTTAGGTCAGCGTCGAAAGTGGTTAGTCAAAGCCCTTGCCCTTATCTCAACAACTCCTGAAATATACCTAACCGACATTTCACCAGTAGTTGAATCTAAAGCCCTGACTTTAGCTGGGGTTGATTCATCAAAGCCGAGATTCCTAAACTGCGTGGCTGAAATTGAGACTCCACTAAAGCCTGAGCAATTACTAAAGGCATTACAAGCCATTGAGCAAAAGCTAGGTAGAAAGCGCAAAGAGCGCTGGGGCGATAGAAACATTGACATCGACATCATTACCTATGGCAACACTCATTACAGATCTCCAGATCTAGTCATTCCTCACCCAGAGGCTAAGAACAGATCATTTGTGATTGTTCCTTGGTATCTAATGAATCAGAAAGCAGAACTTCCTGGAGTTGGCAGAATAGAGAAGTTAGCTGAAGTTTATGTAGATCAGGTGAAACTCAATTGAAACCAATCAGTCCTCTAATGATTGCTCTAGTAGCAATAGCGTCAGCTGTTGTTGGTTTTGGTTACAGCACCTGGGCTGTTAACAATGGTTTTGAAGTTCCAATCAGTGGAGCAACCCTTGCTCTTTCAACAGCATTGATTGCATTGATACTTATCGGGCTTGCTGTTCCTATCTGGAAATACAAGAAGAACCTAGTCAAGGCCGCAACACCAAACAGATTGCTTCCAGTTAATCCTTTTTATGCATTTCGTGTTCTTCTAATTTCTAAAGCAGCAGCTATCACCGGAGCACTCTTTATTGGTTGGCATGCTGGTGTTCTGCTGAAGCAGTTCACTGCTCCTGTTGTTGTCCCAGAAGCAACAACTCTGAACATCACAGCATTAGCTGCCGGATTACTTCTGTTAGTTGTTGGTTTTGTAGTTGAGCAAGTATGCAAACTACCGAACGATAAGAAGAAAGATGACTAGTCGACTAAACGTTGCTGTCATAGGAGCAGGACCAGTAGGTCTAGCAATGGCCAAAGCCATCTCAGACGCAGGACATTCCTTAATGGCGATGGCAACAACAGATCCAGCCAGAGCAGAACAGGTTAGTGCTGTTCTGCCTGGGGTTTCAATCAAGCCTGTTATTGATGCAGTTGCTGATGTTGATTTAGTCATCTTGGCAATTCCAGGAAGCGAAATAGAGAAACTTGTTTCTGGTTTAGTAAAGACAGAATCTTTTTCAAGAGGGCAACTTGTTGCACACACTTCACCTGATTATGGTTATGAAGTCTTTGATGAAGCTCTGTCGCTAGGTGTTGTTCCAATGGCTATTCACCCGGCAATACGTTTCACCGGTATTGCATCTGTTGATAGAACCAGGCTTCTGGATTCTTACATCGCTGTTGACTCACCAAAGGCAGTGTTACCTGTTGTTCAAACTCTTGCTATTGAGTTAGGTGGGGAACCTGTTCATGTTCCTATTGAAGCAAGAACAAAATACGCTGAAGCGATTTCGGTTGCCTCATCCTTCACGTCTTTGATTGTTGGGCAAGCAATTACTTTGCTTGAAGATGCAAACATTGATAAGTCAAGACAGATTCTTTCCGGCATCATGAGATCTGCTTTAGAGGAATCTCTGAGAAGTGCTGTTGTTGAGATTGACCCAGCAGATTTACTAGAAGGCGAAAACGATTGAAGTTAGTTGAAACCGTTAGTGAACTACAGAGTGAAATCGCTCAGGCTAAAGCTATAGGCAAAACTGTTGTCTTCGTTCCAACCATGGGTGCTCTGCACGAAGGTCATCTATCTCTCATTGAAGAAGGCAATCAGATTCAAGAAGCCTTTGTTGTGATGAGCATCTTTGTGAACCCAACCCAGTTTGGTAAGAGCGAAGATTTTGATAGATACCCAAGAACTCTAGAGAGTGACATCAAGGCATTATCAGCTCTAGATAGTCCGCCTGCTCTCTTGTTTGTCCCAAGCGTTGAGGAAGTTTATCCAGACGGATCTGCTGCCGAACCAAAACCAAGAGCTGGGGCTCTAGGAACAGTGTTTGAAGGTGTAGCAAGACCTGGACACTTTGAGGGAATGCTCCAGGTGGTCTCTTGGTTCTTTGAGGTGGTCAAGCCTGAGGTTGCTGTCTTTGGGGCTAAGGATGCTCAGCAGCTGTTTCTAATCAAGCGAATGGTGCATCGAGAATTCAATGACTCCATCGAGATCATTGAAGCCTCAACAGTTAGAGAAGATGACTATCTGGCTAAATCCAGTAGGAATAGGTTCTTATCCAAAGAAGGAAGAAGCTTCGCTCCTACGCTCTTTACTAGCATGATGCAGGTTCAGGAGAGCATATCCGAAGGTGAGAAACCATCGGTTGCCTTGGCTGAGGCTAGTAGCGCTCTGGATTGCCCACCTCTGGCTAAACTTGATTATCTAGCGCTAGTTGATAAGAGTACCTTTTCACCAACAAGCGACGGGTTCCATGGCGAAGTCCAGTTACTTGTTGCAGTTGTGGTGGACGGAGTTCGACTTATTGACAACATAACTTTCTATATTCAGGAGCCGGCATGACCGACGAACAATTAGCCCCAATTGAAGACGAACAGGATCTACCAGAACAGATCGCTATTCGTATGGCTAAGCGTGAGCGCATCCTTGCTTCAGGCCAAGATGCTTACCCAGTTAGCCTTCCTATTACCCACACCATTGACCAGGTCAAGCACAAGTACCCAGATTTAGAGATTGATGTTGCAACTGGCGACAAGGTTTCGCTAGCAGGTCGAGTTATGTTCCAGAGAAACACCGGAAAGCTTTGCTTTGCTACCTTGCAGGCAGGAACCGGTTCTCGTATTCAGGTAATGCTTTCACTTGACAAGGTTGGCGAAGAAAAACTTGAAGAATACAAAGAGCTTGTTGATCTAGGAGATCACCTATTCGTTGAAGGTGAAGTAATTACCTCTAAGCGCGGAGAGCTTTCAATTCTTGTTGATAGCTGGGCAATTGCAGCTAAGACAATTAGACCTCTTCCTAACTTGCATAACGAACTAGGTGAAGAGTACAGAGTTCGTCACCGTTTCGTTGATTTAATTGTTCGTGACCGTGCTCGTGAAGTTGTTCAGATTAGAAGTAAGGTAATGCAATCTTTGCGTAATACCTTTACTAAAGATGACTTCATTGAAGTTGAGACACCTATGCTTCAAACCATTCACGGTGGAGCATCTGCAAGACCATTCAAGACTCACTCAAATGCTTTTGATACAGAACTGTTCCTTCGTATTGCACCAGAGCTATTCCTCAAGAGAGCAGTAGTTGGTGGCATCGATCGTGTTTATGAGATCAACAGAAACTTTAGAAACGAAGGTGCTGACCGCACTCACTCACCTGAGTTTGCGATGCTTGAAGCATATGAAGCCTATGGTGATTACAACACCATGGCAGAGCTAACTCAGACTTTGATTCAGAATGCAGCCATGGATGTTTTCGGAACTTTACAGGTTCAACTAGAAGATGGTGAAGTCAATGACCTATCTGGTGAATGGGCAAGAGTTTCAATGTTCGAATCTCTTTCAGAGGCTGCAGGAGTTGAAATCACTCCAGATACTGACATCAAGGTTCTAAAGGCACTTGCAGATAAAGAAGGTCTTGAGATTGATCACCCACTGCACGGTAAATATGTTGAAGAGCTTTGGGAGCACTTTGTAAAGGGCGACCTACAGAAACCAACCTTCGTTATGGATTTCCCTGTTGACACTTCACCTTTAGTGCGTAACCACAGATCAAAGCCAGGAGTAGTTGAGAAGTGGGACCTATACATCAGAGGCTATGAGCAAGCTACCGGCTACTCAGAGCTAGTTGACCCTGTTATTCAGAGAGAAAGATTTGTAGCTCAAGTTAAGTTATCTGCTGCTGGTGATCCAGAAGCCATGAAACTAGATGAAGACTTCCTGAAGGCACTTGAGTTTGGTATGCCACCAACAGGTGGAATGGGTATGGGCATCGACAGATTGTTGATGAGCCTAACCGGTCTTGGTATCCGCGAAACAATCATGTTCCCTTTGGTTAAGTAATCATGCAGGTATTTCTAGATGCAGTAATCGCAACCTTGCCACCGATTGGCATGATGTTTGTTGTTTATCTTCTCTTCAAGTCAATCATCGGAGCTGACGCTAAAGAGCGTAAAGTTAGAGCACAAATTGAAGCTGAAGAGCGAGCAAAGCTAGCTGCTAAGCACACCAAAGAATAGCAAGCCCAAAGGGGGATCAAATGGAACAGAATAAAGCCGAGCACTACGTGGTTTACATGAACACTACTTTTGTAAAGAACATGGTCATCTACGGTGGTGGTCTCATGGTCTTGATGTTTATGAGCATCTCCTTTGGAGCAGCTTTCTTCCTGCCAATAGTTGCTGTGGCTGGATATCTAGCCAGCAATACAGTGATCATTACCCTCAGCGGGCTAAAGATTCCTGGCTACCAGGCAGCTCTTGCTCAGTATGCAAACGATGTAGAGGCTAAGAAGACCATGGTTGCCAACTACAAAGGCATAAAGGCAACCAAACCTTTTGCTCTAACCCGTAACCAGCACCTTATCTCCATAGCCGCTGGCTTCCTTGGTGCTCTGGCTGTTCAACTAGCCATGGGGCCAGCCTTCTAAATAGCGTTCCCCCATTGGCGAACAGCCCTATAAATCGGGTCTTTTCAGGGTTATCTTCTTTGTAAGCACTAAATGTGTCAAAGGAGAAATCAATGTTCGAGAAGTTCACCGACAAGGCCCGCAGGGTAGTTGTTTTAGCTCAAGAAGAAGCTAAGTCACTAAATCACAACTACATCGGTACTGAGCACATCCTGCTCGGTCTGATCCACGAAGGCGAAGGCGTAGCCGCTAAGGCGCTAGAAGCACTCGGTATTTCTCAAGAGGCAGTTAGAGACCAGGTCAAGGAGATCATCGGTCAAGGACAGCAGCCTCCAACAGGACACATTCCATTCACTCCAAGAGCCAAGAAGGTTCTTGAGCTATCTCTTCGTGAAGCTCTTCAACTAGGTCACTCATACATTGGAACTGAACACCTTCTATTAGGTCTTATCAAAGAAGGCGAAGGAGTTGCAGCTCAGGTTCTAACCAAGCTAGGTGCTGACACCAACAAGGTTCGTGCACAGGTTCAGCAGATGCTTCAAGGTTTTGAAGGAAAAGAATCAGCAACTGTTGGCGGCGAAGCCATTCCACAAAAGGGTTCTCAGGTTCTTGACCAGTTCGGTAAGAACCTAACTCAGGCTGCTGCCGAAGGAAAACTGGATCCAGTTATCGGTCGTGAAAGAGAAATTGAAAGAGTCATGCAGATTCTTTCAAGAAGAACTAAGAACAACCCAATTCTTATAGGTGAACCAGGTGTTGGTAAGACTGCAGTTGTTGAAGGTCTTGCGCAAGCAATCGTTGCTGGTAACGTTCCAGAAACTCTAAAGGGTAAGCAGCTTTACACACTAGACCTAGGTTCCCTAATCGCAGGTTCAAGATACCGCGGTGACTTCGAAGAGAGACTGAAGAAGGTCATCAAGGAAATCAAGGGTCGTGGCGACATCATCACTTTCATCGATGAGATCCACACACTAGTTGGCGCAGGTGCAGCTGAAGGTGCTGTTGATGCTGCATCTATCTTGAAGCCAATGCTTGCTCGAGGTGAACTACAAACTATTGGTGCAACCACTCTGGATGAATTCAGAAAGTACTTTGAGAAGGACGCTGCTCTTGAGCGTAGATTCCAATCGATCCAGGTTAACGAGCCAAGCGTTCCTCAGACCATCAACATCTTGAAGGGTCTTCGTGACCGTTACGAAGCACACCACAAGGTTTCAATTACCGATGGTGCAATCGTTGCTGCTGCCAAGCTTGCTGACAGATATGTATCTGACCGCTACCTACCAGACAAGGCGATTGACCTAATCGATGAAGCTGGAGCAAGACTGCGTCTTTCGATTCTTTCTTCACCACCAGAGCTTCGTGATCTTGAAGAGAAGATCGCTGGAGTTCGCGTTGACAAAGAGAAGGCAATTGATTCTCAGGACTTCGAAGGTGCTGCCAAGCTTCGTGACACAGAGAAGAAACTAATCTCTGAAAGAGCAAAGATGACCAAGCAGTTCCGCACTGGAAATGTTGCAGCGCACGGTGTTGTTGACGAAGGTCTTATTGCTGAAGTTCTTGCTGCTGCTACTGGTATCCCAGTGTTCAAGCTAAGCGAAGAAGAGTCTGCGAAGTTGATCTTTATGGAAGCAGAACTTCACAGAAGAGTTATCGGTCAGAAGAAGGCTGTTGATTCTATTTCGAAGGCTATCCGTCGCCAGCGTGCTGGTCTAAAGGACCCTAACCGTCCTTCAGGTTCATTCATCTTCGCTGGTCCTACCGGTGTTGGTAAGACAGAGCTTGCTAAGGCACTTGCTGAATTCCTATTCGATGACGAAGGTGCTCTAATCTCACTAGACATGAGCGAGTATGCAGAAAAGCACACAGTCTCTCGTCTATTCGGTGCCCCTCCTGGATATGTTGGATTCGACGATGGTGGTCAGCTTACCGAGCGTGTTCGTCGCAAGCCATTCAGCGTAGTTCTATTCGACGAAATCGAGAAGGCTCACCCAGATATCTTCAACTCTCTGTTGCAGATTCTTGAAGAGGGTCGCCTAACTGATGGTCAGGGTCGTGTTGTTGACTTCAAGAACACAATCATCATCATGACCACCAACTTGGGAAGCAAGGACATCTCTAAGGGTGCTCTTGGATTCAACCTTGAAGGTGACCAAAAGAACGACTTCGACCGCATGGCAGCCAAGGTTAACGATGAACTAAAGAAGCACTTCAAGCCAGAGTTCTTGAACCGTGTTGATGATGTCATCGTGTTCCCTCAGCTATCTAAGTCTGAATTGATGGAAATCGTTGATCTATTCATCAAGAAGCTAAACGCACGCCTAGAGGAGAGAGACATTACTCTTACCCTCACAACATCTGCAAAAGAGCGCTTGATTGAGCTAGGTTACGACCCAGCACTGGGAGCAAGACCACTGCGTCGAGCTGTTCAGCGTGAAATCGAAGACCAGATCTCTGAGAGCATCTTGCAGGGTGTCATTAAGAACGCAAGCGATGTTGTTGCTGATCTTGTTGGTGGCGAGTTCATTTTCACCTCAAACGTGAGAGAAATTGCTAGCATTTAGCAATGCCCGACAAAGATTTCATTCTAAGACCAGCTAGAACCAGCGACATCGTTGCCATCCAGGCAATGCGTGCTCCTCTGGTTGACAGCAATGTCCTGCTTCAGCACCAGTTGGTCTCGCTCTATGAGCGCGTCCAAGAGTTCGTAGTCGCTGAAGCTAAGGATGGACGAATCCTAGCCGCCGGTGCCTTGCATGTGATGTGGTCAGATTTGGCTGAGATTAGATCTCTAGTGGTTGACCAGAGCGCTCGAGGTATGGGTCTTGGTAAAGCCGTTGTTGAAGCTCTAATCGAACGCGCATACACCCTAGGAATCAGAAGAGTCTTCTGTCTTACCTTTGAGGTCGACTTCTTTGCTCGCTGTGGGTTTGAGGAAATCAGTGATGTCCCAGTTGATGAGGCAACCTTCCAACAGATGGTTCAGTCAGCTGACGATGGTATCGCTGAGTTCCTAGATCTAGCCAGAGTGAAACAAAACACACTAGGCAACACCCGCATGCTTCGCTTGCTATAGCAAACCCGCTGGCAAACTAGTCTTATGTTTTCTAGATACCCATCTCCTCGCGAATTACTTATTAGACGACTCGTATTCTTAGCCGTTGTTATCGGATTGCTCTGGGGAATCATCGCCGGAGTCATGTCTTTCTTCGGTTGGGTTGGTTCACTTTTTAATCAGAACCAAGCGCCAACAGTTGTTGCTGGCGCGGAATGCCAATCACAGCAGATCAGTATCGAAGCCCATGTAGGCACTCAAGATGCTCAGCCACAACTAGCATTCAACCCAGGCGATACTCCTTACATTTGGTTCTCAGTTACCAACACCGGAAGTGTTGAATGCAAATTCAACCTTGGCACAGATGTCACCTTCTACAAGATCACAAGTGGAACTGACAGTATTTGGGACTCTAAAGATTGCAATGCTCCAAGATTTTCATCAGAGCCTCTCATGTTAAAGCCCAACGAAACCCTCACAGCCCCTGCTAGCCCTTGGGACAGAGTCAGATCTGGTGATGTTGGTTGTGCCGCGGCTGATGGTCTTCCTGAGGTAACCGCCGGTGGAGCAAGCTACATTCTGGAAGCAGATGTAAATGGCATTCTGAGCACCAACAAGCCACAGTTTGTGTTGAACTAGTTACATGACACAAACAGTTGCTTTTCTAGGTGCAGGTTCTATGGGGACCGCAATACTTGCCGGAATGATTCAAAACGGAACCAAGGGTTCTGATGTTAGAGCAACAACTAAATCTGTTGCTAGCGCAGATGAGCTTGCAAAGAAGTTTGGACTTACAGCTTTTGCAACTGAGTATCAACCAAACGCTAACTCTTTAGCAGTTGAAGGTGCCGACATTGTTCTTGTTGCTGTGAAGCCTGCTTACGTCTTAGAGGTATTAGAAGAAGTTAGAGGCGTTATCTCTAAGGATGCTTTAGTTATATCAGTAGCAGCGGGAGTTGAAATCAAAACTATGGAAGATCATCTTCCAGATTCAGTTGCTGTTATTCGTGCGATGCCAAATACCCCTGCCCTTATTCAAAAAGGACTAACCGGAGTTTCTAAAGGTTCAAGAGTTACTGACCAACAACTTGCTGTTGCCGTTTCACTATTTGATGCTGTTGGTAAAACACTGGTCTTACCTGAGGAGCAGATTGACGCTCTTTCAACAATCTCTGGTTCTGGTCCTGCCTATGTCTTTTACTTCATCGAAGAGTTCATTAAGACTGCTGTGAGCCATGGCTTCAGTGAAGAAGATGCTTATCTACTTGTTTCACAAACTTTCCTTGGTGCAAGCGAGCTTCTAGTTCAAACTCAGGGTGACCCTGCTGAACTTAGAAGACAGGTAACTTCTCCTAATGGAACAACCATGAAGGCAATTGCAGTGTTGCAAGAGGGTAACCTCAATGACTTATTCTTTAAAGCAACAAGCGCAGCGTTAGCTCGCGCTAAGGAAATAGCCCAGGAGCAGAGAAAATGACCGATGTATTCAACGCGTTAGCAGATCAGAACCGTCGTACCATTCTTGAATACGTTGCTGCTGAGGCTCTAACAACAGCAGCACTTGCTAAAAAGACTAAGCTTTCAGCAACTGCATTAGACAAGCACCTAAAGGTCTTGGTGGCGGCAGAGTTACTGACTGTTGTTACCAAGGGAAAGACCAGCACATACAGTTTGAACAAGACTGGTTTCGGTCATGCAGCTAAGTGGTTCGGGAAGTTTGGTTCAGCTTTTGTTTCAGGCCAAGCTGATATTCTTGGCGAGAACATCGGCAACCTGATATCTTCAGCTGCTACCTGGCTGGAAAAGCGTTCAGGTGTGAAAATCAACCTCGACATTGACCCTGAGCAAGCGGGCAAAGAATTAGGTAGAAAACTATCTGATGCTAAACGTGAAGCAACTGAAAAAGTTGGAGAAGCAACAGTCAAGGTTAAAGTTGCAGCCAAGAAGGCTACTTCAAAGAAAGCACCAGCTAAAAAGCCTGTTGCTAAGAAAGCTCCGGCAAAGAAGCCTGTTGCTAAGAAAGCTCCGGCTAAAAAGCCAGCAGCAAGAAAACCTAAGGCTTAGCGTCTATTTCTGCTACTAATGCAGTTACGAGATCTTTGATCTTGTCTCTGATTGGTCTAACTGCTTCAACACCAAGACCTGCTGGATCATCCAAAACCCAATCTAGATAAATCTTGCCTGGGAACCATGGGCATTCATCGCCACAACCCATGGTGATGACATAATCACTTGCCTTTACTGCTTCTTCTGTAAGGACCTTAGGCTGCTGGTCAGCAATATCAATTCCAAGTTCAGCCATTGCTTGAATAGCCATTGGATTGATTTCATTCTTAGGCTGAGTTCCTGCAGAGAGAACCTCTACACGGTCGCCAGCTAGTTCTCTAAGAAAACCTGCTGCCATCTGTGAACGACCGGCATTGTGGACACATACAAACAGAACGCTTGACTTCATCATTTCTCAAGGATAGATGAGAGGTAACTGCAAGCTGCTACCACAGATAAAAATCTAGGTTAATAGTTGATTAACTTGATTTGGGGTAATTCTTCAGAGCAACTATCGCTTCATTCCTGCGAAGCATACCTGGTTTCCAAGGTGGATCAAAGCGGGCATAGTAAGGGTCTCCATCAGCAGTGAGACCCGCTGCCTTCAAGGAATCCAACAGCTTGTCCCCGAAGGACTTGAAGTGTTCATAGTTAGCTAAGCCTCGGAACTTGATGGCTGCTGCATAGTGCCCATCAACATGGACAGTAGACACTTGAGCATCGGCAGGCAGGGGAATGTCTTTGAGGCTGACATCCTTAGGTAGCACGAAACTCACTGTATGGTTCTTAGCGTCTTGGTCAGGAGCGTGAATGACAGGAGCTGTCATGGCGAACTTTTCACGAGTTTGATTACGGCCTGAAATGTAATTCACTAGGGGGCCGAAGGCCATGTTGGCGGCTCTTGAGAATTCACCCTGAGTCTGCACCTGAATCAGGACGTAGCTTGGATAGTGCCTTATCTCAAAGCCCTTTTCCTTGCTTACTAAGGTATAGGGCTGCTCTTCTGTCATGCCCCTGAGTTTACTCTTGTTATTGCCTAGGGCTACGGGCACTTTGGGGTTTTAGAGATGAGCCTTAGGTGGGTTAGAATACTAGAAGTCGAAAGAACCCCTGAATCACAGGGGTTTATCTAAATAAAGAGGTCTTTGTGGGATCAGTTGTCAAGAAGCGTCGTAAGCGTATGTCAAAGAAGAAGCACCGTAAGTTGCTTCGTAAGACTCGTCACCAACGTCGTAATAAGAAGTAAACACTTCGTGATTTAGCTCTAAGAGCGAAGAGAGCCCGCAGGTTAGCCTGCGGGTTTTCTTTATTTAGCCGCGCTTGCCGATCTTGATTTCTTTTTTGACGGTTTTCTTCTGAAGACGAAGTTCTCTGCGCTTGAAGTCATAGATCTTCCAGCCCGCTGACTTGGCATAAATCTTTAGTAGCTTGTCTGGGTTCACAGCCACCGGGTGACCAACCAGAGTAAGCATCGGAAGATCGTTATGGCTGTCGCTGTATGCAAAAGACTTCTTTAGGCTAAAGCCACGTTCTTTGGCTAACTTCTTGATTGCCTTTGGCTTTTCTTTACCGTGTAATGGCTTACCAACAAGGTTGCCTGTCAGAATTCCATCGATGTGTTCAAGCTTTGTACCAAGAGCACCGGTTAGCCCTAGTGCTCTAGCAATCTCTTCACCCATTTCTTGAGGAGCAGCGGTAATCAACCAAACTTCTCTGCCTGCTGCAATATGTTGTTGAGCAAGACGGGCTGTTTCAGGCCAAACCTTCGGTTTGATGTTGGTTGCATACACATCTGAAACCAGTGCCATCATCTGAGAGTATTCACGGCCACGAACTAGTTCTAGAGCCCTGTCCTTGATCGCAGAGAGCATGTGTGTGGTTTCACCCTTGGTTAGGAAAACAACCTGGTGCCAAGCGAAAGCAATGAAGTCTTTGCGAGGGAAGAATCTTCTGCGGTATGCCTCTTTGCCAAACTGATAGCTGGTCGAGCCACGCACTAGCGTGTTATCGACGTCGAAGAAGGCAGCAGCTTTCTTCTTAGGGGTTTTAGACACATGTCTAGTCTAGGCAGAGAAAGGCAATAATCTGGAGTCATGAGCACAACCGTAGACCTCACTCTTATCGGAAAATCAGGCTGTCATCTGTGTGATGAAGCCAGGGTTACCGTCAATGCTGTGGTTGGAGCATTCAGAGCAGAATACACAGGAGTCGCCAGACACATTCAGGTGAATCTAGTTGAGCATGACATCTTGGTTGATGAAGACCTCTGGAACAAATACTCAGAAGAAGTACCAGTACTTCTAATCAATGGCAAAGTCCATAACTACTGGCGAATTGATCCAGAAAGATTGCGTGGAGCTTTAGACGAATTCGTTCGCTAACACCTCTTGATTTGTCTGTAGATATCTATACGATATGTCTATACAGAAGTGTTGGGAGGAAAGATGACGAAGAAAGTGATTCAAAAACTAGAAGAAAGAACCCCAGAGCGAAGCAGCAAAGCGCCCTCTGTGATATCGAAAGTGTTTATGAACGGTGGAAGCCAGGCAGTGCGCATCCCCGCAGATTTTAGATTCGAGTCCGATCGCGTGCGTATCACGTATGACGAAAAGCTAGACGCTGTCATAATCAAGCAGATATCTGGGGAGGAGGCCAAAATGGCTTTTATCGAAGAATTGAGAAACATGTCTGAAGAAGAAAAAGCTGAACTAAGTGAACTGAAGTACGTTAAGCGCTATAGAAAACCGGGCCTGCACCCTGCAATTGAGCAACTCATCAAGGACTCAGAGTGAAATATCACTTAGATACCAGCACGGTGATTGAAATCATTCGGTTTAGGCAAGATACGTTACTGAAGTTTGAGTTGACGAAACTAGAAGACATGGCCGTCTCCGCTATTGTTGCTCAAGAACTCTGGGCCGGAACTTCTAGCCAAAAGCTCGGACCACGATCAACTAAGTCATTGAGACAAATACTTTCAATGCTCACGGTTGTTCCATTTGGTGCAGAAGCAGCGGAGACCGCTGGCCTGCTTGAATTAGAGCTGTCTAGAAAAGGCACTCAAATCGGGGTATTTGATTCCCTGATTGCGGGCCATGCACTTTCTGAAGGGGCTACATTAGTCACTCAAAACGTAAAGGACTTTAAGCGAGTACCAGGCCTAGAAATTGTTGACTGGAGCAAAACGCCAGACTAGATTGTTGCATTATTACTACATAGTAATTATACTACATCTGTAAGCCTAGGATAGGCGCATAGAAAGTAGGTATGTAAATGTCAGCTTCTTCACTTCAACTGCTCATACTCGTGCTTATCGCATCAGTAGCAGTATTCAAAGTTGTAGTAAACGAACTAGACATTAGGTCAGCTACAGAATCAATAAACAAGGGATCCACAGATGAAGTTAGGAAGGCCGTTTCCTATAACAAGGCGAATCGTAGATTCCAGTCCCTGAGAATTCTGATTCAAGCAATTCTTTTCTTTGCGCTGGTTGCCACAGGAACGTTTGGGGCTATCCAGACAAGTTTGCCTGAATCCATCGAAGGCGGACTCTGGCAAAACTTTGCCTTCATTGCTGGACTTGGTCTGGCAATGTTCGTCATTGGAATTCCTTTCTCTATTTACAAGACGTTTGTGATTGAGGCAAAATTCGGATTCAACAGAACTAAAGTGGGCACTTTTGTGACCGATCGAATCAAAGGCCTCGTTGTAGGTACGTTGATACTTGGGCCACTAGTTCTGCTCCTACTTTGGATTTATCAGCAGATTCCTAATCAAATCTGGTGGATAGCATTCATCGCTGTAATGATTGTTCAGCTTTTTAGTGCAGCATTCGGAACTTCTGTGATTCTTCCTCTATTCAATAAACTTCAGCAGTTGCCTGAAGGCGAACTTCGAGAGAAGATCCTGGGGATGTGTAAGGCACAGAATTACAAGGTCGGCAGAATCTTTGTGATGAATAGCTCGAAGCGCTCATCAAAGACCAATGCATTCTTCAGTGGGCTAGGCAAAACAAAAACCATAGTGTTGTTTGATTCTCTGATTGAAAAGCACACCACTGATGAGGTTGTAGCAGTGTTAGGCCACGAGATTGGCCATGATCGCCTCGGACATGTTCGAGCATTCTTAGTTGTGAACACAATCCAACTTTTCCTTATCTTTGCTCTATTCGGTTGGGCAACTTCATCCCCAGAGATTTCTCTGGCTTTAGGTGGCTCAGAGTCAAACATCATTCTTGGACTAATTGGTTTCTCAGCGCTGTTTTCGCCCTTGAGTCTGGTGCTAGACACAATCACTAACTTCTTCTCAAGAAGAAATGAACACTCAGCGGATGAGTTCTCGGCAAGGATTGGAGACCCAAATCAAATCAAGAACGCGCTATCTCGCCTTAGCTCAGACAATCTGAGTAACCCAGCCCCACACCCGCTATTCGTGGTCATGTATTACAGTCACCCGACTGCGAAGCAGCGAATAACCCATCTAGAGAGTCTGAAGTAATACATGGGACGTAAACCTAAAGCAGATGAAGAGCTTGTCGCCAACAAGCTCGAAGTGCTACGGACTAAGGCGGGCTTGACACGGCAGCAGTTAGCTGATGCCGTGGATGTCCACTATCAGACCATCGGCTACATCGAGCGAAACGAATTTAGCCCGAGCCTTGTGCTCGCCTTGCGCATAGCTAGAGCACTAAACAAGAAAGTAGAACAAATATTTAGTTTGGAGGAAGACCATGTCAAATAAGGATGACAAGAAGAGTATTCATAAACAAATCAGAGACCTAGAGGCTCAGATTGATAACTTAACGAAAAAGCTAGGTGATGATGCTGAAAGCCTTGAAGACAAGATCGAGAAAAGAGTTGTTGCCTGGTTCAAGGAAGATGAGTTTTTTGCCGGCCTAAGAAACACTCCTGCAAGAGCCATCATCATGGTGCTTTCGGCGTTAATCCTCTTTGGATATGGCTTCTATGCATTCCAAAACCCGGAACTCTCACTCTGGTACCTTGCCTTATTGCTGCTGATCATTACGCTCAACGCAATCTCGGTAAGATTTGTCTTCAACATGGATGGCAAGACCCCAGCCAAGTTGTTGGATGAATATCACTTGAGAAGAAGAGATAAAGCGCTGCAGAGAACTTACAAATCCTTTGATTTCTTTTCAGGTGCGCTTCTTCTGGCTGCCTTTCTTTACGGTTACAAGGACTACATCTTTGGCGACAAAGATTTTTCCTTTAGCCCATTCCCTGACGCAGTATTCAACTTCTCTCTTACCGGAGGCCAGTTCCTAGTCGTTGCCATGTTTGTAACAGGCTGGGTATCACTTCAGAAGTACTGGGCATATGGAATAAAGGGAGAGCCTTTTCTTTCGAAGGAAGAAACAAGGAAACTGCGAGACAGCTAATCCAAGTTCTGGTCAGCCCAGATCTCAATAGCCTTCTTTAGATATGCTGCTAGACCTGGCTCGAACGCCTCATAGGTTGCTTCGAATGCTGGGTCTAACACATACGTCAAAGCTAGAGATTTATATGCTTGCCTGTTTGGTGTCCAGAACTGTTTGACGAAAGCGTAGTGATCGGCAATTAGTTTCTGCACATCCACATCGTCGTACTGAACGCCTTTGCGCTTTTGATCTGCAATAGCTTTAGCAACAACATCGTGCTGCGCTTTGTAATGTGCTCGTTGTTCTTCCGTATACGAGGCATTGACGCCTTGTATTTGGGAGTAACGTTCAAACATGGACTATGGCTCTAGGCGGTTAGGTCCACGGAATAGGTAACCAACTTCACGAATGTTTGTTTCGTGAAGAAGGAGCATTACAACTCTTAGAAGACCCATACCGAATCCACCGTGTGATGGAGCACCGTACTTGAAGAAGTCCATGTATGACTGAAGACCTGCTGGATCTAGCCCCTTTGACTTAGCCTGTTCAATTAGAACTTCTAGTCTGTGTTCACGTTGAGCACCGGTGGTGATTTCAGTTCCACGCCAGATAAGGTCGTAGCTCTTAGTTAGGTTCGGGTTATCAGCGTGACGCATGTGATAGAACGGACGAACAGTTGATGGGTAGTCGGTTAGGAAGACAAACTCGTGGTTATAGGTTTCAGCTACGTGAGCTGCAATCTGTCTTTCACCTTCTGGGTCCATGTCCCCACCACGAGTAATCTCGTGACCACGATTAGCAACGATATCGATTGCTTCAGCTAGTGGGATACGTGGGAATGGTGTTGTTGGGATAACAACATCAATATCGAAGAGTCTCTTGATTTCTTCACCGTGCTGATTCTTCACAGCAGTGATGGCAGCGACCATTAGATCTTCTTGAATTTTCATGATGTCTTCGTGAGATTCAATGTATGAAACTTCCATGTCAACAGAGGTGAACTCAGTTGCGTGACGTGAGGTGAAAGAAGGGTCTGCTCTGAACACAGGGCCAATCTCAAAGATTCTTCCGAATCCTGCCATCATCGCCATCTGCTTATAGAACTGAGGAGATTGAGCAAGGTATGCAACAGTTTCGAAATATTCCATCTTGAATAGCTCGGCATGAGATTCAGAAGGTGAGCTCATCAACTTAGGGGAGTGAATCTCAATGAAGCCGTTGTTCACCCAGTAAGTTCTCCAGGCGTGCTCAATAGTTGTTTGAACTCTGAAGACTAGGTTCATCTCTGCTCTGCGAAGATCAATGAATCTCCAGTCCAAGCGCTTATCGATACCTGAATCTTCAGCAATAGGGGTTTCTGGGTCCGCAAGGGTAATGACCTCTAGGTCATCTAGCTGGATCTCAATGCCACCTAGCTTCACTCTTTCATCGTGCACTAGACGACCGGTTACCCAGACAAAGCTGCCTGAGGTAAGGGTTGAGACAGTGTCAGCCAGAGCATCTACTTCTTCACGTCTTGGGTAAGTAACCTGAACAGAGCCGGTCTCGTCTCTAAGAACGATGAATTGGATTCTCTTTTGGTCTCTAAGGGTCTCAACCCAGCCACCGATGACTACTGGGCCATCTTCAGATTGTGCTAAATCTTTGACCAAAATGCGTTCGCGCATGATTTTCTCTGTCCTTTTACTTGTTGCCTAAACCCCAAGTTTAGCGGGCGATAGACTTGAGGCTATGCCTGCAAAACGTATTCACCTAGTCCGTCATGGAGAGGTATACAACCCAGGCGGGGTGCTTTACGGCAGACTTCCTAACTTCCACCTCTCAGAGACCGGCCATGAAATGGCTAGAGAGGCAGCTAAGCAACTAAAGGCCATGGGGGCTAATGTCACAGCCATCTATACCTCTCCTTTAGTTAGAGCCCAAGAGTCAGCCAAGCCAATTGAAGAGTTGTTTGGAATTGATGCCAAGACAGAAGCAGATCTAATTGAGCCATACAACGTATTTGAGGGAAGAAAGCTAAGCGTTAAGGCAGTCGCCACTAAGCCTCAGTGGTGGTGGCACTTCAGGAACCCAGCTAAGCCTGCTTGGGGTGAGTCCTTCAAAGAGATAATTGCCCGTATGCACTCAGCGATTATTCAGGCGTCTGAGTCAGTATTAGAGGGTGACGTTGTTTTAGTTACTCACCAGTTACCTATCTGGGTAATGAGCCTAAGTGCTAACGGTAAGCGACTAATGCATGACCCTAGAAAAAGACGTTGTGCTTTATCTAGCATCACAACTTTTGAAATACAGGACGGCAAGCTAGTTGAAGTTGGCTATCTAGATCCAGCTTCAAAGCTTGCATCAATAGATAAGGGTGCGGTTTGAAAAGAGCAGTAGCAGTTATTGCTGGACTTACTCTTGCGCTGACATCTTTATCAGCCTGCACAGAAACCCCAAGCATGAATAACATTTACCAGTCGGGGGATGGCACTGTAACTGAAATCAAACCAGAAAACAGATCAGAGCCAATCACTTGGTCTGGTTTAGCTAACGACGGTTCACCTCTAGGTTCAGTTAACTTGCCAGGAGTAATTACAGTCATGAACTTCTGGTACGCGGCATGCGTTCCTTGCAGAGTTGAAGCTCCAGACCTAGTTGAACTAGCTAAAGAATTTGAAGGCAAGGTTCAATTCATTGGCGTAAACGTTAGAGACACTGCTGACACCGCTAACGCTTTCAAGAGATCATTCAACATGGATTTCCCAAGCATCATGGATGCTGAATCAGGAGATGTTGTTTTAGCTTTCACCGGTGTTGTTACTCCAGCTGCTGTTCCAACCACTCTTGTTATCGATAGAGAAGGTCGACCAGCAGCAAGGGTTCTTGGTATTGCTAAGAAGACAACACTTAGAGCACTAATCACTTCAGTTATTGAAGAAGGTGTAAAAGATTGAGTTTTGAGGCAATAACCTATGGGCCACTTTGGGTGGCTGCACCTATTGCGCTTCTTGCTGGTTTAGTTTCATTCTTTAGCCCTTGTGTTTTACCACTACTACCTGCATACCTAGGCATTGTTTCTGGATCAGCTAACACTAAATCCAGAATGATTACTGGTTCACTTTTATTTGTTGCAGGCTTCAGCGTTGTCTTTGTTGCTTTAGGTGCTGGCTTTGGTGGACTTGGTTCAATCTTTTCTGGTGAAGTAAAGAACTGGTTGCAAAGAGGCTCAGGTGTAATTGTTTTGCTTCTAGGAATAGTTCTTATCGGTGGATTTGATTTTGCTCAGCGAACAGCAAGACTAAACATCAAACCAAGTGCAGGTTTGGTTGGGGCACCATTACTTGGAATTGTCTTTGGTTTGGGTTGGACTCCATGTATTGGCCCAACTCTTGCAGCAGTTCTAAACCTTGCTTTCGATACTGGATCAGTTGGACGAGGTGCATTCCTTGCAGCTGTTTATTCAATTGGTTTAGGACTTCCATTTGTTCTAGCAGCTGCTGGATTTGGCTGGGCTACTAAGTCAATTGGTTTCATCAAGAAGAACATCAGAGCTATCAACATCGCCGGTGGCGTTTTGTTGATTATCCTTGGTCTTCTTCTAGTCACAGGTTTATGGCAGTTCGTTATCGACAGAATCGCGGAGGTGAGCGGTGTCTTCATCCCGGCAATCTAAATACGTAGTCCGTAAGGAATACGCAGAGCCTATTGAGGCTCCTGACCTATCCCTAAAGTCTTGGGCTAGATGGCTATGGCGTCAGCTAACCAGCATGCGTATTGCGCTATTCCTGTTGATGCTTCTAGCTATCGCCTCAGTGCCAGGATCGGTATTCCCGCAGCGAAGCGCTGACCCTAACGGTGTTGTTTTGTATTTCAAGAACAACCCTGATGCTGCCGCGTGGCTGGATACCTTCCAGCTCTTTGATGTTTACTCATCAACCTGGTTCTCATCTATTTACATCCTGCTATTCATCTCTTTGATTGGTTGTGTGATTCCTAGAGTTGGAGTTCACTACAAAGCCCTTAGAGCAGATCCACCAGCTGCCCCTACAAACCTTTCAAGACTTCCTTCTTTTAAGAAACTTGAGCAGAGCGATGCAGATATTCAAAAGGCTGTTGATTTCCTAAAGAGTAGAAAATTCAAAGTTGTTGCTACCGGTAAAGAGCTAAGAGCCGAGAAGGGTTACCTTAGAGAAACAGGAAACCTTGTCTTCCACCTTTCACTAATCGGTGTTCTTATTGCAGTTGGACTTGGTGGCGGACTTAGCTACGCAGGTCAGCGAGTAATTGTTGAAGGCGATACCTTTGTGAACAACGAAGCAGCCTATGACTACTTCGCACCAGGATTACTTTTTGATAAGAACAACATTGAACCGTTTAGCATGAGGCTGGATTCCTTCAGCACTACCTACGATTACAAGAACCCAGCTAACTACGGTAAGCCAATGGATTTCATTGCCAAGGTGACAACAAAAGAAACTCCTACAAGTCCAGAGGTTAAGGGTCAGATCAGAGTAAACGAACCGCTACCTGTTCGTGGTTCAAAGGTATACATCACCGGTAACGGTTTTGCTCCAGAGATTGTGGTCAGAGATAAAGACGGAACGGTTTCATTTAGTGGACCTGTAGTGTTCTTGCCTCAAGATTCCAACATGACTTCTCTAGGTGCTATCAAAGTTCCTGATGCTAACCCTAAGCAGTTTGGAATGCTTGCTTTCTTCTATCCAACAGTTGCCAAGCTAGACACTGGTGCTCTAACTTCAAACCACCCTTATCCTTGGGATCCACTAATGACCATGAACGTCTATGTTGGTGACCTAGGTCTTGATAGCGGCATGGCAGTAAATGCTTACAAGCTGGACACTCACAGCATGAAGCAGGTTGCTGGAGGCAAGAGCGGAACTAAAGCCCTAAGACTTTCTTACGGTGAGACAGTTGCATTACCAGGTGATCTTGGAACTGTTGAGTGGAAAGACATCAAGAGATTTGCCTCGATTGACATTACTTATAACCCGCTAGATATCTGGGTTCTGATTTTCGCTCTATCAACCCTGTTTGCTTTAGTCTTAATGCTCATCATTCCTCGAAGAAGAGTGTGGGTGAAAATCTCTAAGGACAGTGTTGAAGTTGGAGCACTAACCAAGTCGAAAGATAAAGCACTAGACAAGCTAGTAAAAGACGTTGCCAAATCACTAAAGAAGAAGAGTAAATGACACCAGAAATTGCACTAAACCCAGAACTCGCTACCCTTTCAAGAATCATTGTTCTTGTTGCACTGACTTTCTACGCATTCGCATTCATTGTTCTAACCTGGGCTCTAACTAAAAGAGCAGGTGGCAAGGGTAAGAAAGATAAGTTCGCTAATCGTTTAGACACCATTGGTTTGGTTCTATTTGGTCTAGGTGTCATTGCTAACGGTGTTGGAGTAGTAACACGAGGTATTGCTGCGAACCGTGTGCCATGGGCCAACATGTATGAGTTCTCTATTTCTGGAGCATTTGTCGTTTCAGCCATGTTCATGATCACCTTGATTTTCAAGGATCTCAAGTTCATATCTTCATTCCTAGCTGGTTTCGTTGTTCTAGTCATTGGTTCAGCTAACACCCTGTTCTATGTTCAGGTTGAATCTCTTCTTCCGGCTCTTCAGGACTACTGGCTAGTTATCCACGTAAGCGTTGCAATTCTTGCAACGGCGTTCTTTACTATCGGTGCGACTCTTTCATTGATTCACATCTTGAAAGAGAGCAAGAGAATCAAGGCTTCCACGACAAAAGCGGGACAGGGCTTCACCAAGTTCCTAAAGGTATTCCCTAAGTCAGAGAAGCTGGAGAGAACTTACTACCAGTTCAACATCATTGGTTTTATCCTCTGGTCCTTCACCTTGATTGCAGGAGCTATCTGGGCTGATAAGGCTTGGCACAGATTCTGGGGCTGGGACACCAAGGAAGTCTGGACCTTTATCATCTGGGTTATTTACGCCGCTTACCTGCACGCAACAACAACTAAGGGTTGGGATGGAACAAGAGCAGCATGGCTAAGCCTGATCGGCTTCATAGCCATCATCTTCAACTTCACCATCGTGAACTTGTTCTTCAAGGGATTACACGTTTATTCAGGTATTTAGAAATACAGCCTAGTTTCTACTTGGGAACTAGTGTTAGGGATATGAGTGAATTGTTTCCTTGCCCAGATTGTGGGCGGCATTACCGCGCGGACAAATTGAAAGAATGCCCAGGTTGTGGTGACGTTTCAAGAAGTCAACCAAAGACGCCTTCTAGATCGGCTAACTATTTAAGCGACTCTAGAAACTATGAAGCATCAAATCAAGAGCTATTGATACAAGCGCAAGACAGAACAACATATGCGATTAGAAGCTTGGCCCTCTTCTTTTTTACAGCAGCAACTACTTCAATAATTGGTTTTGCAATCTACTACTTCAATCTGCGAGGAGTATTGAATTGTGGATTGGATTCTTACTGTATTGAGGGATACTCAGGTTGGCAGGATGTCGGGCCAACTATTGCAGGAATTGGGCTACTGGCGGCAATAGCGATTGGCATTAACGAGGTCCGAGCCTCGAAACCTTAGAGGCCTTTCAAACAACGCTCTAACCTCTCCACCCACCAGGCAGTTCTATCTGCTGGTGCTTGGAGTTTGGTTAGGGTGTTTTTGTTTGGGGTGATTCTTGTGACGGGTATTTCACCGTTGGTTGGGATTAGGGGGGTGTCTGTTACGTCATCAGTAAGAAGAGCGGCTGTGGCTAGACCACTTGCGTAGTCGCTGTTTAGTGCTGCTGCAAGATAGGCACCCATGCTTATTCCTACTGATGTTTCTAGAGCACTTGATACCACTACAGGTAAACCTGCTTCTCTTGAGATCTTGAGAGCGTTGTTTATTCCACCTAGTGGTGCTGCTTTGAGAACTAGTAGATCCGCTGCGTGAGCTTGGGCAACTGCTAGAGGATCGCTTACTTTTCTAACTGATTCATCAGCTGCGACTTTGATGTTGAACAGTTTTAGTTTGAGTCTAAGTTCAGCAAGTTCTGCGATTGTCTTTACTGGTTGCTCCAGGTATTCCAGAGGAACACCTTCTTCATGCATCGCCTTGGCTACTGTTAGCGCTGTTTCGATATCGTAGCCGCCGTTAGCGTCGAGTCTTATTCGTGCATTGGGGAAGTGCTTTCTGACTTCATGAATGCGATCAAGGTCGTCTTGGAGAGTTTGTCCTGTTTCGGCAACTTTGATCTTTACTACTTCGAAGTTGCCAAAGGGTTCTAGGGCTGCTCTTACGTCTTTGACTGCAGCCAGGGTTGCATTGACTTTGATGGTCTTTACTGTTGGTTCAGGGATGTCGCCGAAGGCAAACTCAATGGCTGCTTTGAGCCAGATGCTGGCTTCTTCGTCTTCGTATTCGGTGAATGGTGACCACTCAGCCCAGCCATTAGGGCCTTCAAATAGTAGTACTTCTCTGGTGGTTATGCCTCTGAACTTGATACGCATAGGGATAGATAGGACTCTTGCAGTCTCAAGTATTTGCTGGCGCATTTCGTTGGTTATCTCCACATTGTTAGTCTAGGAGTATGTCCAAACACGTATCTGAGCTCTTTGACTCAACTATCTGGTCTGAAGTTGATGGTTTTGAGAGCCTGACCGACATTACCTATCACAAGCACGTATCTCTAGGGGTTGTTCGTATTGCTTTCAACCGTCCTGAGGTTAGAAATGCTTTTAGACCGCAGACAGTAGATGAACTTGCTAAGGCTCTTACTCATGCTCAAGGTCTTACTGATGTTGGTGTTGTTCTTCTAACTGGTAACGGTCCCTCTCCTAAAGACGGTGGTTGGGCTTTCTCATCTGGTGGAGATCAGAAGGTTCGTGGTCGTGCAGGTTATGAGTATGGGGATAACAGTTCAGGACGATTACACATTCTTGAAGTTCAAAGACTTATTAGGTTTATGCCAAAGGTTGTTATTGCTCTAGTGCCAGGTTGGGCGGCTGGTGGTGGACATTCACTAAACGTTGTTGCAGATCTATCTATTGCTTCTAGTGAGCATGCAAGGTTCAAGCAGACAGATGCTGATGTTGGTTCATTTGATGCGGGCTATGGTTCTGCTTATCTTGCTCGTCAGGTTGGACAGAAGTTTGCTCGAGAGATCTTCTTCCTAGGCCAAGAGTATTCAGCACAGCGTGCCTATGAGATGGGGGTTGTAAACCTAGTCGTTCCCCACGCTGAACTAGAAACTAAAGGTGTTGAGTGGGCTAAAGAGATTCTAGGTAAGTCACCTCAGTCAATTCGTCTGTTGAAATATGGAATGAACATGATTGATGACGGTCTAGTTGGGCAACAGTTATTTGCTGGTGAAGCTACTCGTATGGCTTATGGAACTGATGAAGCTATTGAAGGTAAGGACAGCTTCCTAGAAAAAAGAGCACCGGACTGGTCACCATTTCCTTGGCACTTCTAATTTCATGAACCAAACCCCAGTAAGAGTTATCCCAGCCAATGATGTGCTTGGTGCTCTGCTTGCTCTAACTGATGCCCTTGAGGGTAAGTGTGCTGTGTTTATTTCACCTAGAGAAGTAAATGGGGAGAAAGTAATTGTTGAAGGAATACCTTCGTTTGTTGATTCAAATACAGCTCTTATCGTTGAGAGCAGTGGATCAACTGGAACACCTAAGCGAATCAGTATTAGTGCAAGTGCTTTGATTGCTAGTGCTAAGTCAACTGAGAAGTATTTTGGTACTCAAGGTCAATGGTTGTTGACTCTGCCGATCAATTACATTGCAGGTATTCAAGTTCTAGTTCGCTCAATTCTTGCTGATGTTCAACCTATTGTTATGAATACTGCTGTTCCTTTTACTCCTGAAGCATTTGCGCTGTCTTCAACTCTTCTTACATCTGATGCTAAGTTCACATCATTGGTTCCTACCCAGTTAGTGAGATTGCAGCAGTTAGCTTCTCAAGATCCTTTTTTAGTGAAGTTGTTGCAGCGCTTCACAGCAATCTTGGTTGGTGGTCAGGCCACTAGTGCTGATGTTCTGGCCTTCTTTAGAGAGAGAAACATCAATGTAGTTGAGAGTTACGGCATGGCTGAAACTAGCGGTGGTTGTGTTTATAACGGTGAGCTTTTAGATGGTGTTGAGATCAAACTTGTTGAAGATGACCGAGTTGCAATTAAAGGAGCCATGCTGGCTAACGATGTTGCGAATGAAGAAGGCTTCTTAGTTACTCAAGACATCGGTGAGTTTGATTCACAAGGACTGCTTAACATTCTGGGTAGAGCAGATCGAGTAATAATCTCTGGTGGACTAAAGATGAGTCTTGACAGGGTGGAAGCTGTAGCTGGCAGTGTGCCAGGGGTTGTTGAAGTTGGAGCAACCGCAGTTCGGTCAACTGAATGGGGCGAACGTGTTGGCATCGCCTATGTTGGTTCTCCTGAGGTAGCTGATTACATGGCTGGAGCAGTGTTTGAACAACTAGGAATAGCAGCTAAACCAATTAGGGTTATTCGAGTTGATAGATTGCCAAGGCTTACAAGTGGCAAGACAGATTTGATTGCGTTGAGAGAACTATTTAGTGAAGGTATCTAATGAGTGAAGTTAAGTTATGGATCAAAGGTGCAAGGCTTAGAACTTTACCTTTGGCAGTTGCTCCGGTCCTAGTTGGTGCAGGAACAGGCGAACTTGCAGGCAAGTTCAACCTTGGTCTTGTGTTGCTAGCGCTAGCAGTTGCTTTGTTACTTCAAATAGGTGTCAACTACTCAAATGATTACAGTGATGGCATCAGAGGAACTGATGACAACAGAGTTGGCCCTGCAAGACTAACCGGTGGTGGCTTTGTTGAACCAAAGCGAGTTAGAAATGCAGCATTTCTATCCTTTGCTTTAGCGGGAGTATTTGGTCTAGTAATTACAGTTCTTACAGCTCAGTGGTGGTTTGTGATTGTTGGGGCTGTTTGTATTCTGGCTGCTTGGTTTTATACCGGAGGTAAGAAGCCTTACGGTTATGCAGGCTTAGGTGAAGTTATTGTCTTTATCTTCTTTGGTTTGGTTGCAACAGTTGGAACTGATTACATTCAGACACTAGAGGTGAACATTCTTAGCATTCTGGGTGGAGCGGCCATTGGATCGTTTGCAACAGCAGTTCTTCTAATCAACAACATTAGAGACATTGAGACAGATCGCTTGAGTGGGAAGAAGACTCTTTCAACTCGCATTGGTAAGAACATATCTTTAGGTTTGTTCTTTGTTCTAACCTGGGCGCCGTTTAGCTTGATTGCTCCGATTTGGTTTCTTGCCCCTGCAGTGTTCCTAGTGAACCTGCTGTTGCTACCAGTTCTGATTATCAACATCATGGCTGTGTCTGCGACAAAGCCTAAAGATCAAATACTGGTCTTGCAGCTAACTACCTTGACGACCCTGCTATTTGCTATCGGTGTCTGTTACGGTCTTTTTACTCTTGGCTTCTAGATCTACAATCTCGTTCTCTAGGTCGCTTTCAGCATCTCCAGAACCTAGGGTGTTGTTGCGTTTTTCAAAGATTTGCTTACTGATTTGGTCTCTGAGCCCACTTAGGAACAATAGGGAATAGGCGAATGAGAGAGTGGCTGCAAACAGTACTGTTGCTAGCCATGGCATGCCTAGAACACCGAAGAGCACGCATAGTCCAATGAAAACACCAAGTCTGATAACTGTGTACTTTACCCAAACATTTCTCATGGCTTTAGTCTATGTTTCCTGCTCGGATAGAATTGACCCATGACAAGAATCCAACTAGCACTCCTCGTTGCGGTGGTAATCTTCCAGATTTTCACTACCGTGTATGCCGCCAGCGCTAATAAAAACCAGGTAAGAGTATTGCCTAAGTTTGTTTGGGTATTACTTTGTCTATTCGTGCCAATCATCGGTGGTCTACTATACATAACCATTGGTCGACCAATTGATGGAGATTCAGGTCAGGGAGCTAAGCGCTCAAGACCGGTTGCTCCTGATGACGATGCCGACTTCCTAAGAGATCTCGGTAATCGCTTCAGAAGAGATAACAACAATTAGCATGACGGAATCTCCCGCCCAGATATTTTCAGCACACATAATCGCTGAACTAGCTGCCTGGGGAAGAGACTTCTGGTTAGCGCCAGGAGCAAGATCTCAAGCATTAGCAATTGCTGCAGCTCAAGTTACAGAAGCTGGCAAAGCTAACCTCCATGTTCGTATCGATGAGAGATCTTTAGGCTTTGGTGCTTTAGGTGCTGCTGTCTATGGCGGACCTCAAGTAATCATCACTACCTCAGGAACCGCAGTTGCTAATCTTCATCCCGCTGTTCTTGAAGCCCATCACTCAGGTCTAGGACTTATCTTGCTAACAGCAGACAGACCAGCAGAGCTAAGAGATAAAGGCGCTAATCAAACTACAAACCAGGTAGGTATCTTTGCTGATGCTGTCATTGAATGTATTGATGTTCCAGCTCCAACATCAGAAGACATTCCAAGACTTCCTCAATTAGCTAAAGAACTAGTTGAGAAGGCAGTCCTACGTGCTTGGGGCAAAAGAGCCCAACCAGTTC
Organism: Rhodoluna sp.; assembly: GCA_032111565.1. Classification (GTDB taxonomy): domain Bacteria; phylum Actinomycetota; class Actinomycetes; order Actinomycetales; family Microbacteriaceae; genus Rhodoluna. The sequence continues at coordinate 32,998 of JAULUM010000018.1, read as the reverse complement.
AACTGAACTTACAGTTCATCGAACCACTATCTTCGGTAACTCCTAATGCAGCAGACATACTCGAAGAGATCTGGGCTGCTGATGAAAAAGTCTTGGCAGAAGAAACAACAAATGACAGTACCTTCAAGTTAGACCTCACTAAGCCAACAGTTATTGTTGCTGGTGCTAATGCTGGATCACACCTTGCTGAAATACAGAGCCTGAATCTTCCAGTCTTCGCAGAGCCAACATCTGGAGTAAGACATCTAGCTGCATCTGTGATTGGCTATCGAACACTGCTTGCAAACAACTTTGACTTACTAAAGCAAATAGAGCAGGTCATTGTTTATGGCAAGCCGACTCTCAGTCGACCAATCATTGCCTTACTAAAAAGAGAAGACATCAAAGTCTTTGTCCGTGAAGGACAAATGGGTTCATTCTCTATTGGTAATGAAGTGACCAAGGTTACTGAACTGATTGAAGGAACTTCTAATCCAGAGTGGTTGAAAGCTTGGCTGAGTGAACCAGATCACATCGGAACTAGCTCTTCTCTTGATAGACATGCAATCATCGCTAAGACTTGGGAGAAATCTCCAGCAGATAACACCATCCTGGTCTTAGGAGCATCTCAGCTAATTAGAGAAGCAGACTTTTGCGCTCCAAGGTTAGAAGTAAGAGCTTGGGCTAACCGTGGACTATCAGGTATTGATGGAACTATTGCAACTGCTACCGGTATCGCTATTCAAGAACCAGATAAGCAGGTAAGAGCATTGATGGGTGATCTAACCTTCCTGCATGATGTTGGCTCTTTAGCAATTGACCCTAATGATGGGGAACTGAATCTGCAGATTATTGTTGCAAACGATAACGGTGGAAAAATCTTTAGAAATTTAGAAGTTGCTCAAAGTGTTGAAGCAAACATGTTCAAGAGAATCTTCCAGACACCACAGAATGTTGATATGTGTAAACTAGCTGACGCTTACGGGTGGCAATATGTCAATCCAAAGACAGTGGAAGAGTTTGAATCAGCGCTATCTATTTCTGGCCGCGTTGTTATTGAAGTTGTGTTGGATTAGCTAAGCGCATCAACAATAGGTTTGAACTTTAGAACTGCTTCAGCAAGCTCTGCCTCAGGATCTGATCCTGCAACAATTCCACAACCAGCAAACGCAGTTAGTGTTCCGTTTTCTAACTGAGCTCCTCTAAGAGCAATAGCCCAGACACCATCACCATCAGCACCTAGCCACCCAACTGGTCCTGCGTATCTGCCACGATCAACATTCTCTATTTCTTCAATGACTTCCAAAGCTTTATCTCTAGGAGTTCCAGCAACAGCTGCTGAAGGATGTAGAGCACTCACCACTTGTAGTGAAGTTGAATCTGAGTTCAAGCTAGCCTTCACATCACTGGCTAGATGCCAGAGGTTAGGCAGAGCAATACTGAATGGTTCTGTATCAACAGTTATCTCTTCGCTGAATACTTTTAGAGATGCAACAAGTGAATCAATTGCATACTTATGCTCTGCTCTGTTCTTAGGTGATTCATTTAGAGCAGCACCAATGGCTTGATCAACACCAGGGTCTGTTCCTCGACCTGCTGTTCCGGCTAAGACTCGAGCACTAAATTCTGAGTGATAAACCTTGACCAACAGTTCAGGACTTGCTCCGAATAGGCCAGCGACAGAGTAAATGAAACAAGTATCAAACTTCTTCTCAAGCTTTCGAAGAGCTGGATTGATGTTGAAATCTTTAGATACCTGAGCTTTTAGATCTCTAGCAAGAACTACCTTCTCGATGTTCTTAGAAGAGATTGCTTCAAGAGCCTGATCAACATTGAGTTTGTATTTTTCAGGAGTGATCTGCCCTGGCTCAAAGTGAGCAGGAGTGAAGATGCTCTCTAGGTTGATGAGCTTGAGAACATCGGCTTCACTGATGTTGATGGTTGTTAGCCATAGTGCCCTATCACGCTTGCCAATTACAACCTGAGGAATTACAAGAACACTTGTGGTCTTGCTGTGCTCAGAGAATGCGATAGAACCAAAGGAGATAAGTCCAGATCCTGGGAGATTGACCTCATCTGTGATCTCTGCTTGAGAAGCTACTTCTCGCCACTTGGCATCTAACTCGAGGATTCGATTGGGACCTGCTGTCTCTAGCTTTAGGGCTTCGCCCCAGCCGATAAGGCCTTGTTTTTCATAGATGAAGGCCGAGCTGTTGTTTCCTAGTAGGTCGGCGAAGGAGTAATCCTCGTTTAGGCCTAGCTCATGGGCTGCTATTAGCCTTGAGTGCACCTTGAGAGTCAACTAAATCTTTCCAAACCTTGTTCTGTACGTTTTCTGTGAAATCCTCAGCGAGCCTAAAAGACTCTCTTTTTACTGGGATATCCTAAAGACAGGTCACTTGAAGTCTAAAACAGTGAGAGGAGTGCCGAGTGCGGAAAGTTCTAAATACCCTAACCGCCGCATTGCTCCTAACCGGATTATCGGTTCCGGTTGCCTCCTTTGCCACTGAAACAGAGCCAGATCCATCAATCGTTGACATCTATGGCTACCTCAATGAGGAGCAAGAGTTATTGAATCTGCACTCTGAGATTGAGTATGGAAATGAAGATCACTCTGGAATAGTAATCCCGCCTGTTGTTATCAGGATGGGTCAGCCATCAGACCCAAACATCTTCGTATTACCAACCGATCCATCTGGACAGGCCTATAAGTGGGATATGTCTCCAGAGCTAGACACAGCTCTTGAGAAGCTGGGTCTGGTTAGCCAAGATCAGAAGTCGAACCTAGACCCATATAGACACGCACCAATCCCAATTAAATCCATCGAGCAAACCACTAGAACACCAGCCGATGAGTTTATGGATGGAGCCATGGTTTTTGGACTAGGCCTAGGCATAGCAGCACTTGTGCTATTCGCAATCACTAGCGTAAGCACCTTTAGAAGCAGAAGACGAAAGAGGATATATCTTTCCACCTCGGGGCAGTAGATACTCAACCAGCCAAAGATTAGACTTGGCTAGTGAATAAAGCAGATATGGCCAAAAAGCCGGCAGAAGTCGCAGCCATGTTTGATTCGGTTGCTGAAAGTTACGACCGCACCAATGACCTCCTTTCCTTTGGTCAGGACCGCCTATGGCGAAGAAAAGTACTTAAGGCTGTAAACCCACAAAGCGGACAAACTGTTTTGGATCTCGCTGCTGGTACAGGCTCTTCATCAGTTGTCTTTGCTAAACCTGGAGTCAAAGTAATAGCGAGTGACTTTAGTGAGGGAATGCTCGCTGTTGGTAGAAAGCGCCACCCAAACCTTGAATTTGTTTTTGCTGATGCAACCAAGTTACCTTTCGCTGATGCTTCAGTTGATGCAGTAACTATTTCGTTTGGACTTAGAAACGTAGTTGACCCTAAGAAGGCTGTTGCCGAAATGCTTAGAGTTCTAAAGCCGGGTGGGGTAGTTGTTATCTGTGAGTTCTCTCACGTGAGGACTCCAGTTATTGGTTCACTTTATCGTTGGTATCTAGCAAACATATTGCCAACCCTAAGTAAGCTCCTTGCTAAGAACAAAGGTGCTTACGACTATCTTTCAGAATCTATCGCTGCTTGGCCTAAGCAAGAGGTCTTAGTTCAATGGTTGGTTGAAGCTGGATTCAAAGATGCGAAATACAAAAACCTAAACTTTGGAATTGTTGCCCTTCACAGCGCTAAGAAAGCGACTAAATGAACAAAATAGTATTACCTCCTCAGCTACGCAAAGTAGTAGACAAAGCCCTGCTGAAAAAGATTCAGTCTGGCTTAGAGCAGGTTGAGGTTGAACTACTAAAGTCAGTCACTCACACGGATCCAGTTGCCAATGTGACATCAAGACATTTACTTGAAGCAGGTGGCAAGAGACTTCGTCCTGTACTTGTACTTCTAGGAGCAGCTCTTGGTGATGATTCAAAAGAGGAAGTAATCAAAGCGGCAGTTGTTGTTGAACTAACTCACCTAGCAACTCTGTATCACGATGACGTGATGGACAGAGCACCAATGCGCAGAGGTGTTCCAACCGCTCATGAAATCTGGGGTAACAGCGTTGCTATCTTGACTGGAGACTTGTTATTTGCAAGAGCATCACAGATTGTTAGCCGTCTTGGTGGCAAAGCTCTTTCTTTGCAAGCAGACACTTTTGAAAGACTTTGTTTAGGTCAACTGCATGAAACCCTAGGTCCTCAAGATAACGAAGACCCTATTGCTCATTATATTCAAGTTCTTGCCGATAAGACTGGATCATTGATTGCAGCTAGTGCTGAACTTGGTGTTGTCTATGGTGATGGTCCTGATGAATATCGTGAACCAATGAGAATCTATGGTGAGAAGGTAGGAGTTGCCTTCCAGTTGATTGACGATGTTATTGACATTGCATCAGATGATTCAGGTAAGACCCCTGGCACAGACCTCAGAGCAGGCGTACCAACCATGCCAACCCTTATTCTTAGAGCACACGCTGAGACTGACCCTAAAGCCCGTGAACTTATTGAGATAATTGATGGGGGTCTTGAAGATGACGCCCAGTTAGCATTGGTGGTGGGCAAACTTAGGGAGCACCCAGCTCTCGAAGAGGCTTATCAGATGGCTAGGACTTGGGCAGCAGAGGCCGTTGAAGCCTTAGCCCCACTACCAGATTCACCGGTCAAAGATGCCTTGCGAGTATTCGCTGAAGCCGTTGTTGACCGTAACCAGTAAATAAAAGGATTTGATTTAACTTGAACAAAATGCGTCTAGCTATTGTTGGTGCTGGCCCTGCCGGAATCTATGCAGCCGATCTAATCATCAAAGCTGAAAGAGACTTTGATGTGAGCATCGACCTGTTCGATTTGCTACCAGCACCCTATGGCCTAGTACGCTATGGAGTTGCTCCTGATCACCCAAGAATCAAAGGAATCATCAGGGCTCTCTATGAAGTTCTAGATAGAGGAGACATTCGATTCTTCGGTAACGTCAAGTACGGAACAGACATCACTCTTGATGAACTAAAGAGCCATTACAACGCAGTTATCTTTTCAACCGGTGCTATCAAAGATGCAACCCTAAATATTCCAGGAGTTGAACTAGATGGTAGCTATGGTGCAGCTGACTTCGTGAACTGGTATGACGCTCATCCAGATTTCCCTAGAACCTGGCCGCTAAACGCTAAGGAAGTTGCTGTCCTAGGAAATGGAAACGTAGCCCTCGATGTTGCCAGAATCCTTGCTAAGCAACCAGCAGATCTTCTATCAACCGATATCCCAGACAATGTGTATCAAGGACTACTTGCTTCTCCTGTTACTGATGTTCACGTCTTTGGTAGAAGAGGACCAGCTCAAGTTAAGTTCACCCCACTAGAACTTCGTGAAGCATGTGACATTGCCGGTGTTGACACCATCGTCTATGACGAAGACTTCAAATACGATGCAGGATCTCAAGAAGCAATTGACACGAATAACCAAACCAGAGTTATGGTAAACACCCTTGAGAGTCACAGAGGTAAGGAAACTACTGGGGCGACAAAGAGGCTTCACCTGCATTTCTTTAGTTCACCTAAAGAAATACTTGGTGAAGATGGAAAAGTAGTTGGTTTGAGAATTGAAAGAACTGAACTTGATGGTTCTGGTGGTGTTACTGGAACTGGTGAAATTAGAGAGTTCAAAGTTCAAGCTGTTTATCGAGCTATTGGATACTTTGGTTCTAAGTTAGATTCAATTCCTTTTGATCACAAGCATGGTGTTATTACTAACGAAGCTGGTCGAGTATTAGATGACAGCGGTAAACACATCCCAGGTATCTATGCAACCGGTTGGATCAAGCGTGGCCCTATCGGTCTTATTGGTCACACTAAGAGCGATGCTATGGAAACAATTGCTTGCGTCATAGCTGATAGAGACACCTGGTGGACTCCTGCTCATGCTGATGAAGATGATGTTGTTCAGTTACTTACTTCTAAGGGAGTTCAGTTCCTCGGCTGGCCTGAATGGCTAAAGATTGATGCAACTGAAAAAGCTCTTGGTGCTGCTCAAGATCGTGAGCGAATCAAGTTAGTTGAACGCGAAGACTTCCTAAAAGCAGCATTTAAGAACCAATAAGGATGACTAAGAACAAGGGAATATCAGACAGCAGAGCAAAGACTGCTCAGTTTGCTCTAATGATCACTTTCTTTACTCAAGGCTTCGCAACTCTTTCATGGATGCCTCGTATTCCCGAGTTTATTGAGAACCTAGAAGTCTCTAAAGAACTATGGGGAGCAATCATTGGTTTTGGTGGAGCAGGTTCCCTAGTTCCACTGCTATTCACAAGTCGTTTAGTTATTCGATTCGGAACAACACCGATTATCAAATACTCAAGCTTCGCCTTCATCGCCATTTTGCTAGCACTGCCTTATCCAACTCAGTGGTGGCTATTCCTAGTTCTAAACTTCATGCTTTCTTTTGCTATCAGTGTTTTCAACATTGCTCTGAACTCACAAGCGGTTATGTTCCAGAAGCGAGTGGACAAGGTGTTACTTGGAAGCTTCCACGGTTCTTGGAGTATTGGAGCAGCTGCTTCTGCCGGAGTTTCCAGCATCATTGCTGCCTTCACTCCACTAAAGCTGCAGATGTTCCTAATGCCGATGCTCTGCTTAGGATTATTTATGTGGGCAGTAAGACACATGCTTGCCCCTGCTGAAAGTGACTCTGTAGATAGAGATGTTCCAGCCGAGCGTATCTCTTGGCTAAAGACTCCACCTTACCTTTGGCTTCTGGCCGTTGGTGGCTTCATGGGTATGTGGCCTGAACTTGTTCTTATGGACTGGTCAAGTGTTTACGGCAAAGAGGTTCTAAACCTAGATTCTTCAAGAGCAGCTTGGCCTTACACAATCTTCGTTATTGCAATGATTGTTGGTCGCTTCTCGATTTCCAGACTGACTGAGAAATACAACGTTGCAAGGCTTTCACAAGTTGGTGGCATCTTCGGATCTATTGCTCTTGCGATTGCTGTTTATTCATCAGCAACACTTGCTGGTGTGAATCAAGATCTAGCTCTACTAATGCTCTGTGTTTTCTTCGCTATTGCAGGTCTTGGTATTTCATCTATGGTGCCAGGGTTTTTCAGCATGGCAGGAAATGTTGAAGGCCTTTCAACAGCTCAAGCACTTAGTCGTTTATTGTTGTTCAACACAATTGTTGTTATCTTCGCCAAGATGGCTATGGGTTCACTAATCGATGCTTCATCACTACCGTTGGCAATGATTTTCCCAATAGTTACGTTTGCTATTGCTGGTGTGATTAGCGGTGTTGTTGCCAACAGACATAAGAAGATAACTCTAAATAGAGATTACATTCCAGAGTAATTAGCGATAGTTAGTGAACTGAACGTCAATCTCAAGATCACTTGAACGCAACAGCTCCATTACTTCCTGAAGATCATCACGGCTCTTGCTGACAACTCTCAACTCATCACCCTGAATATTTGCCTTGACCGACTTAGGCCCCTGCTCACGAATGATTGCTGCAATCTTCTTAGCCTGAGGCTGTTCAATGCCATCCTTCAGTGTTGCTTCAATGCGGTATTCCTTACCTGAAGCAAAAGGCTTGCCATCATCAAGACTCTTTAGAGAGATACCGCGCTTGACTAGCTTGCTCTGGAAAACATCGAGAACTGCCTTTACTCGTTCTTCGCTGTTTGCTTTCATCAGGATCTTGTCGCCTGACCATTCAATTGATGCGCCAACACCTTTAAAGTCGTAGCGCTGTTCAATTTCTTTTTGTGCCTGAGTTAGAGCGTTAGACGCTTCTTGCTTGTCAACTTTGCTGACTATGTCGAATGATGAATCTGCCATAACTGTGATTCTAACGAACTAAGCCGTCAGAAGAGGCTCTAGCGGTGCTAGATCTAACTATGAGTTCAATAGGCCATTCAGTTAGGTCAGGGACCTTTTGATCAGGGTTATCTAAAAGTTCAAGCATGGTCTTTGCAATGAGTTCACCTTGGCCAACAACGTTCTGGTTGATGGTTGTAATCCCAAAGAAATCAGCCAACTCGTGATTATCGACACCAACAATAGAAAGGTCTGCAGGAACATTTAGACCTAGGTCTTTAGCAGCAAGCAAGACTCCAACAGCCAGCTCATCAGAAGAAGCAAAGATAGCTGTTGGTGCGTTGTGAGGATCACCTAGGAGATTTTTAGCTGCTGCATATCCTTCACTAATCGCATAGCGTGGAACAGCTCGGTACCAACCAGGTCTTGGTTCAATGCCAGCGACCTTTAGAGCTTCCTGGTAACCAACTTTTCTAACGTCAAAGACTTTATAGAAGTTATCCGTTGCTTCACTTTGACCAATCATGGCTATCTTGGTGTGTCCCATGGAGATCAAATGGTTGGTGGCTAGAGATCCAGCTGCCTGGTCATTGATCCTAATTGTCTTAGCACCTTGTACTGAACCACCCAGAGAAACCAGAGGCTTATTCACTTTGGTTAGAGCAGCAATCTCTTCTTCACTCATCTTGACCGAAACACAGATAACTGCATCCACCCTTTTGCGAGGTAGGGACTTAGTGAAGATGGACTTACGGTGATCATCACCGGAGGAGAGGTTATACAAAGTAACGTCGTAGCCGGCAGCGACTAGTTCTCGGTCGATGGCTTCTAGGACTGTTGCGAAGAACCAGCGATCAACATAAGGAACCACAACACCGATGTTCTTAGTTCTACCGGTAACGAGTGTGTATGCAGAGGCCGAAGGGACATATCCCAGACGATCAGCTACTGACTGAACCAGTTCCTTAGTCTCAACTGAGACGTAATCTTTGCCACTTAGTGCTCTTGAAACGGTTGCTGTTGAGACCCCAGCCTCTCGAGCAACATCAACTATGCCTGCCATTGGTAAATCCTTTTACTGTAAATGTATGCAAATCTCTCTGTAATCTACCTAGCCTGACATGCAGTTACAGGTAATTCAGCAAAATTGGAACCTTTTCGTAGCATATTGCCAATTGGCGGTGAGGGCTTAGTTTCAGGTATTCTTTAGAAGCACCCGTCCGGCTGATTACAGGCGGCCGGGAGCGCTGGCTAGTTACCCAAGCGGCCAAAGGGATCTGACTGTAAATCAGCCGGCTCAGCCTTCGGGGGTTCGAATCCCTCACTAGCCACGAATGCCCCAGCCCTCCACGGCTGGGGCATTCAACTTTTTGGTCAGTGCATTGTTACTTAGTTGGCGTCCTAGTTAGTCTCTGGCGATAGGTTGTATTGGTGAGTGTAAACGAAGCAGAGGTAAAGCCAGCGCACGTGAAGAACGTAGCTAAAGGTTTAGGGCTTGGCCTCACCGCTTACTTTATTTGGGGGTCTTTTCCTCTAATCATCGCCGGGTTAGCTTCTTTTGCTAATCCTTGGGAGATTGTCGTTTGGCGAATTGTCTTTGGATTCGCAACTGCCGTTGTTCTTATTTCTGTAACTCGATCATGGGTTTCACTTAGAGCCGTATTCAAAAACCGAAAAATGCTTGGCTGGATTGGCCTGAGCTCTGTTTTGATCATGATTAACTGGCAGGTCTATGTAATAGGTATTGCATCTGGTCGAGTAATAGAAACATCACTGGGATACTTCATAAATCCTTTGGTGACCATTGTGCTCGCTGTTTTCTTCTTGCGAGAGAGACTTAACTCAATTCAATGGGTTGCTGTTGGGCTGGGGGCAATTGCTGTCACTGTTCTTAGCATCGACTACGGGCATCTTCCATGGGTGGCTTTGACCTTGGCCGTTACGTTCGGAATTTATGGTTTGGCTAAAAACAAACTGGGTGGTCAAGTTACCCCGTTGAACTCTTATGCCATAGAATCGGGTGCTCTGCTCCCGGTGGCAATCATCCAAGCCGTGATTGTTTCGAGCTTTGCTCCTGGTCTACAGATCCTCTCAAACGGTTGGCATGGAGTGGCTGGGCTGGCATTCTTCGGAATCATGACGGCAATTCCTTTGATTCTTTTTGGGACAGCGGCCGAGAACCTGCCCCTTAGCTGGATTGGGTTTATGCAGTTCATGACCCCTAGCATCCAGTTTGTATTGGGTCTAACGGTGTTTCAGGAGCAAATGTCAACTGCGCGATGGTTCGGCTTCATTCTGGTCTGGGTAGCATTGCTGACCTTAACCTCTGATGCGCTAAAAACAAAGAGGGCAAATCGTAGGCTTCGGGCCTAAACAACGCCTCTTCCCTAATGTTTCTTTACGATAACTTTTCCAAGTTCCCAAATAAATGTTTCGTCACAGTTGGATTTATGCCTAATGTGTTGGCTATGCTTTATCCAAGCGTTTCAGACTAACCTGACGCTTGCCTATTGACGTAGATGGGCAAACAAATCCCGAAAAGGAAATATATATGACCGCATTCTCAAAGAAGAAACTAGCGGGTGTTCTAGCAGTGGTTACCGCCACAGCAGTAGCACTTTCTGGTTGCTCAACCCCGTCGCAATACGCGGCTGGAGACGGTGTACTAAAGATTGGTGGAATTCTTCCTCTAACCGGTGCTCTCGCTTTCCTATCCCCACCTGAAATTGCTGGTGTTGACTTGGCAATCGCCGACATCAACGCAGCTGGTGGAGTTCTAGGCAAGCCTGTCGAATGGACACTAAAGGACTCAAGCGATGGCGACAACCCTGCTATCGCACCAGCATCAGCAACTGAGTTGCTTGACTCAGGAGTTGACGCAATCGTTGGTGCAGCTGCATCTGGTGTCACTCGTTTGATCATCGACCAGATCACCAAGGCCAATGTTGTGCAGATCTCAATGTCAAACACTGCACCTGACCTTTCAACTTGGGAAGACGGCGGATACTACTTCCGCACAGCTCCTAGCGACCTTCTTCAGGGTGCAATTGTTGGAAACCAGATTGTTGCAGCCGGTAAGGAAAACGTTGCAATCATTTACCAGCAGAGCCCATACGGTGAGGGACTAGTAGCTGAGGCAAAGGCAACTCTAGAAGCAGCTGGTGCAACCATTGTTTCAGAGCTATCTTTCCCTGAGGCAGAGTCAAACTTCGACACAATCGTTGACCAGACAGTAGCAGCAGGCGCTGACTCACTTCTAGTTATCTCATACGATGAGTTCAAGAAGATTGCTCCAGCTCTAGAGAAGAAAGGCTTCCCAGGTAGCGATATCTTCCTAGTAGACGGAAACCTAGCTAACTACGAGGCAGAGAGCTTTGCTCCTTACCTAGAGGGTGCAAGAGGTACTCTTCCTGGTGGCGAACTAAACGAGGACCTAAAGTCTCGTGCAGCTGCACTTTACCTAGAGAACTACGGTGAAGAACTAGTTGAGTTCTCATACCTTGCTGAAACCTATGACGCAGTTATGCTTCTAGCACTTGCTGCTGAGCAGGCTAAGAACGACTCAGGTGAAGCAATTGCTGCAAACATGATTTCAGTTTCAACTGGTGGCGAGAAGGTTTCTACTTTCGCTGAAGGTCTAGCTGCAATCAAGGCCGGTAAAGACATTGACTACGAAGGCTTCTCTGGCCCAATCGAGTTCGATGAAAATGGAGACCCAACAGGTGCTTCAATCGGTATCTACCAGTACGGTACAGACGGTAAGCCAGTCTTTATTGAGGCTGTAGCCGGTAACTCTGTAGAGTAACTCGCAATTCAAAACAAAAGAATCCCCCGAGCATAAGCTCGGGGGATTCTTTTTAGCAATGTTTGATTTCTAGAGTTCAGCTAGATTACCTAGGTAAAGCTCAACCATCTTTGGATCGTTTAGAAGATCACGGCCTGTTCCGGTGTAAGCGTCTTTACCCTGGTCTAGGACATAAGCACGGTCACAGATCTGAAGGCAACGACGAGCGTTCTGTTCAACCATGATGACAGTTACTCCAGCGGCATTGACTTCCTTGACTCGAATAAAGGTTTCGTCCTGTCGAACCGGGGATAGTCCGGCTGAAGGTTCATCTAACAATAGGACTGAAGGGTCAGTCATAAGTGCACGACCCATTGCAACCATCTGACGTTCACCACCTGATAGAGAGCCAGCACGTTGGTTCTTGCGCTTGGCTAGATCAGGGAATAGCTCAGTAACAAACTCGAAGCGCTCTTTGAATCGTTTTGGAGTTTGGAAAACACCCATCTCGAGATTCTCTTCAATGGTCAAACTAGGAAACACGTTGTTTGTTTGTGGCACGAAGGCAACACCCTTCTCCACTAACTTGTTTGCCTTTAGCCCAGTGATGTCATCTCCTTTGAGGAGTACTCGACCCGATCTAATGTTTACTTGCCCAAAGATAGCTTTTAGCAACGTTGATTTACCCGCACCGTTTGGCCCAATGATTCCAATCAGTTCACCTTGGTACGCGGTTAGGCTACAACCATTGAGAATGTTGATCCCAGGTAGGTAACCAGCGACTAAGTCATCAGCGTGTACAACTAATTCGCGACTATTCATTTTGTGTCGCCTTTCTTGGTTGAACGTGATGCGGCAGGCTTGGCTAAAGCACCAAGGTCGCTATCGTGGTGAGCACCTAGGTAGGCGTCAATCACAGCCTGATCTTTCATCACTGTTGCAGGCGGACCCTCAGCAACTACTTTGCCTTCTGCCATTACGATGACCCAGTCACTTATGTGTCGGACCATGTGCATATCGTGCTCAACGAAGAGAACGGTTGTGCCGTTAGCTTTGAGGTCTTTTATGTGGTCCAGAAGGCTCTGAGTTAGGGCTGGGTTCACACCCGCCATTGGTTCGTCTAGCATGATGAGCTTAGGCTCACTCATTAGAGCACGCGCCATCTCCAAAAGCTTTCTCTGTCCACCAGAGAGGCTCGCTGCGTAATCTTCGCGCTTAGCATCCAACTTGAATCTTTTGAGCAGCGTGTCAGCAACCTCAGTGATTTCCTTCTCACGTCGAATCCATAGTGGCCGAATCAGAGCAGTTAGGAAGCTCTCACCTGGTTGCTTTTGTGCACCAAGACGCATGTTTTCAATTACTGTAAGTAGGCTCAGAGCTTTGGTGAGCTGGAAGGTTCTAATCATTCCTAAACGAGCAACTTTGTAAGGGGACAAGCCAGCTAGATTCCTGCCTTCAAATGACCAGTTACCCTGGTTTGGTTTATCAAAACCAGTAAGCAAGTTAAAGAATGTTGTTTTGCCCGCACCGTTGGGACCGATAAGAGCGGTGATAAGGCCTCGGGGTATCTCGACGTGCTCAACGTCAACAGCAGTGAGTCCACCAAACTGACGCTTGACACCATCTGCAATGAGAATCGGGTCTACCTTGCGGCAACCTGGTGCAATATCGCCAATGCAGATTTGATCTATGGCTAGGTCTTTTGATTTAGACATTGAACTGGGTCTCCTTTTTGTTTCCAAAGAGACCTTGTGGTCTAAATATCACGAGCAACATAAGTGATAGTCCGATCAACAGTAAGCGAATCTGAGCAATATCAGGTTGGGTTAAGAACGGAAGCAAGCCAAGCTCAACTAATCCGCTCATCAGTCCTTGGGTGACGCTAATCACTGCGATGAAGATCATTCCACCAGCGATTGGGCCCAGGATAGTTGCAGCTCCACCCAGCAGGAGAATCGACCAGATAGTAAATGTGAAGTTTGTGGTCCAAACCTGAGGCTGCACGTTAGATAGGTTGAGCACAAAGATCATGCCTCCTACGCTTGCGAATAGACCACCGATAATCAAAGCTTGCAACTTATAGAAGAATACGTTCTTGCCAAGGCTTCTAACAGCATCCTCATCTTCACGGATACCCTTTAGTACGCGGCCCCAAGGTGAGCGCATAAGAAGACGCAAGATCAGTGCACCGATTATTACCGCACCCCACCCAACCATCAAGACGTATAACTGATCGGCTCGGTAAGTTGCAAAACCAAAGTTGTAGTTGCCTTCAGGTATTGGATTTAGTGCCCAGAACTCAGAACCAAACTGGCTTAGTCCGTTTGAACCACCGGTGACGTTAGAAAAGCCAATTGTGGTCATAAAGTACCTAAATACTTCGGCCGTCGCAATAGTCACAATAGCCAGGTAGTCAGCGCGAAGGCGAAGCGTTGGAATACCGAGAATTAATGCGAATAGAACCGAGCAGACTAAGCCCACAAGAATGGCCAAGAACAATGGCAACTTAAAGGTGTCGATGCTGATTACCATTCCGTAGGCTCCAACGGCCGCAAAGGCTGCTTGCCCGAAGTTCAGCAGCCCAGTGAAGCCAAAGTGTACGGCCAAACCCAGAGCACAAAGCACGAAAGTGATTGTGGTTGGACTTAGCATCTCTCCAATTGCGAGAGTAAAAATTTTCAGAATGTCCATTTACCTATCCGATTCTCTGCTTTTTGCCAAGAACACCTTGTGGGCGAACTAGTAATACAACAATGAGGATGATCAGAGCCGCAGCGTACTTGAGGTCAATAGGAATGATCAGCGCTGATAGCTCAACAACGAAGCCGATGATAATTGCACCTACAGTAGCTCCAAGAGCCTTGCCTAGACCACCGAGGGTAACCGATGCAAACAAGAGCAGCAGAATCTGCGCACCTAGTAAGTAGTTAGCTTGGAACTGAAGTCCGTAGAGAATACCTGCGAAGCCGGTAAGTGCTCCAGCCATTACCCAAACGATTCTGATGATGCGCTCCACATTGATTCCAGTAGCTGCCGCTAGCGCTGCATTATCTGAAACTGCACGAGCAGCTTTACCGATTCTGGTTCTGGTCAAGAACCAAGCTACGAAAGCAAGGGCTGCTGCACTCAGGGCCATCGACCAAATAGAGGTGCTAGTGGTGTTTATAGGCCCTAAGACAACCTTGTCGTATTCGCTAGATAGAACCTTTGTCCCACCTTCGAAAAAGAGGATGTACAGCTGGCGAAGAATGATTGACAGTCCAATAGACACAATCATGATCTGGTTGAGTCCTAGTCTGCGCTTTCGAAGCGGTTTCCAAAGGGCAGAGTCTTGTATCCAACCGAAGGTAGCACTGAGAGCGATGGTTATGGCAGCAGCCAGAAGAAGAGGCATCTTGAGTTCAACATGGAATAGCCAGGTGAACAGAGCACCAAAGGTAACCATTTCACCATGGGCAAAGTTGTTGAGCCCAGTGGTTCCGAAAATTAGGGAGATTCCGATAGCAGCAACCGCCAAAAGTAATCCAAGGTTTAGGCCAGCAAAGAGACGAATTATTATCTGGTCGCTCAGAGGTTGAATCACTCTAGTGTCTTTACCCAGAGGGAAAAGAACAGCGGCGGTGTTTGTAAAAGTTAGGTTTGCTTCACGGATGTTTGCTTCAGGATCTCGAAGTCCAACGCCTTCAGGCAGAGACTCGAGCAAGATTTCTACTTTGTAGATGCCTTTCTTTTCGACCTGAAGCTGCCATTTTCCCTCAGAGTCAGAAGTGGCAATCTCATCAACACCGTTACCGGTGATTCGAAACTCCACCCCCTCAACAGGCTTCTTTTCATTCTTGACAGTTCCCTTAATCAGAAGTGCCGAACCATCGGTTGGAGCAGCAGAGGCTTGAGAGAGAAGGGGCCCACCAAAAATGGAGAAAAGAATAATTAGCGCGGCTAAGATTCGACCGAATCCACCCATTGCGGTTCTGAGGGCGATGTTCAAGCCAACCTCCATTGTTAATCAGCGCAAATTGCACATCTTTTCATTATTATTCGAGATTACCCGATAAACCCAGCAAGTATTTGCCCGTAATCAGAACGAAACAGAATTAGGCCCCTAACTCTGAGTAAAAGCAGGTCATCTGAGCCTGAAACTCAAGCCGTGAGCCAAATACCATTGGTCTAGTGAACATCCAGAAGATCAGCTACCCGGAAGACCTGCCGGTAAGTGCTCGCCGTAGCGAGATTCTGGAAGCTATCAAGACTAACCAGGTAGTTGTTATTGCTGGAGCGACAGGTTCCGGTAAGACCACCCAGATTCCTAAAATGTGCCTTGAGCTGGGCAGAAATAGCATTGCTCACACTCAACCTAGAAGAATTGCAGCCAGAGCAGTAGCGGAACGTATTGCTGAAGAGCTAAAGGCTGATCTTGGAGACCTAGTTGGCTATCAGGTTAGGTTCACAGACCAGTCAAGTCCTAAAACAAAAGTGAAAGTCATGACTGACGGCATTTTGCTAAATGCCATGCAGAGAAACCGAAAGCTTGAGCAATACGACACCATCATCATCGATGAAGCGCATGAGCGTAGCCTAAACATCGACTTCCTTCTTGGGTACATCAAACAAATACTGCCAAAGAGACCTGATCTAAAAGTAATTATCACTTCAGCAACTATTGACCCTGAATCTTTTAGTAAGCACTTCAATGACGCTCCCATCATTGAAGTCTCTGGAAGAACATTTCCTATCGAGGTTAGATATCGTCCTATCAATCAAGAGGAGGAAGACAATCCAGATCCCGATGCCACCACAACAGCTAGAGATTACATCGACGGAATCCTGAGTGCTCTTGATGAACTACTACTTGAAGAACAGGGAGATGTTCTTGTATTTCTTTCCGGTGAGTCAGAAATCAAAGATGCCCAAGAAGCCATTCAAGGAAGAATAACTTCAGGTGCTCTAGGAAAAGGCATCGAAGTGTTGCCTCTTTACGGAAGATTGTCTTCAGCTGAGCAACACAGAGTATTTGAAACCAGCAAGGTTGCAGGCCTGAAGAGAAGAATCATCTTGGCAACTAACGTTGCTGAAACTTCCCTTACTATTCCAAACATCAAATATGTAATTGATGCTGGCACGGCTCGTATCTCTAGATACTCACCTGCAGCAAAGGTGCAAAGACTTCCGATTGAAGCAATCTCTAAGGCAAGTGCTAATCAGAGAGCAGGACGAGCTGGACGAACTAGCCCAGGCGTTGTCATCAGGCTGTATTCAGAAGATGAGTATGAAGCTAAGACAGAGTTCACTGATCCTGAGATACTAAGAACCAACCTTGCTTCGGTCATTCTGCAAGCAGCACAACTAGGTCTTGGAGAGATAACTAAGTTCCCTTTCTTGCAGGCACCAGAACAACGTGGTGTTAAAGATGGCTTGGCTCTTCTAGGAGAACTTGGCTGCCTCAAAGACCCGAAGAGCAAAGTTGTTGAGCTAACTGCTGTTGGCAAAGATTTAGCTAGGTTGCCGATAGAGCCACGCTTTGGTCGCATGCTTCTGGAATCTAAAAAACATGATCTAGTTCGTGAAGTGATGATCATCGTTG
>JAULUM010000018.1:0-15836 GCA_032111565.1 Rhodoluna sp. | reverse complement strand
CCACAACGCCCACAGCGGTGCCCACGTTCGCGACGCCATCGACATGAAGCGCACCATGGTGACGGTAATTTTCGCCCTGGTTCCTGCCTTGATTTTTGGCTTGTTCAATTCGGGCTACCAGCACCACCTCGCCATCGGTCAAATCGAGTCGGGCTGGGCGAACTTTTGGACCCTAGAGAACGCCCTGTAGTCAAGAGGCCTCAAGCAGATCAAGCGCATGCGAGATTCACTGATGTCACAAGTGATTTCCTTACTCTTCTGAATCTTTGGAATTACATAGAGCAAAAACAAAAAGCTTTGTCTTCTTCCGCTTTTAGAAGACTTTGTAAGAACGAGTATTTGAACTATCTAAGGGTTAGAGAGTGGCAAGACCTAGTCAGGCAAATCACAAGTATCGCTAAACCGCTTGGTCTTATCCCAGGTTCACCAAAGGCCGACCCTGATGGAATACACAAGAGCTTGCTCTCAGGATTGCTCTCTCAAATAGGTCTCAAGCAACTCAGCGATAAGAAAGCTGGAGATTTAGCAAAGAAAAGCGATAAGCCCGCCAAGGCAAATAATGAGTATCTGGGTTCTAACGGTAAGAAGTTTGTTATATTCCCAGGCTCATCTCTAGCTAAGAAACCTCCTGCTGCTGTGATGAGCGCGGAGCTAGTCGAAACAAGCCGAGTCTTTGCTCGCATGAATGCAGCTATCAACCCTGAGTGGGCTGAAGCACTAGCAGGAGATCTAGCGAAGAGGTCTTTCAGCGAACCGCACTGGGAGAAATCACAAGGATCAGTTGTTGCCTATGAGCGAGTGATGCTTTTTGGAGTTCCAATCGTAGTCTCAAGAAGAATGCAGTATTCAAGACTGGATATGAAACTCTCTCGAGAGTTATTCATCAGGCATGCACTGGTGCAAGGGGAGTGGGATTCAAAGCAGCGCTTTGACACAGAAAACAGAGAGTTACTCAAACGATTGGAAGATTTAGCAGAGAAATCTAAGAAGCCTTTATACGCTCCTGATGATGAAGATGTCTTCCGCTTCTATCAGGCAAGAATCCCTCAAGAAGTAGTTTCAACTAGAAGCTTTGAAGGCTGGTGGAAGAAAGCTCAACGAGAGACACCAAATCTTCTAACCATGACTCGAGAGGATCTTCTGCCTCCAGAAACAACAGAACGCATTGAAATTCCAAGTAAGTGGAGCTTCGGTGAGAATACTTACAAACTTGAATACAAGTATCTGCCAGGGGAAATTGAGGATGGACTAACCGTAGTCATTCCTATCGCTGACCTTCCAGCCATTACAAGAGATACCTTTGACTGGTTAGTTCCTGAACTTAGAAAAGACCTCATTGCTGAATTGATTAGAACTCTTCCTAAGAACATAAGAAAGAATGTTGTTCCTGCTGCTGACTGGGCTACCAAAGCACTAGCAACTCTTCCAGAAAACCCGACCGAACCTTTACTTGAGACAATAGCTAAAACACTTAGAACACTTAGCGGCACACACATGACGCAAAGCGATTTCAAGTTAGAAGAACTACCGCACTCACTTCGCATCACATACAAGCTCATCGCCGAGAATAAAGAAGTCAAGGGAGTGAGTCTAGATCTAGATGAGCTCAAGCAAAAGTTCGATCCTGCATTCATAAAACATAAGCCAGGCATGGCTAAAGTAATAGCCCCAAACATTGATGCTCTGAAGATTAGACAGAAGTTCATTTC
Organism: Rhodoluna sp.; assembly: GCA_032111565.1. Lineage (GTDB taxonomy): Bacteria > Actinomycetota > Actinomycetes > Actinomycetales > Microbacteriaceae > Rhodoluna. The sequence goes on along the minus strand of JAULUM010000018.1, from coordinate 14,127 downwards.
AGACACAGCAGCTCTTCTAAACGCACCAGTAACTCAAGTCACTGAGAATCTAAGCAAAGAGGACAAGCTTGCAATTGTTTCAGTCGGATATAAAAACATCGCTGCCTTTGTTGATGATGTAATTTTTGCTTTGATTGAAGAGCAATTGGGCGATGAGCCGTTAGCTAACCTAAACCCTAAAGAGGTCAGTGAGAAGGTTTCTAAGTTAATCGTTGAAGAGTCTGCCAAATGCATGAAACTGATTTCAGTAATCTCGGTCATCTCTAGAGATGCCAGTAAAGCTATTTCACAGATTCAAGACATCTCTCTGTTGTTTGTGCTAGCGAACCAGAAGAAGCACTTAGCTCAACTAATGACAAACAAACTGATTAGCACAACAGGACTGAGACGACTCGAACGCCTACCTGTTTATCTAGAAGCCAACAAGATAAGAACCTCAAAGTTACTTGAGGATCAAGAAAGAGATAGGCGTTTAGAGATTGAACTGAATCAAGCAATCCTGATGTTTGAGAATGCTGGTGGTTCAATACCCCTAAAAGATGGCATGCCAGAATCAATAGTCAAAGCACGCTGGGCTTTAGAGGAATTTAGAGTAAGCCTGTTTGCTCAGAGCCTAGGAACAGCGGAACCTGTTTCTATGGAAAGAATCAAGAAAATTCTGAATTCTTAGTCAAACCAGGTTGTTGGTGATCCAAGTGATACTAGGAACACAAACAAAGCAGTTAGCCCTAGCAAAATAACCACAATTAAAGTAATTGGTCGAGCAATAAACCAGCGAAATAGCCTGTCAATAAATCCAGCATCTCTCGGGTCATCGCTTGAAGTTGTTCGCCATGCACCTTCAAGAGAACCATTCTTATTCAGTCTTATCTCCAATGGAATGGTTGCGAAAGGAACTATCGCCAGCATTACCGCAAATGCAGTTCTGATAAAGCCCCAACGTTGGTTCACCCCGGTTAAGGCAGCTGTAACGGCGAATGCTAGAAACACAGCGCCGTGGATGCTTCCTGCAATAGCGACCGCAACAGGATCAAACCCATTGGCCCTGAGGATCAGGGCTGTAATAAGTAATGTCCAAGTAACAGCTTCAGCTTTAGCAAATGTGTTGAATAGTTTCTTAGGGCTCATCGTTCTCTCGTTTGTGTTTTGGTATTTCTATTTCAATTAAACTCCAGAGACTTTGGTTTTGTAGTATCTAAACATGCCTTTTGAACGCGTAGATGGTTACAGAACAATCGAATTTGGAACTCCTGGAGTTTCTAGGGACACGATTCTCAATTTCCTATTCAACGGCAATAAGAGAGCAACTGCCGGACTCCTCGAATATGATTACATAGCTGAAGGTGAGCAAATTGAACACATCGGTGAAGTTTTGGTTGTATTGGGGAACAACAATGAACCTTTAGGGAAAATACAAACAACAAGAGTCGATATTGTCCGCTTTGACGAGGTCTCGGATGAATTTGCTCTTGCAGAAGCTGAGGGAGATCTATCGGGTGATGATTTTAGAATCAGCCACCGAGCTTTCTGGGAAGGCTGCGGCTATGAAATCAAACCCGAGACGATGGTTGTTTGCATGTACTTCGATCTAATCGAAAAGTATTAGTCCTCAAGCCACACAGTTTCATTTGGTTGCACTGAGCCAGGAGCACTTGAAGCCATACTCGACATAACCAAAGTCATGTCTTGAATTTCTAATGGCTTCCCACCAAAGTTGTGAATTACAAGAATTCCGTTGTTTCTGTAAGCAAGCACTTCTGAGTTACATGATTCTGCATCCCATTCAAATGAACCTTGACCAAGGTCAAGTTCTTTTCTGATTGCAAGTGCTTTTTTATACATTTCTAGAGTTGAACCAGATACGCCTTCTTGAAGGTTTCTTGAGTAGTTCTTATAGATATCCGGTTGAGGTAACCAAACTTTTCCTGTTTCAGAGAATCCATTTGAATCATTTGCCCCTGCTTCCCAAGGAAGTGGAACACGGCAACCGTCTCTACCAACTCTTTGCCCATTGGTTCTAAAGAAAGTTGGGTCTTGCCTATATTCATCTCCAAGAGTTGAATGTTCGGGAAGGCCTAGCTCTTCACCTTGGTATAAATACATTGAACCTGGAAGACCAAGAGTGAATAGTGTTGCTGCTCTTGCTTTTGTTAGACCTAGTTCAAGATCTGGTTGAGGATCGTTAGGCCCGATGCCGTCTGATGCTGTTGATCTGCCGTAATCGCCACCAAGTCGTGAAGCATGTCTAATCACATCGTGATTAGAAAGCACCCAAGTACTAGGAGCTCCAACAGAATCAAATGCTTCGAAGGATTCGTTTACTGTTTTGAAGATGGATTCTGCAGTCCATAGTGAATCTAAGTATCTGAAGTTAAAGGTCTGGTGGAATTCATCTGGTCTAACCCAGAGAGCCATAAAGGACAGTGGAAGCACATATGCTTCACCACACATGACTCTTTCGCCTGGGTAGCTATCTAGGATTTCTCTCCATCGTCTAAAGATGGTGTGCACTGTATCTTGGAACCACATTGGTGGATTCTCTTCACCCTCTATAAATCCAGCACCCGCTCTATCAACATATGGGTGATCAGGCAATCCTTTGGCTTTAGCCATGGCATGAGGTTGATCAACTCTGAATCCATCAACACCTCTGTCTAACCAGAATCTCAAGATATCTTCAAAAGCTTCTTGGACCTTAGGGTTCTCCCAATTGAGATCTGGTTGGGATGAATCAAAGAGGTGGCAATACCACTGACCTAAAGAACCATCTGGGTTAGTGATTCTCGTCCAAGCAGGACCACCAAACATAGAGACCCAGTTGTTAGGAGGTAAATCTCCATTGCCATCTTTGAAGTGGTAGAACTCTCGTTCAGGGGAACCTTCTGGAGAATTTAGTGCAGCTTGGAACCAAGCGTGCTGATCACTTGAATGATTAGGCACTAGATCAACCAGAATCTTTAGTCCCAGTTCATGAGCTCTTTTGAGCATTAGATCGAAATCGTCAAGAGTTCCAAATAGTGGATCCACGCCTTTGTAATCAGATACGTCGTAGCCGGCATCCTTTTGAGGAGACGGCATAAAAGGGGAGAGCCATATGGCATCAATACCTAGGGAGGCTAGGGATTCAAGCCTGGAAGTTATGCCTTTGAGATCTCCCATGCCATCCCCATTGCCATCAGCAAATGAACGAGGGTAGACCTGGTAGATAACGGCTGAGCGCCACCAGTCTTGCTTGTTGCTAGCCCTGTGGCTGGCGCCACTAAATAAGTCCATAGCCTTGATTTTAGGCTGTGTCTAAGGGGTAGAAGGACTGATATGACGGGCCAGCCGATGCCCTGAGATGCTGATTATTCCCCATTTTGCAACGAATTACGATTAAATAACGAACATTTAGGGTTACTCTAAAAAGGGTCAGAGGCATTACTAGTCTTCTACTATCCAATTCAAAAGGGGGAATCTTATGAACGATAAACAACCTTTGAGCGCAGGCAAGATTGTCGGCATCACCTGTGGTTCTATCTTTGCTTTAGTAGTTCTCCTGCCTGCTCTCGCCATGGCAGTGAACTTCGGTGGAGGAAATAACGCAACACTAGTCACTTCAGTAGTGGTTGGGTTGGTAGTTCTTGGAATTGTTCGTGCTTCACGGAAGAAAAGCAAGTCACTAGAGGTACCTGCTCCTAGTTACCAATCTGCTCCTGCTCCACAAGTTCAAAGCCAGCCGATTCAAGCTTCAGGGGATTACCCCACTACTGTTTGTCAGCACAGTTTCTCCGCAGATGATCTTGCTGGTAAAGCTACAGTCACCTGTCCTTGTGGTTACAAGTTCAAAACTAAAGATCTTTTGGATTACCAAGCGGTAAGCGCTACCTATCTCCAAGCTGAGAAGGACTTAGGGGCTATTCGTCAAAGATTGATTGCGGCAACAAATACTTCTGTTCGATCCTCAGCAACTTCAAGTGCTCAGGTTCAAGCAGCAAAGCCTTTAAAGCCCCTAATTATAAAGCCGAAGGCAACCCTCTCACTTCAGCAGTGGTTGATTATGGGAGCTAGCGCAATCATTGTAATTGCCGGGGCTGCGTTCGTTTCAACTAACTTGAATAGGCTAACCTCTGAACAGTTCCTTGCTGTGACCTTTGGTATTGGAGTTGTTACTGGAGTTCTAGCTTTATGGGGAAGAAAGTTCTCAGTCATGTTGGCAAACTTCATGGCAACATTCTCATCTGCCATGTTGATGTTCTCCATCTTGATTGTTGGAGATATCTTCAACCCGTTCACCTGGGACACCGCTCCTGCTTGGTGGTGGACCATTGATCTACTTATCGTTTCCGCCGTTTCATTTGTGTTGGCTAGATTCAAAGCAAACTTCGGTTGGAAGATCATTTCTCTAGCAGCCCTTGTTGCTGCAGGCTTTTTCTACTCAATGGGAGAACTTGCACCAAAATTCGAGATGGGATTCGGAAAAGGCAACTACTCTTCTGCAGCAGCTGTTTTGTTTGGAGTCACGCTGGCTTTTGTTAGCACGCTAGTTGCCAAGATGAAGTTCAAAGTTGAAAAGGGAAATCCTGATGCTGAGTACGAAAAGGACCTGGCTAAGCGTGAAGATGATGCTTTAGAGAAGTTCACCTTCTTCTCATTCATAGCATTTGCACTGATTGCAGTTGCTTATCCGATTATTATCTTCTCCGGATTTGTAAACACCCCTGACCCAGTTGCTGCAACTGCCTTTGCTGCTTCAAGCGTTCTGGCTGTTGTGACTCAATCTCGTTGGGCTAGCGCTCTGTCATCAAGTAAAGAAGTATTGGCTCGATTTGATTCTGGGTTACACATCTTTGCCTTCACAGTAATCGCTCTGGCTTTGAACGCTTGGCTAATCTTTATCGACCCTAAGAACTTCTGGCTCGGTTTGATTGGTTCAACGGTTCTGCTATTCGCAATCGTTGCTGCTGGTTTCTATGTGAAGAGACTCGCTAAGTATCCATCTGCAATTCAGGCAGCGCACATTGCAATAGCAGCTTCCTGGTTACTCGGGTATCTAGGTGAAGGCCAAGAAATCTTTGAGTTCATAGCCGCAATCGGAATCTTCTTTGTCGCCTTCGGTTTGTCTCTGGTTTACCAGAGCTGGCTGGGATCAGAGCGAAAGACTATTGTCGCTTCAACCGTCTTCCACTTCCTAGGTCTAGGTCTACTCTTCGTCAGTGTCAATGGTGGAATAGGAATAGTGATGCCTGCAGGTTCAATTGAGAGCAGAGTTGTCTTCAACCCAATCTCCGTTGAGTATGCACTCATTACCCTTGCACTGATGGTTCTTGCTGCAGCATATGCTCCACTAACTGCAGTCATCGGGAAGAAACTTGGCGAAGAGTTTGATATGCCAAAGCAGAACCTAATCTTTGGTTTGACTACAGCGCTCACATTCTTACTGAGCCTGCCACGTGGCTTTGATGCCACCCTCATGAACTACTTGTTCATAGTTGCAGTATTGGGTGGAAGCGCTATTGCGACTGGCCTTGTTTCAGCAAGTGCCTCTTCAAAGTCCAGTATCTTGAGTCAACTACTGATGAGATACAGCTATGCATTCCAGGGCGTTGTGTTGTTCGGAGCGGCTCTGTCCTCAAGAGTTGATACTGACCTGATCGCATTAGGTTCAATCTTCATGGGATTGGCTGCATTGAACTATGCGATGGCGTGGCTTGGAAAGATCAAGCCTTCAGTCTGGATGGCTTACGGGTTCTCTCTAGCTGGTCTCCTGGCTTTTGCTTCAGACCTGAGACAAGAGCTTCCAATCGCAGGTCACCTGGGTCTAGTGATTGTTGCTGGTCTGGCACTCAACTTTGTTCTACGACTAGTTGATAATCGAGTGTCTGAAAAGTACACAACATACTTCTCACTAATAAGTGTCTATGGATTGGGCATTGCCTCATTTGTAATGAATTGGGATCAGTGGAGAAATCCAGCCAACTCAGATCAGATTTGGTTAGGTCTGGTAATTCTCTGCTTGGTAGCAATCCTCGCTGCAGGATCCGCTGAACTAAAGAGATTCAGTTCAGTAAAACTTGGCATCGCTGTTCGTGTTGCAGGTTTGGCATATCTATTGCTCGCGTTTGTTACTGTGGCGAGCTTAGAGATGAGCGCAGAGTTCACTTCTGCATTAGGAGCAGACAATCTTGTTGGCTACCGAAGAATCGCAGTGGCGGCAATCTTCGCAGTTATTGTGTTTAGACAACTTGGTATTTCAAGTAAGGCAAAGTCTGTAACAACAACTGGTTGGTTTGCTCTTGGATATCTAGCGCCGGTCACCATTGCTTTGATCACCAGCGATCTTCTTTACAAGTCAGTCGATCTTGGTGATTTCAACCTAGAGCTGTACACAATTCCATTGGCTCTAGCGATTGCTCTGCCAACGCTTTTCAACTCAGCTCTTCCAGTTGGGGCTAAGCGACTAATTGGAATGGATGTTCCACTGCTATTCCCGGTAGCGGCTTCTGCTTTGTATTCACTAAGTCAGAACATCAATGAACCAACAGCTGTCTATCGACTAGTTGCTTCAACAGCAATACTTGCTTTGTACTCATGGTTCAGATTCTCTAAGGGCACAAGCTTGCTTTGGGCGATTCTTGAGTATGTAGGTGTTGTAGGTCTTGGTCTTTCGCTAGCGCAGTTGGTTGAAGTATTAGCTCCAGAGCTAATGGATGGACCTGAACTGTTTGGTCTAGGTCTTGCAGTAGCAATCTTGGTTGGTAATAAGAACCTAAGCAAAGTTGTTGAATTCAAGTCAACAATCTTTACTAACGGATTACCTCTTGTAGCACTGCTTATTCCATCGGTTATTCACACTTACTCAACGCTTGATGTTGCGTTTGAACAACTCGCTACTTCGCAGATCATCCGCATCTTGGCTCTACTTGTGATTTCACTAGTTGCACTCATCCTGGGTATTAGAGCAGGAAACCTAGGTAGCGCATTAGCTGGTGGAGCAACACTGAGCTTGCTAGTAATTCCAATTACTTGGTCAAGTGCAGGGGCTAGTGCTAACGAAGATGTGACCATCGGTGTGAGAGCGCTAGCGCTATCACTATTCCTGTTCCTCTTCCTAGGAGGACTTAGAAGCATAAACAAGATTCCAGACAGCAGCTACGTGTACCTAGGTATTCCTTCTGTAGTTGCTCTAGGCCCGGCTCTCTACCTATCCCTTCAGTCAATAGGTGAATCAACACTGACTACGGTCGACTGGTGGAGATTCGGAATAATCGTTGCAGCATCAATTACATTGCTCGTTGTGGGGGCTCTTCGATCTCTGGGAGGTTTGTTCTTCCCAGGCTTGGTCGGAATCTTGGTAGGGGTATTGCCATATGGATTCCAGCCAATTTCGAGAGAGAGCTGGTTCCTCTGGGTCGTGCTGTTGATTATCGCAGCCGTAATGGTTTGGATAGCAGTTCGCTTGGAACAGCTACGCAAACTGGGCAAGTCCAGCGCATCTTGGATAAAGACACTGCGTTGATTCGATGAGTTAAGCAGAAGTGCCCGGCAGCTCTGCCGGGCCCTTCTGTTTAACCGCTTTCTTGTTTACAACCTTATCCAAACTGTGTTGTCATACTCCAACTCGCCTTCAATTCTTAGGTCGTGTTGAGTAGTAGCAAGTATCTCACCTGCAGGGATTACAACCCCGCTTCCCTTGAAGTTTGAGAGAACTAGAACACCGTTGTTCACATAAGCCAGTGTTGACTCATCCATGTATTCAGGAGCCCAACGGAATTCACCATTACCTAGATCATGAGCTTTACGCATTTTCAAGAGCTGCTTGTAAAGCTCAAGGGTTGATCCAGCAACACCTTCTTGCTCACTTCTTGCATATCTCTTGTATGAATCAGGCTGGGGTAGCCAAGACTTACCAGTTGAAGAGAAACCGTTAGCCTCGTTAGCCCCGGCTTCCCAAGGTAATGGAACACGACAGCCATCACGACCGACTCTGGCACCTTTGGTTCTAAAGAAGGTTGGGTCTTGGCGGAACTTGTTATCTAGAGTTGTGTGCTCTGGAAGACCAAGTTCTTCACCTTGGTAGATGTAAGCACCCCCAGGTAGTCCAAGCATGAATGCAGATGCTGCTCTTGCTCTTCTCAAGCCTCTTGCTTCATCAGGTTGTTCATATTCAGGACCAATACCGTCACCCTGCTTAGGGATAGTGTCGTAAGCCATTCTGGTTGCGTGACGGATAACGTCGTGGTTTGAAAGAACCCAGGTTGATGGTGCACCAACGGCTCCGAACTCCTTGAGAGACTCAGTTACTACTTTGTATAACTTTTCTTTGTCCCAAGGAGTTTCTAAGTAACCGAAGTTAAACGTCTGGTGGTACTCACCAGGTCTAACCCAACGAGCCATTCTTGATAATGGGAGCACCCAGGCTTCTCCACACATTGCTCTGTCGTCGTACTCATCTAAGATTGCGCGGAATCTTTTGTTGATTTCGTGAACACCGTTTTGACCCCAGAAAGGGTTCTCAACTTGGAGACGAGCGATTAGTTCATCATCAGTTTCTTTAGTCTTGATCGCATCTGGTGAATCCTGACCAGACATTGTTGAATTGTTAGCAACAACGTCCGGAAGACCATCAACCTTGATCATTCCGTGAGCCACGTCGATACGGAAACCAGCCGCTCCTCTATCCAGCCAGAATCTCAATACTGAATCAAACTCTGCTCTTACTTCTTCGTTCTGCCAGTCAAAGTCTGGTTGTGATGAATCAAAAATGTGTAAGTACCACTGACCTAGTGAGCCATCAGGTTCTGTGATTCTGGTCCAGGCAGCTCCACCAAATACTGACTCCCAGTTGTTCGGAGGTAATTCGCCATTTTCACCCTTACCATCTCTAAAGATGTAACGAGCGCGCTCTTTAGACCCAGGAGCTGCCTTGAGGGCTGCTTGAAACCAAGCGTGCTGGTCGCTTGAGTGGTTAGGAACTAGGTCAACGATGATCTTTAGCCCTAGAGTGTTCGCTCTTGCGACCAATGCATCAAAGTCAGCTAGAGAACCGAATAGAGGGTCAATATCTTTGTAGTCAGAAACGTCATAGCCAGCATCTTTTTGTGGGGACTTGAAGAATGGGCTGAACCAGATTGCATCAATGCCAAGTGCCGCTAGGGACTCAAGTCTTTCTGTTACTCCCTGTAGATCTCCCATGCCATCGCCGTTGCCATCTGCAAAAGAGCGAGGGTAGATCTGGTAGATAACGCTGGTTCTCCACCATTCGGCGTCTATTTTGGAGCGTGAGAGTACATCTGTAGTTATTTCTGACATATCTTCAAAAATACGCTAACCATCGGGCCTAGATGACCCTGTTTACCAAAATGTAATCGCTTACATAAAAGCCTTGCTAGATTAGGTCTCGCAGTCAGTTCTAGCAAGACTTATCTCAGATACAAACCTCTAGCCATGAATGGGGCCAGCATGAAATCTGTTTTAGAAACACTATCTAGAGGTCTATACCCTCACCATGACGGTTCGGCTCTTTACGTTTCTAATCAGAAGCCACAAGTTGGCGACAAGATCAAACTTCGAATCCGAATTCACACAGCCCTTGGCAAGGTCAAGCAGGTCAGAGTCCGGTTTAGTGAATCGGGTGAAGCTTTTCCAAGCCCTCCAGCAAAGTTAGTTTCAACCAAGAACGGTTGGAGTTGGTTTGAAGCTGTTATCACCATGCATAACCCATACATGAACTACCGATGGTTCATTGAAATGAATGATGCTTCAAGTTATTGGTTGAACGCCAGAGGTTTATCAGAACTTGAAATGCCTGATATTGAAGATTTTAGAATGAACACTTTCTCTTCTGCTCCTGACTGGGGAAAGAAAGCCGTGATGTATCAGATCTTCCCCGATCGTTTTGCTAAGTCCCCTAATGCTTCAAAGCACAAAGCTCCTAGTTGGGCACTCCCAAGAGAATGGGGAGACAAGGTAATTGGAACTGGTCCTGGTACCAGTGAGCAGTTCTTTGGCGGTGACATCTATGGAATCACAGAGCATCTAGATCACCTAAAGGCACTGGGTGTGACTTTGATTTATCTAACTCCAGTATTTCCTGCTCGAAGTAATCACAGATATGACGCATCAAGTTTTGATGAAGTTGATCCACTACTTGGTGGGGATAAGGCTCTAATTGAATTAGCAGAAGCCGCCCACAAGCAAGGTTTCAAGATAATTGGTGATCTAACCTCTAACCACTCAGGAGCAGCCCATGAGTGGTTCAAGGCTTCTTATAAAAAACCAGGCGCTAAGGAGTCGGAGTTCTATTACTTCAGTAACAAGAACAAAGACTATGACTCATGGTTTGGTGTTCCATCACTACCAAAGTTCAATTGGAACTCACAGGAGCTTAGAAAGAGATTCATTACAGGGCCTAAGTCAATTGTTGCTAGATGGTTGAAAAAGCCATACAACATGGATGGTTGGCGTATCGATGTTTCTAATATGACTGGGCGTATTCGTGAAGAAGATATGTATATGGAACTACAGGTTCTTATTCGTGAATCAATGCACAAGATCAATCCAGACACAATCCTGCTGGGTGAATACACCGGTGATGCTGCTTATCAGATTCAAGGTGAAGGTTGGCATGGAGCGATGACTTATTACAACTTCACTAAGCCGGTATGGCGTTGGTTCTACAACCCAAACGTTAAAGGTGAAGCAGGTTTCCTAGGCATCGGTAAAACCAAGATCAATGGACACGAAATGGTGAAGCAGCATTTAGATTTTGCTGCCGGGTTCCCTTGGCATGTTCGTCTTCACAACATGAACCCACTTGATACTCACGACATTCCTAGATTCAAAACCTTTGCCATGCCGGGAGCTCAAAAGGTAGCTGCGGGTATGCAGTTCACTTTTCCTGGTATGCCAGTTATCTGGGCAGGAGATGAGTTTGGTCTTGATGGTCACAACGGTGAAGAATCAAGAACTCCTATTCCTTGGAATAACGAGAGACCAAACGATAGAACCATGCTGGTCAATTACAAGGCCTTTGCCAAGATCAGAAAAGAGAACTCTGCTCTGCACGATGGTTCGATGAGATTTGTTTATGTCTCTAATGAAGTTGTTGCCTATGTTCGAGAGAACAAGAAACAGACCATCTTGACGGTTACTGCTCGTGGTACCGATACAAACGCAAGTATCCCTTTAGATGCTGTTGCAGGACTCAAGCAGGCAGAGAACCTTTTCGGTTCAGCCAAGTTGGTTATTGACGGAAAAGTAGCCAAACTCCCAACAGAACCGCTATCTATCAACATTTACAGACTCCCAGCGGCCATCTAAGGTTTGCCTAAGGTTTCCCTAGGTGGTAATCTCTAACGGTGCCTAAGCCTGTTAACTGAAGGCGGTCACGCCCCGATAGCTCAGTGGTAGAGCACTTCCATGGTAAGGAAGGGGTCGACAGTTCAATCCTGTCTCGGGGCTCTGCGGCGGGGTAGCTCAGGTGGTTAGAGCACACGACTCATAATCGTGGGGTCGCGGGTTCAAGTCCCGCTCCCGCTACGCAGGTCCTTTTGGGCCAATATCTGCGAAACTTGACCCATGGTCAATCCAAACGTTCAGGGTAAGAAATACCCAGAGACCGAAAGCTATCTAGTCGGTCGAGAAAAAATCCGAGAGTTCGCAAGAGCCGTCTTCTCAACCAACCCGGTCAACCTAGATGTCTTCGCAGCTCAGGCTGCCGGTTACACAGATCTAGTTGCCCCACCAACCTTTGCTGTTGTCATTCAAGAACGTAGTCTCACCTCAGTCATCTCAGATCCTGAAGCAGCCATTGATTTTTCTAGAGTCGTGCACGGTGATCAGAGGTTCATCTCTAATCGACCAATCGTTGCAGGAGACGAGCTAACTTCTGTCCTTGAAGTTGCTTCAGTTAAATCATTAGGTGCGCACTCAATGATTACCTTCAATACTGAAATCTTTGACATCGAAAAGAAATTAGTCTGCACAGCAATCAGCACACTAGTAGTTAGGGGAGAGTAATGACTCACATCAATATTGCTTCTCTAGAAGTTGGCCAAGAGATTGGAAGTCACACTTTTCACTTCACTCGTGATTCTCTAGTTAGATATGCAGGAGCATCGGGAGATTTCAACCCAATTCACTATCGCGATGACTTTGCTAAAGCAGTTGGTTTAGATGGAGTGCTTGCTCACGGCATGCTAACTATGGGTGTTGCTGTTCAGCTAGCTGTTAACTGGATCGGTGATTCAGGAAAAGTCATTGACTACGGTGTTCGATTCACGAAGCCTGTGTTTGTTGATGCTAAAACAGGAGCTGATGTTTTGGTTATCGGCAAAGTGGGAGCTATTGATTTAGAGAACCACACTGTTCGCATTGATCTAAGTGCAAATTCTGCTGAACAAGCAGTTCTAGGAAAAGCGCAAGCGGTTATCCAGTTATGAGTCAAGCCTTAGCAGAACTAACCACCATTCACGTTGGTGGTGTTCCTAAGCGCATCCACGTTGCTAACACTAGAGATGAACTTGTTTCTATTGCCAAAGAAGTGTGGGCAAGAACAGAGAACTGGTTGGTTCTAGGTGGTGGCTCTAATCTTGTTGCAGCAGATGACATTAGCGATCTTGAAGTTATCCAGGTTAGAAACCTAGGTCTTGAATACAAAGGACAAGGTCGTCTAAGAGTTCAAGCAGGAGAGAACTGGAATGACTTTGTAATTCATGCTGCTAAAGAAGGTTTAGCAGGAGTTGAATCTCTTGCTGGAATTCCAGGAACTGTTGGCGCTGCACCTATTCAAAACATTGGTGCATACGGTCAAGAGCTATCTCTAACATTTCACTCACTTGAGTTTCTAGATTATGCAACCAATGAATTACAAATCATGACTAAAGCTGATTGTCAGTTTGGTTATCGAGACAGCGTCTTCAAAAGAGGCAAACGAGGAATTGTCACCTGGGTTGAATTCCAATTCTTCACAGATCTCCCCGCAGCACACAGCGAGCTTTTGGAAGCAAGAGTTGAAGAAGTTATCGGTCAGAGAGCATCAAAGGGAATGGTCTTAGATGATAAAGATCACGACACTTGGTCTTGTGGATCTTTCTTTACCAACCCAATCGTTTCTGAAAGCTTTGCCAAGACCTTGCCTCTTGATTCACCACAATGGCCAACCGAAGCAGACGATGGCCTCACAGTGAAACTAAGTGCCGCATGGCTCATAGAGCAATCAGGTATTCACAAAGGATTTTCGTTACCAGGATCGAAAGCAGCAATCTCTTCCAAGCATGCACTTGCAATTACCAACAGGGGAGATGCAGCAGCAGAAGAAGTAGTTCAGTTAGCCCGTTACATTCAAACTCAGGTATCTAATAAGTTCGGCATCAACCTAGAGCCAGAACCAAACCTGATTGGTTTCTAATTTAGGTCTGCAACAGCGAGGGTTATCGCCAAGCTAAACATCACAGCAGCGATAAACACATCGAGTATCTTCCAGAACGTCGGCTTGCTAACCAGCACAGAAGCCTTCTTTGCTCCGAAACCTAAGCTGAAGAACCAGACAAAGCTTGCTGTTACTGCCCCCATCACAAAGAACCACTTATCTTCTTGGAACTGATTGGCTATGCCACCAATGAATATGACGGTATCTAAGTAGACGTGTGGGTTGAGATAGGTAAGAGCTAGAACAGTTAAGACTGTTTGTTTTAGAGTTCCTGATCCAGCATCGGCAGCTTTCAGAGATTCATTCTTCATGAATCTTCTAAGAGCTGTTGAGCCGTACCAAACCAAGAAGGCTACTCCCACCCACCTAATTACTTCTAGTAGCCAAGGAAGTAGTGAGATAAGTGAGCCGAGACCCAGCACTCCCAAAACAATCAAGGCCGCATCACTGAATGCGCAGATAAGAACTATAGGAAGTACGTGCTTCCTCAATAAGCCCTGTCTTAGAACAAAAGCGTTCTGCGCGCCGATTGCAACAATAAGTGATAGCCCGGTTAGGAAACCGGTTAGAGCAACGGGCACTTAGTTCAACTTGCCTTTGATCAGTGTCAAGCTGAGGTTACCGTCGGGACCTGTAATCTCTGTTCCTAATAGAACGTCATCTGGTGTCACCGCAATACTTAGAAAGTAAGAGTTTTCTTTTGCTCCAGAAATATT
>JAULUM010000017.1:7021-54567 GCA_032111565.1 Rhodoluna sp. | reverse complement strand
AATCTTTGGAAGTCTTTCAGCAACCTTAGAAGGTTTATCAACTTCATTTAGTTTCAGTGCAATCGTGAAACTCTCTACCTTTGTTTTTGACAGAGTTACCCAGCTGGCAATTCGACCTAGTTCATCTGAGGTTCCTTCAACAATCAGTCCATCAACTTTGAGCCTTGACTGCATGAGATTCCAGGCTGGCAATACTTCTGACTCGTCGTACTGCCTTAGAACATTCATCGCTCTTATCACATCGACCTGTTCAGCATCTAAAGGTTTAGGAAGGGGAATTTCAAAACCCCCCATCCCGAACAATAGGTTCTTAGTTTTAAAAGGTATTCCTCGTTCGACTCTTTCTCGATCAATCTCAATGCCAACCACTATGGTCTTTGGATTTGTTTGAGCCAGTCGTTGCTGCATCTCGATGGCTGTTGTTGGAGTTGCTCCGTAGCCCAGATCGACCACGATAGGCCGAGAGCTCTTTAGTTGGGGGAGATTGGCAATGAACCTGTCGACTCTTCTGAGTCGGTTGGGGTTGGTGGTTCCTCTAGTGATAGCACCAACCGGTTTCTTGAAAGCCATAGCTTCTAGGCTAACTAGATAAACTTGGAGCATGGCTGAATACACACTTATCTTGTTACGACATGGCAATTCCACCTGGAACCAGGAAAACCGCTTCACCGGTTGGGTGGATGTTGATCTAAGCGACCAGGGTCGCCAAGAAGCTAAGCGAGCGGGTGCACTGCTTGCTGAGTCAGGGCTAAAGCCTGACCTTCTTTATACCAGCAAGCTCAAGCGAGCTATCAATACTGCAAACATCGCTCTTGCTGAGGCAGAGCGCTCATGGATTGATGTCAAGCGTGACTGGAGACTAAACGAAAGACACTACGGAGATCTTCAGGGCAAAGACAAGGCCGAGACCTTGGCTCAGTATGGTCCAGAACAGTTCCAAATCTGGAGAAGATCTTTTGATGTTCCACCACCACCTATCTCTGATGACAGTGAGTACTCACAAGCTAACGACGAGAGATATGCAGAACTAGGCGCAAACATTCCGAAGACAGAATGTTTGAAAGATGTTCTTGTTCGAATGATGCCACTGTGGGAAAACGAAATCAGCAAAGACCTAATTGCAGGAAAGACTGTTCTGGTAACTGCTCATGGCAACTCACTTCGTGCACTTGTGAAGCACCTTGATGGAATTAGCGATGCAGATATTGCGGAACTAAATATTCCAACCGGTATTCCATTGGTATACAAACTAGATGCAAACTTCAAGCCGTTAGTTCCAGGTGGAGAATACCTAGATCCTGAAGCTGCTGCAGCAGGAGCTGCCGCTGTTGCTAATCAAGGTAAGAAGTAGTTTTTAGCTTTCTAGTTCTGACCACTCACCGGTGGTGAGGTAAGCAACCTTTGAAGAGATGTCAACTACGTGGTCAGCAAATCTCTCGTGGTAACGGCTAGCAAGCGTTACGTCCACTGTGTGAATTGCATTCTCTTTCCACTCTGGAGAAAGAACTAGATCAAATACTGAACGGTGAAGTTCATCAACACGAGCATCTTCAGCCTGAATGCTTCTGGCTAGATCAACATCTGTGTTTCTAAGTAGCTGGGTTAGCTTTCTACCTAGAGCTGAATCTAGGGCACCCATCTCACTGAATGTCTTGCGAAGAGATTCTGGAACTGCTGACTCTGGGTAACGGAATCTAGCGATAGTAGCGATGTGTCCGGCAAGAGCACCCATACGCTCTAGAGAGGCACTAATTCTTAGTGCTGCGACCAAGACTCTTAGGTCTCTAGCAACAGGGGATTGTCTGGACAGGATTCTGATAGCAAGCTCGTCAATTACTAGAGCACGCTCTTCATTGATCTCAGATAGAGCAATGGCCTCTTCGGCCTTTTTGACGTCTGAGTTTAGAAAGGCTAGAGAAGCCTTTTCCATGATCTCGGTTACGGACTCGGATAGGTCAACTAGTCGCTCTTGGACTTCTGACAGTTCCTTTTGGAACACTTCGCGCATGCTCATAAATCTTTCTCCAATCCTTCAAACCTTCCCAGTTCTTGGTTAACAGTTGCCAACATCTGGGTAAACAGCCCTAAACATTTAGGGCTAGGTCTTACCTTTGTAAGTTTACGGCGTGAAAGAATCATTAGGGTTAAGGCAGTTAACAAAAGGTTGACACCCTCCAATTCTCTGGAGTAAAGGACAAGTGATGGTTAGTTCCGAGAAGGCAAAGAGAGCAGCAACGGATGCTGTGGCTTTCCTTGATGTCCTCGAGGCTGCCGGTGTAATCCTTGACAGTGATAACCAGGTAATTAGTCAGAGCCCTAAGGCCATAGAAATGGGCCTAGTTGAGTATGAGAAGCTCATCAGCCCAGAACTAGTAGATCTAGTTAGCAGAGCCAGAACATCTAAGTCGAGCGAGACTGTCGAGCTCTTCTTCGCCAAGAACATTAGATCTCCAAAGCTCTTTGTTTCAGCCAGGGCAACCTTGCTATCGGAAGAACTAGTAATTCTGCTAGTTGAAGACAGAACAGAAGCCAAGAGATTGGAAGAAACAAGACGAGACTTTGTTGAGAATATTTCACATGAACTAAAGACCCCGATTAGTGCAATCTCTTTGCTATCTGAAGCGCTGCAGGTAGCTATCGATGATCCTGAGCAGGTCAAGAAGTTTGCCAAGAACTTACAACGCGAATCAAAAAGACTTGGCTCTCTTGTTACTAAAATCATTCAACTATCGAGAATCCAAGCAGGAGATCTCAAAGGTGAAATCGAAGTATTTGATTTAGGGCAGATTGTTGATGACGCAGTCGAACTCAACCAGTTCCTAGCAGACTCCAAAGGAGTAAAGATTTCCTCAGATACTCCAACCGGAATTATGGTTCAGGGAGATGCGGGACTTTTGTCCATGGCTTTGAAGAACCTAATTGAGAATGCTGTTTTGTATAGCGATGGTGGAAGCAGCGTTGGTGTCGGGCTTGCTCAAGTGAAAGACTTTGCTGAAGTTACTGTGACCGATAACGGTATTGGTATTCCTCTGGACCAGCAGGAGAGAATCTTCGAGCGTTTCTATAGAGTTGACCCATCAAGATCTAGAGATACTGGGGGAACTGGTTTGGGCCTTTCCATCGTCAAGCATGCCGCTAATAATCACGGTGGAGAGGTTAAGGTATTTTCAAGACCAAACCTTGGCTCGACCTTTACACTGAGTATTCCTATCCACCAAGAGCAGGCAGAAGGATAACTAATGACAAAGATTTTGGTTGTTGAAGACGAAGCTGGCATGAGAGAGCCTCTGGTCTACTTGTTGAGAAGTGAAGGCTATGAAGTTATCGAAGCAGAAGATGGCGAAACAGCAGTTTCTGTTTTCCAAGATCAAGGTGCAGATCTAGTTCTTCTAGACCTAATGATTCCAAAGCTCAACGGTAAAGATGTTTGCAAAGCACTGCGGTCAACCTCAGATGTTCCAATCATCATGCTGACTGCTAAAGATACTGAGATTGATAAAGTCATCGGATTTGAAATTGGAGCTGACGACTACGTCACTAAGCCTTATTCAAAAAATGAGTTGCTTGCACGTATGAAGGCTGTGCTTAGAAGAAACGGTGGTCCAAGAGCGGCCGAGAATGGAATTCTCGAAGCTGGGCCAATTCGCATGGATGTTGAAAGACACACCGTTTTCTTCAATGGTGAGAAAGTGTCCATGCCCCTCAAGGAATTTGAATTACTAGAGCTACTTCTAGAAAACAGAAACAGAGTGCTTACCAGAGGCCAGATTATTGACCGAGTTTGGGGATCTAACTACTTCGGTGACACCAAGACCCTAGATGTTCACATCAAGCGTTTGAGATCAAAGATTGAAGAGGACCCTTCAAGGCCTGCTCACTTACTAACTGTTCGAGGACTGGGCTATAAATACGAAGTTTAGTTTTTACTTAGCTTTGAAACTAGGTCAGCGTATTCGACCAAAGTTGCATCCATTACAGGAACGTTGATGCTTGCCTGGTCTGTGTTGGTGTAAACCAGAACAGTTCTAACATCTCCTGGCTTGCCACCTAGGTCAAGATCCAGCGGCTTAGTGTTCTGGTAGCCAAAGTTCTTTACCTCGTAAGGCCCTACTGTGAATTCACGGTAGCCAGGGGAGCCATCAGCTGTTGTGTACTTGATAGCAAAAGTGATCTCCTCATCATCTGAGTTAGCAAAAGCTCCTACAAAACCAGAGTTTCCAGCTTCATCCTGAAGGGAAATGAGGTTTCTAGCCTTTAGTTTGCCAATATCTGCCTGAGAACCATCGCTTGGTGCGTAGTAGTCAAGGGAGGCTACTGGTGAAAAGAAGTTACAGCCTGCAGTTGATAGAACTGTGGCGATTGCGATGGTTGATGCTAAAAGAGCTCTACGAACTAGCAATTTTCCTCCTGATGAATGCCCCTATATTCTATCTGCTGAAAAAATCGAACCTGTGGTAAACTGGGGGTTTGCGAAGGGAAAGCTATCCATGGAATTCAAAAAGGGCCTGACAGTTGTCTACCCGCACCACGGAGCCGCCGAGATTCTTGAAGTTGCTAAAAAAGAGTTCCGCGGTGAGAAGAAGCTATACCTGAAGCTCAAGGTAGAAGCCGGAAACCTGATTATCTGGGTACCAGCAGAAACTGCTGAATCTGAGGTTGGGGTTAGAGACGTTATTGACGCTAAGGGTGTCAAGAAGGTCGAAGCCAAGCTCAAGGAAGAATTCATTGAAGAGCCAACCAACTGGTCTAGAAGATTCAAGGCCAACCAGGAAAAGCTTGCTTCTGGAGACGTTATGAAGGTCTCTGAGATCGTTCGTGACCTTTGGAGACGTCAGCAGGATCGCGGTCTTTCAGCAGGTGAAAAGCGTATGTTGGCTAAGGCTATGCAGATTCTTGTCTCAGAGCTAGCACTTGCTCTAAAGACTGACGACGCAGGTGCTGAAGCACACATTCTTAAAGTTCTGGCTAAGGGAGCTAAATAGAGCTCAAGAGCTCACTGCCCAACTAGGAGGCACCAGATGAGTGAAATAGCTGTCATTCTTGTTGCCGCTGGCGATGGAAGCAGATTACAAGCAGGCATCCCTAAAGCCCTAGTCAAAATATCTGAAAAGACTCTTTTAGAGCATGCTCTAGAAAACATTCTGGAAATCAATGGCCTTATCCAAGTTGTCGTTGCCTCTCATGAAGATCGAGTCGAAGAGTTTGCCACAATCGCTAAGGCATCTGCGGGGGAGAGAGTTGAATTAGCTTTCACTCCAGGTGGTTTATCCAGACAGGGTTCAATTGCTAATGCATTGAAAGAAATTTCTCCTCTAGCAAAAGTGGTTTTGATTCATGATGCGGCCAGATGCTTCACACCAACTTCAGTATTTGAAAGAGTTGCTAACGCAGTTATTGAAACTGGCTCTGCAGTTATTCCTGTTCTTCCAGTTGTTGACACCATCAAGAGCGTCAATCAAGATGTTGTTCTTGGAACAGTTGATAGAAACGAACTTCGTATTGCTCAAACTCCTCAAGGATTCTCAAGAGAGCAAATTGTTTCTGGTTATGAAAAAGCAACAGATGATTACACAGATGATGCAAGTCTTCTTCAAGCTCAAGGCGTTCTAGTAACTTCAGTTATTGGTGACGCAATGGCATTCAAGATCACAGTCCAAGCAGATCTGGAATATGCAGAATTACTTCTAGGGAACAAAGCTGAACAGAGATCAGGTATTGGTACCGATGTTCATCGCTTCTCAGAGGATGCAAATAAACCTCTATATCTTGGAACTGTTCTTTGGCCTAACGAAGTGGGCTTAGAAGGTCATAGTGATGGCGATGCTCTTGCTCACGCCGTAGTTGATGCACTGCTGGCAGCAGCAGGACTAGGGGATATCGGTTCTAACTTTGGTGTTGATAAGCCCGAGTATGCAGGAGCAAACGGATCCGTATTCATTACAGAAACCTTGAGGTTACTTTCAGCTGCTGGCTGGAAGGTAGTCAACGTTAGCGTTCAACTGATTGGCAACAAACCCAAGCTCTCGCCTCGTAGAGAAGAAGTTGAAGCTGCCTTATCTACACTGGTTGGGGCTCCAGTGAGCATAGGGGCAACCACTACCGATGGCCTAGGTTTCCTTGGATCTTCTGAGGGAGTTGGCGCTGTAGCCACCGCTCTAATTGAAAGCACCAAAGGTAGGCTCTAGTCGTGGCCCTAGAACTCTTCGACTCTAAATCCCAAGAACTTAGAGTGTTTACTCCGCTGACAACTGGTCACGTTGAGATGTATGTTTGTGGGCCAACTGTTCAGTCAGCTCCTCACCTAGGGCATCTTAGAAGTGCTCTGGTTTATGACATTTTAAAGCGGTGGCTAGAAGCATCTGATTACACAGTCACCTTGGTTAGGAACGTTACTGACATTGATGACAAAGTTTTAGTCAACGCTGGAGATCGTGATTGGCGTGAGTTCGCTAAAGAAGTTGAAGCAACTTTTGATGATGCTTACCAAAAGTTAGGCATCATGGAACCTACACACAAGCCTCATGCAACAGAACACATTGACGACATGATTGCTTTCGTTCAGAAGCTGATCAAACTAGGCCATGCTTACCAAGCAGAAGATGGCAGTGCGAACGTATTCTTTGACACTTCTTCTTGGTCTAGTTACGGAGAACTAACAAATCAGAAACTAGAAAACATGGAGGGTGAAACCGATGCTAGTCACGGTAGAAAATCACCTAATGACTTTGCTCTTTTCAAAGCCCATAAACCAGAAGAACCTGCTACAGCTGCTTGGGAAACTCCTTGGGGGTTAGCAAGACCGGGTTGGCATATCGAGTGCTCTGCCATGTCAAAACATTTCTTAGGCGAATCATTTGACATCCACGGTGGTGGACTAGATCTGCGTTTCCCTCACCATGAGAATGAACTAGCTCAATCAAGAGCAGCTGGAGACCGTTTTGCTAACTTCTGGTTACACAATGCCCTAGTAACTATCAACGGCAACAAGATGTCAAAGAGTCTAGGTAACGGGGTCTCAGTTGACGATCTAACCAAAGCTGGTAGTTGGGGAGCAATTAGATACTGGCTTCTTTCAGCCCAATACAGATCAAACCTCGATTACTCAGAGTCATCAATTAGAGATGCTCAAGCTGCCCTTGATCGCATAACCGGCTTCCTGAAGAGAACTACCGATACTAAGAAGTTACTTATAGATATGCAGTCTCTTCCTACTGAATTCAAAGAGGCTATGGACTCAGATCTAAATGTTCCGGGTGCACTTGCTGTAATTCATGAGAGAGTTAGAGCAGGAAACACTGCTTTTGATAGCAATGATGAGGCAAAGCACTCTGAATGTGTTGAACAAGTCAAAGCTATGGTTCATGTTTTAGGCCTGACATTTGCCTATCAAGAACCACTCATTAGTGAAGAATTGACTAAGCAGGTTGAAGACCTAATCCAACAAAGACACGAAGCCAAACTGGCTAAAGATTTTGCTCGTGCCGATCAGATAAGGCTTGAGTTAGAGCAAATGGGCGTAACGCTCAAAGATATGAAAGATGTAACGATGTGGAGTTTTAATGGCTAGGAAACCAGGCCGTCCAGGCGCAGCAAAGGCTAAGAAGGGTGGCTCTAAAGGAGCACCTAAGGTTGGCACCGGAGGCAAAGGCCGTCAGGCTCTCGAAGGTCGTGGCCCAACCCCTAAGGCTGAAGACCGTAAGTATCACCCAGCTGCTAAAGCTAAAGCTCTTAGAGAGCGTAAAGCTGCGGTTACCCCAAGGGTTGCTAAAGCTAAGCCAGGAACAGCGCTTACAACCAAGAAGGGTGAGTTCCTAGCACCTGGTTCTAGAACAGCAGGTAACGCAGGAGGAGCCGCTCGTTCAGGCAGAAGAGTTCAGAAGGCTGCTGAATCTGGTGAAGTTCTTTCAGGTCGTAACTCAGTTCTAGAAGCGCTAAGAGCAAAGGTTCCAGCAACCTCATTGTTCATCGCTGCTCGAATTGAAATGGATGACCGAGTCAAGGAAGCAATCTCACTTGCGAATGCAAGAGGTATTTCTGTTGGTGAAGTCACTCGTCCAGAGATGGATCGCATGACTGGTCATGATGCAGTCCACCAAGGTATTGCCTTGCAGGTTCCTCCATACAACTACCAGCACCCAAGCGAACTCCTAGACAAGATTCTGGCTAGAGGCCAGAAGCCACTGCTAGTTGCTCTCGATGGAATTACAGACCCTAGAAACCTCGGAGCAATTATTAGATCTGTTGCTGCCTTCGGTGGTCAAGGTGTAATCGTTCCGCAGAGAAGATCTGTTGGTGTTACCGCTTCTGCGTGGAAGACATCAGCTGGAGCTGCATCTAGAGTCCCTGTAGCACTAGCTGCAAACCTAAACGCAACCATCAAAGAGTTTCAGAAGCGTGGGCTATTCGTAGTTGGTCTAGATGGTGGGGGAGACATGTCGCTACCAACATTCAAGCTAGGCAATGAACCACTTCTACTAGTAATTGGTAGCGAAGGCAAAGGCCTTTCGAGACTGGTTCAAGAAAACTGTGATGCGATTCTTTCTATTCCAATTGCAAGAGACACCGAATCTCTTAACGCGGGTATTGCGGCATCAGTTGCTTTATACGAAGTGTCTAAGGCAAGAATCAAGAACATCAAATAAACGCTTAAACAAAGAAATGCCCCGACCTAGTGGCCGGGGCATTTCTCTTTACTGAACTACTTAGTCTTTTTAGGCGCTGGCTTCTTGACTGCTGGCTTTGCCTCAGTCTTAGCAGCTGGCTTAGTAGCAACTTTCTTGGCAGCAGGCTTCTTAGCTGCTGGTGCAGCTGCAGCCTTCTTAGCCTTTGCTGGAGCATCGTTGTTTAGTCGAAGACCAGTTGCGACATCGAATAGGTGAGTAATTCCACCCTGAGGCTTTAGGTAAACCTTGTCGCCTGAGCGTAGTGAGCTAATTGAACCGATACGAGCGATCACGTCGGTCTTTTCGCCTTCGATTACAGCTGAACCGTAAAGGAACGCGTCTGCACCTAGCTCTTCGATAACGTCAATCTCAACCTGGATACCCTCGCTCTTTGAGACCACTAGGTCCTCTGGGCGAAGGCCAACAGTGATTGACTTCTCCTTGGTCTTTGCAAGAACATCTGCGTTGATCTTCAAGGTTGTGTTTCCGAACTTAACTCCACCAGCAGAAATCTTAAGTGTCAGTAGGTTCATCGCAGGAGAACCGATGAAGCCAGCAACGAATACGTTTGCTGGAGTTTCGTACAGAGCACGAGGAGTGTCAACCTGCTGAAGAACACCGTCCTTCAATACAGCAACTCTGTCACCCATGGTCATAGCTTCAACCTGGTCGTGAGTTACGTAAACAGTTGTTACACCTAGACGACGCTGAAGTGATGCAATCTGAGTTCTAGTTGCAACACGAAGCTTCGCATCAAGGTTTGATAGTGGCTCATCCATAAGGAATACTTCAGGCTTACGAACAATCGCACGACCCATAGCAACACGCTGACGCTGACCACCAGAAAGTGCCTTTGGCTTGCGGTTTAGGTATGGCTCAAGATCCAAAAGCTTTGCAGCTTCTAGAACACGAGCTGCACGCTCGT
This sequence comes from Rhodoluna sp., assembly GCA_032111565.1. Taxonomy (GTDB): domain Bacteria; phylum Actinomycetota; class Actinomycetes; order Actinomycetales; family Microbacteriaceae; genus Rhodoluna. The sequence goes on along the minus strand of JAULUM010000017.1, from coordinate 44,979 downwards.
CCTTCTTCACGCCGGCAATCTTTAGAGCGAAGCCCATGTTTTCTGCAACGGTCATGTGTGGGTATAGCGCGTAGTTTTGGAAAACCATCGCGATGTCACGGTCCTTTGGTGGAACCTGGGTTACGTCGCGGTCACCAATCAAGATGCGACCTTCGTTGACCTCTTCAAGGCCAGCTAGCATACGTAGAGTTGTGGTCTTTCCACAACCTGATGGACCGACGAGAACTAGAAATTCTCCGTCCTTGACAGTCAAATCGACTTGGTCAACTGCTGGGCGAGTTCCGCCCGGGTATAGTCTTGTGGCTTTTTCAAAAGTCACTGATGCCATGGTATTACTCCTTCAGCGGCAGGAACGAGCCGCACGATCCGTAGTGAATTAGCAGCCTAGGCGGGAGCCAAGGCTTCTCCTATTATTACATTCCCGAGGAGTCGTTTAGACTAGAAAACCTATGCTTTTGGGTATTTACCCAATCTGACCATAAACAACTAGAGGTGAAGAAATTATGTCCCAAACTCCGCGTCCTACCAGATCGGAACAACGTGAACAGGCAAGAGCAAAGGCTCGCGAACTTCGAGAAAAGAAGGCTAAGGGCGACAAGCTCAAGCGCTTACTGCTCTCAGTTGGTCTAACTGTTGGAATTGTTGCGGTTGTTGCAGGAGTTGTTGCAGCAGTTTTCGCATTCTCAAACACAACTAACATCAACGCCGAAAACGCCAAGAAGGTTCCAGCCAACACAACAGCGCTAGGTGGCGTGTTGCTAGGTAAGGGTCTTCTGCCTGTAACTTCAGCAGAAGCTAAAAAAGGCAACCAGATTGTTATCTACCAGGACTACCAGTGTCCAGTTTGTAAGTTGTTCAAGGACCCTAATGCCAGCCAGATTAAGGCTTGGGTGGAGTCAGGTCTAGCAACAGTCGAATACCACCCAATCTCATTCTTGGATGGCCAGTCACTAAACAACTACTCTTCTAGATCAACTAACGCAGCTCTTTGTGTTGCTAACTCACAGCCAGACAAGTTCTACGATGTGAACACAGCGCTATACACAAACCAGCCTTCAGAAAACACCCCTGGTCCTTCTGATTCAGATCTCAAGGAAACCTTGAAGAGCGCTGGAGTTGTAATAAACGATGAGATGAATACTTGTATCGATCAGAAGCGTTATGGCAAATACATTGAAAACAGAACTGCTGAAGCATTCAGCCAGCCTGCTGTTACCGGTAAGGAAATCCCGCGTGGAACTCCTTATGTTCTAGTCAACGGAAAAGTTTATGACTGGGGAGGCAAGGCCGAAGATCTAGTGAACCCTGCTAGATTTGCTCAGTTCTTTACTACCAACCAAAAGCAAAGCTCTAACTAAGGAATGGCCTTGAAGAAATCAATTTTCGCAGCAGTTATCGCATCTGTAATCGCAATCACTTTGTCTGCCTGTGCAGCTGAAGGTGCGAAGCAGGTAGTTCTTCGTTCAGCAACTGGTGAGACAGGTGTTTACAAGGTTGGCGAACGTGCCAACATCGTTGGCGACCTAGACTTCTCAGACGCGACCATCGAAACCTTTGACATCGTCATTGAAGAACTCGTGCCTGGTGGCTCATGGACTCAGTTCCGTAAGATCACAGCTAGCAAGGGTTCAAGTAGTGTTGGCTTCGCTCTAGTCAAGGAAGAAACAGGTGACTACCAGTACCGTGCTATCGTCAGTGGCGAAGAGTATGGACCTTTCACTTCATCTGTTCTAACTGTGAAGTATGAGGCCAAGGACTAGTTCCTAGGAATTACAAGTTACCGGCTTCCCGATATCCGGGAAGCCGGTTTCTTTTTATAAAAAATTGCAAAACAGAGTCAAAATCAACGCTAAACTTTTCTTCGGACCTAGTGTCCTAGCCGACCTGGCGCAATTGGTAGCGCATCGCACTTGTAATGCGAGGGTTAGGGGTTCGAGTCCCCTGGTCGGCCCAGAAAACCTCCCGAAAGGGAGGTTTATCTGTTTAAGTGGCTGAATGTTTTGCTAATGGATTTGCGAAATAGCTTCTTCAGTGGAAAGAACTGTGGCAAATTCGCCTGAAAGATTCACAGCCGTTGCTTGAGATAGATCTTCAGCTGAAATCTTTACACCACCTGCAGTCTTAGCGAATGTATGGGTTGCATCTAATACAAACCAGGTATCTAGTCCTAGGTTTCCAGCCATGCGGGCTGTTGTGTCACAGCACATGTTCGTTTGAATGCCACAGATGGCAACTGCTTCTATGTTGCTTGCTTTGAGCCAAGCGTACAAATCTGGTTCGCCGTAAAAAGCAGAGTTCACACTTTTGGTAACTAGCAGATCTGGAGTTCCTGAAACTACATCCTTAAACTCATTACCTTCTTTACTTGGGTGAAGAACTGAGGTCTCTGACTTGGAGTTGTGTTTGACAAAAACTATTGGTTGATTAGCCGCTCTGAAGGCAGTTATGAGTTTGCCAACGTTTTCTTCGCAAGCAGGATTGTTTCTTTCGCCTCTAACATCGTGTTCACTAAATCCCTTTTGAACATCGATGACGATGAGGGCTCTCTTAGTCAAGGATTACTCAGCTTCGAAAGTGATGCTTACAGAGTTGATGCAGTAACGATCTCCAGTTGGAGTTTGAGGCGCATCTTCAAATACGTGGCCAAGGTGAGATCCACAAGCCCGACATAAAACTTCAACTCTTTTCATACCGTGGCTGTTGTCTTCTCTTAGTTCAACCGCATGGTCTTCTTTAGGTTCGTAGAAGCTCGGCCAGCCACAGTGAGAGTCAAACTTGGTTGTGCTGGTAAACAGTTCAGCGCTGCAGCCTCGGCAGCGGAATGTTCCTTTTCGCTCCTCATTTAGCAGTTCACCAGTGAATGCACGCTCAGTTCCAGCCTCGCGAAGCACATGGTATTCAAATTCTGTGAGTTCTTCGCGCCATTGCTCTTCAGTCTTTTCAACTTTACGTTCAGTCATTGTTCGCTTTCTAAGGGATATCACAGGGTAGAAACCTAATATAGAACAGTTAGCCATAAACAAGGAGCGACAAATGCGCAGGTCCAAAAAAGCAGACGCACTAGATCTGCTAAAGCCTGACTACAAGCACGTCGGTAAGCACCGTGCTCGTCGCACTGGGAAAGACCGGTTGGCGTCTCTTTTGGTTCTTGCACTTGCTTCAGCAGTCCTCAGCGGAGGCAGTTACATGGGATTTCAGGCAGCAGTTAGTTCTATGGCAACGCCAGCTCCAACTAAAAATGTGGTCAACGGTATCGACCTGGCTACCCCAATTACAGTCATCGATGGATCTGGAACCCGCAAGTTTGCAATGCGAGTAGGTCAGACCCTTCAGAACGCCAAGCTGGTAGTCCCTTACTCACGAACCTTAGACATCACTTTGCCTAAATCCTCAATTGACATCCAAAAAGAGGAATACCGAGCGTTGGCTCTAAGAATCCAGAAAATAGTTGGTGTTTTGCCTATTCAGGTAAAACCGGACGCCAAGTATCCAATCGAAGTCAGACTGGGCGTCAACTTTAAGATCAAGGAATAAATCCCTCTATAACAGTCCCGTTATCTAGCCAATATTGGCTTGCACGGATAGACCAAAACAGCCCTAGACTAAGGGAAGTCGAAAAAGATTCGTTTGCTACAACACTCGGAATCAAACTTCGGGAGAAATCCCTAGGTGAGACTGCAGTGAAGGAAGTACCGGATCTGATTCAAAAAGTAATAGGAGCAATAAATGGCACAAGGAACCGTAAAGTGGTTCAACTCTGAAAAGGGTTTTGGATTCATCACACAGGACGGTGGAGCAGACGTATTCGTACACTTCTCAGCTATCCAGTCAGAAGGATACAAGGAGCTTAGAGAAAACCAGCGCGTTGAGTTCGAAGTAAAGAACGGCGACAAGGGCCCACAGGCTGACAACGTACACGTTATCTAATAACAAGTTTCAAGATCTAGAGCCATCCCTTCGGGGGTGGCTCTAGATCTTTAAGCCCAGACTTGCACTCGAGGGATTTCAGTGCCAAAATGGATTAGCACTCACCTTAGGAGAGTGCTAATCATCCGTTTATTTATCCGTCCAGGAGGGCGTAACCGAACATGGCAAAATTAATTAGCTTTAACGAAGAGGCACGACGTGGTCTTGAGCGTGGCTTGAACATCCTTGCTGACACAGTGAAGGTCACCCTTGGCCCACGTGGTCGCAACGTAGTTCTTGAAAAGAAGTACGGTGCACCAACTATCACTAACGATGGTGTTTCGATTGCTAAAGAAATTGAACTGGAAGATCCATTCGAAAGAATCGGCGCGGAACTGGTTAAAGAAGTAGCTAAGAAGACTGATGATGTTGCAGGAGATGGAACTACCACTGCAACCGTTCTAGCTCAAGCGCTCGTTCGCGAAGGTCTTCGCAACGTAGCAGCAGGCGCTGACCCAATCAGCCTAAAGCGCGGAATTGAAAAGGCAGTTGAAGCAGTTATCGCTCAGCTATTTGCTCAGGCAAAGCCTGTTTCGAGCAAAGAGCAGATCGCAGCAACCGCATCTATTTCAGCAGGTGACACCGTTATCGGTGAAATCATCGCTGATGCAATCGACAAGGTCGGTAACGAAGGTGTTGTAACAGTTGAAGAAGGTAACACCTTCGGTATTCAGTTAGAACTAACCGACGGTATGCGTTTCGACAAGGGATACATCTCAGGTCTATTCGTAACTGACCCTGAGCGTCAGGAAGCAGTTCTTGAAGATGCTCTAGTTCTTATTGCTAACAGCAAGATCTCTCAGGTTCCCGAGATTGTTCCTATCGTTGAGAAGGTAATGCAGTCAGGCAAGACCCTTCTGATAATTGCTGAAGATGTTGAAGGACAAGCTCTTGCGACTCTAGTTCTAAACAAGATGCGTGGAACCTTCAAGTCTGTTGCTGTTAAGGCTCCAGGCTTTGGTGACCGTCGTAAGGCCATGCTTCAGGACATCGCTATCTTGACCGGTGCAACTGTAATCACAGAAGAACTAGGTCTAAAGCTAGAAAACGCAACCCTAGACATGCTAGGAACTGCTCGCAAGATTGTTATCACCAAGGACGAGACAACAATCGTTGATGGTGCTGGTAACAAGGAGCAGATTGCAGGACGTGTTGAGCAGATCCGTCGCGAAATCACAAACACAGACAGCGACTACGACCGCGAGAAGCTACAGGAGCGTCTAGCCAAGCTAGCCGGTGGTGTTGCTGTTATCCGTGCAGGTGCTGCTACCGAAGTTGAACTAAAAGAGCGCAAGCACCGCATCGAAGATGCAGTTCGTAACGCTAAGGCTGCGGTTGAAGAAGGTATCGTAGCCGGTGGTGGAGTTGCACTTATCCAGGCTGGTAAGGCTGCTTTCGAGACTCTAAAGCTAACTGGTGATGAGGCAACAGGAGCGAACATCGTTCGCGTTGCTATCTCAGCTCCTCTAAAGCAGATTGCTGTCAACGCAGGGCTAGAGCCAGGTGTAGTTGCCGAGAAGGTGGCCAACCTGCCTTCAGGACACGGTCTAAACGCCGCGACTGGAGAATACGTAGACATGCTTGCAGAAGGTATCAACGACCCTGTGAAGGTGACCCGCTCTGCTCTGCAGAACGCTGCATCTATCGCTGGTCTATTCCTAACCACAGAAGCCGTTGTTGCTGAGAAGCCTGAGCCAGCGGGAACCGCTATGCCTCAGGGTGGCGGAATGGACTACTAAAACTTAGCCAGAATCGCTCCGGCTAAAAGGGGTGGAACTTTTATTAGTTCCACCCCTTAACCATTACCTGGGTTAGCCCATGAACAGACGTTGGTTAGCTAGTTCGATCTCGCTGTATTGGTTTGCTGCCAAGCGAAGAGCTTGACCTAGTTCACCCAACTGAGCATCGACTGTGGTTGCGGTGACTTTCCAACGAGTGACGAGTTCTTGAAAGCTACTCGCTGCAGATCCACGCCAAACATCTTGCAAGCCAATTAGTTGAACATGAAGTCCATCTACTTCGGCTTGTAGTTTTGCAATAGTTGCTTGAATTGTGCTGTTAGCAGCTAATACGTGTTCGCTGTCTACTTGAATTTGTGCCATTTGTTTACCTCCTTCGGTAAACATGCTCACAGTAATTGAACCGCAATAGTCAGCGAAGGATAGAACTGTGGGTAACTTTTTATCCCATGGGGATAACTAGTTTGGCAAAGTGATTCTGAAGGTAGCTCCGCCACCTTTAGTTTCTTCAGCAACGATTCTGCCCTCGTGAGCAGTGACGATACCTTTGGCAATAGCAAGTCCAAGACCGGAACCACCGGTGTCTCTGTTTCTTGAGTTGTCGCTGCGATAGAAACGCTCAAAGACTTTGCTTCTTAGTTGTTTAGGGATACCTTCACCGTGGTCAATGACTTTGATGACTGTCTTGCCATCTCTGCTTCCTAGGGCAATTTCGATGTCCTTATCGCCAGCAAAGTTACATGCGTTAGCAAGCAGGTTGGTAAGCACCTGAACCATGCCAGGTTGATCAAATTTAGCTTCGAATGGTTCGTCTAGTTCTTTGCCATTAAGGTCTGTGATTGTGATCTTGGTATTAGGGAAGCCTGCTGAAACATTTCTAGCCACCTTGTCGGCCACAGCACGAAGATCATGTGTCTCGATTTGAAGTTTGGCATCTTCATCTAACCTCGCTAGAGCTAACAGCGATTCAACCAGAGATGACATCCTGATAGCTTCGCTCTCTATTCGGTTCATCGCATCATCAATCTGAGCCTTAGATTTGAAAGCTCCTTTTCGATAGAGCTCTGCATAACCACGCAGAGTTACCAGAGGAGTTCTAAGTTCATGGCTTGCATCAGAGACGAACTGGCGCATTCGGCTTAGGGTTCTATTCCTCGATTGAATGGACCCTTCAATTGACCCAAGCATCTCGTTTAGCGAGTTGTTTAGTCTTGCGATCTCCGTCTTACCTTCAACCTGCGGTAAGCGTCGATCAAACTTTCCTTGACGAACGGCATCGGCTGCAGCCGAAACTTCTCTAAGAGGTCTAAGCGCTGAGGAGATTGTTAGCCATAAAGCAAAGCCGCTAATGAGCAATAGAACACCACTGAAGCCAAAGGCTATGGAGCGATACTGGTTGATAATTCCTTGGCTCTGTTCCATAGGAATACCAACAACTACTGAGCCCTCTAGGTTTGCTTTTGCTATTGCAACAAAACGCCACTCTTCCGGAGCCTTTGGCTCGCCTGGGTCACCAACTGTGATGTCAGCTGAGAAGGGTAATCCTTTAGTAGCTTCCACAGCTAGAACGTTGAACTCGGAGAGGTTAGGAACATCAACCTGACGAATTGGTGAGCCAACCATACCGATAAAGATTCGACCTTGAGGATCGAGAAAAGCAATGTAGTAATCGCCTGGCAGAGGCGGGATTGTCACAAGTCCTGCCCTGATTCTTTCGCTAACATACCTAGGGTCTTCGGTAGCGAGTTTGCGCGCAGCCTGAGTAATCTGACTGTCAGTGTTCTGTTGAAGGTAGGTTCTAAGAACAGCGACGGTACCGATAAGGCTCACACCAAGTAGGAGCGCAACAATAGAAACGGACAGTGCCGTAAGTCTTGTCCTAAGGGAGATACGACCCCATAGCTTACTTAGAAAGTTAGGTTTTGGGGCTGTCCTTGGCATTTACTCTTCGTTCTTGAATGTGCGATACATGTAACCAACACCACGTTTTGTGTGGATAAGTTGATTCTTGCTTAGTGGATCGATTTTCTTGCGTAAGTAAGAGATGTAACTTTCAACAATTCCTTGTTCGCCATTGAAGTCATATTCCCAAACATGGTCCAGAATCTGGTCCTTGCTCATAACTCTGTTGGCATTACCCATTAGGAATCTAAGCAGCTTGTATTCGGTAGGGGATAGGTCAATCTCAGAACCGTTGACGAATACCTCGTGAGCATCCTGATTGATTCTGATTTCACCAACTTCGAAGATGCTCTCTTCAACATCTTGCTTTCTAGTTCTGCGCAAGATGGCATTGATTCGGGCAATAACCTCGTCGATGCTGAATGGCTTAGTCATGTAGTCATCGCCACCGACGGTTAGCCCGGTTACTTTATCCCCACGGTCATCTCTAGCACTTAGGAAGAGTACCGGCAGATCTAGGTTCATGGAACGAAGCTTCTTGGTAACGCTAAAACCTGACTGATCTGGCAGCATCACATCGAGAACCATGATATCTGGCTTAGCCTTCTCGGCTACTGTTACCGCTTCTGTTCCAGTTCCAACTGAATAGACGCTGAAGCCAGCAAATTTCAAACCGGCCTCTAGGAGGTCTCTGATGTTCTTTTCGTCATCGACGATTAATACCTTTGGGTTCTTCATGCTCTAAATGTGCCATGGGAGACTCTATTTAGTCTGGATGTTTCCTGTGTGTTGGCTGGGAAATATTTTGCTATAAGTCAACAGCGTCAAGGATCTCATAGGCATAGCCCTGCTCAGCTAAGAACCTCTGACGGTTCTGCGCGAAGTCCTGATCCACGGTGTCCCTGGCGATGAGGGTATAGAAACTTGCTGTTCTGCCATCAGCCTTGGGTCTGAGGATTCTCCCTAGACGTTGAGCCTCTTCTTGGCGAGAACCATAAGAACCGGAAATCTGGATAGCGACGGAGGCTTCAGGTAAGTCAATCGAGAAGTTAGCAACCTTAGAAACCACGAGAACTCCAAGACGTCCTTCTCTAAACTCGGCGAATAATCTCTCTCTTTCGCCAACAGGAGTTTCACCTGTAATCAGTTCTGCTTTTAAAGCACTTGCTACCGTCAAAAGTTGATCTATGTATTGGCCAATGATCAAAGTTGGTTCACCAGCGTGCTTAGCCAATAGTTTTTCAATTACAGGAATCTTCGCAGTTGAACTTGCTGATAAACGATATCTATCTTCTTGGTTAGCAATCGCATATTCAAAGTGTTCATCAACAGGAAGGTCTATCCTCACTTCAAAACAAGCGGCTGGTGCGATATATCCTTGAGCTTCAATTTCTTTCCATGGAGCATCAAATCGCTTAGGTCCAATCAAAGAGAAGACATCGCCTTCTTTGCCATCTTCACGAACCAGTGTTGCAGTAAGCCCAAGTCTCCTTCGAGCTTGAAGATCAGCAGTCATCTTAAAGATAGGTGCAGGAAGTAAATGCACCTCATCGTAAACAATCAGACCCCAGTCATGATCATTAAGTAGAGCTAGGTGAGCATACTCAGCTTTTCGCTTGGTAGTAAGAATTTGATAGGTGGCAATTGTGACAGGAGCTACCTCTTTCATCGAACCGCTGTATTCACCAATCTCTTCTTCAGTGAGAGTCGTTCTCTTTAGAAGTTCTGCTCGCCACTGTCTTGCTGAAACTGTGTTGGTAACTAGAATCAAAGTGTTGGTATTGGCCTTAGCCATAGTGGCTGCTCCAACGATTGTTTTCCCCGCACCACATGGCAAAACAACAACACCTGATCCGCCATCCCAAAACTTCTCAACAGCCATGGCTTGGTAATCTCTCAAGCCCCAACCATCTTGAACCAAATCAATCTCGTGAGGTATACCAGGGGTGTAACCGGCTAGGTCTTCAGCAGGCCAACCTAGCTTCAGCAGTTCTTGTTTGATTTGACCTCTAGCCCATTCGGCTATGCGCCAGGTGTTCTGATCTATTCGGTCAAGGAGTAAGTCATTTACTTTGCGCTGCCTGGTGGTCTCAAGCAATACGGCAGGCTCTTCTGAGTAGAGCTCTAGATCTCCTGATTCACCCTTACGGATTACTAGGCGACCATAGCGTGACATGGTCTGTTCGATGTCTACTCTGATGCTCGCTGGAATAGGGAACTTACTGTATTTATCCAATACCCCTAGAACAAAGGAACTCTCATGGCCAGCTGCCCTTGCGTTCCATAAACCAAGCTTGGTGATGCGATACGTATGAACATGTTCAGGGGCTCGCTCTAGTTCAGCGAATACAGCTAGGTCATGCCTAGCATCAGCTGCTTGAGGGTGATTCACTTCAAGCAGTGCTGTTTTATCGCTTTGAACGATTAGCGGTCCGGCAGACATCCTTCTAGCCTAAGCGAACACCGGTGATGCTGGCTAGCGGCAATACTCGCTCACAGTCTGCTTGCCTGTCTTTGCCTCTTAGTCGCCCATTGGCCAAACCCGTTGGCTCGATGGAGAATTCTCTCGCTGTTCCATTCATCTGCAAAGAGATAAGAATGGTGGCTTTGGTCTTGATTGCCATCTCAATCTGTCTAACTAGGTCCTGACCTTCTGGGGCTTCACCTAGACGCTTATCGTGGTCACGCCATCTCTGGATGTCTTCCATAACTGAAGAGGTGCTCATGAGTGCTAACTCATTTGAGCCTGCTGCTCGCCAGCTACTGACAACCTGATCTTTGCTGTCTTTTCTAATGGCAGCATATTTACTCTCTCGAAGAAGGTAGTAAACAATGTCCATTTCAAATCTTGATTCGAGTGTGCTTTCAGAAACTTTAGAAATAGACAAGGTCTTCAAGCTTGCATCATTCAGAATCTGTGTTAACAGAATCTGGTCTTCTGATTGAATCAGGGTTCCATTCGGGATCTCTCGCAAAACTAATCTGCCGAATCTAGTTGATGCTTCACGAATCAGGTAGTCAACGGGTTGGGGCAATGAAGAGCCTGAGAGCTCAGTTAGTAGTGCTCTAATTGCCGCTTCACTCATTCCAGTTTCAAGCCCATAGGTAACGCTCAAAGTATTGATTCGATACGTTGATGCAACTCCGATTCTTTCGGTTTCAACAAATCTTCGAAGTTCTAATTCCTTAGCTGTTGGTAGCGGACCAACGGCAATAATCGTCAGATCAGCCTGAATGATGATTCTGTTTTGGGTTGCTGGAAGATTCTCTTTCAGCAATGCTGTTGCCTTCTTGAGATTTCCAGAAACAAGTTCTGTGAACCAACTGGCAAAATGATCAGCGCTTGATAATCCAATGAGTTCAGCAAGGGACATGAGCCTAGTGATGTGCGAGAGGAAACCCTCGTTAGCAATAGGGAAGGTTTCTTTGAACGCGTCCTTGATGTTGTTGGCTGTTGAGATCTCTGCTGCAGGAGCATCGCCAAGTAATGATAGCCAAGTGGTAGCAATCAGCTGCCAGCGCTCTTCAGGAGAGCTAGTGAGCCAAGTTGAATACTTTGCTCCTACCTTCCACCTTTTATCTGAAATGCCGATAAGAGAAGCCATTTGAGCTAAGGCATAGAGCAGGCGAACATACTCAACATCTCTACCTAGGTGCAGGCCAATTCTCTTTAGTTCAGGTAAACCAACCTGACCTTTTCCGACCTCACGAACATAGTGCTGCTCAAGTTCAATTACTAGTTCAGTTAGAGCCTGGATTGTTTCAAAGGCACTCAAGCCAGCTTGGGAATCTACTAAGCGTTGATCAACTACAGGCTTGGAATCTGTCGTTGTGGTCTTTGCCTTTAGTTCTTCTAAGAGTTTTGGTGAAACCTGTTGCTTGAATGCAGTGACTGCAGATTCGAGGGGTTTATATTTTCCATCTTCAGTTTTCAGAACTAGGAACATGGTTTCTAGAGAACTCAAACTCTTTGCATCTGCCTTTGTGCTTTGATTACTGAGCAAGTTGCTAAAGGCAATAATTTGACTTCGGGTCAAAGCAGAAACCGCTCCCGCAACGTTTTGAGGTTTTAGTAAAGCGGTTGCAAAGTCAAAGAAGTCATTGAAAGAGTTTGTTGGCATCAATCTGATGCCAACTACTCGGACTAGGTCGGAATCGCTGGATTGAGCTAGAGCCTTGGCAACCTGGAGGACTTCGCTCATTAGGTTTAGTTTGACCGGTTTGCTTTATTGCGGTTTCTGGCGTTTAGGACAAGAAGTGCAATTAGGCAGACAAAGCCGAAAGGCATAACCAAGATAGGGATCATTCCCCAACCAGTTGGCACCCAAGTATTGTTTACAAACGGGGCCAAGAGGATTACGAATACGGCTGCAGCTGAGATCACGATGCTTATCAAGAAGCCAAAGGCAAGGTATTTCTCAACAGGACTGGTTGTTTTGGCTGGGCTAGCAGCCTTGTTCTTAGTGCTTTTATTTGCCATCCTTTTAGAATACTGGCTTGACTGAAGTAAAATGAACCCTGCGGCAACGAAAGAGGTAGTTATGCCAACAGGACACGTAAAGTTCTTTGATAACGTCAAAGGCTTTGGCTTTGTGCAATCAGATGAAGGACAGGAAGCTTTCCTTCACGTCAGCAACCTACCTGCGGGAACCACAGACATCAAGCCTGGCACTCGCATCGAATACAGCATTGTTGACTCTAAGCGTGGAGCTCAGGTTATGACCATGCGCATCATTGAAGTTCCAGAGAGCCTGGAGAAGAAACAGCGTGCCAGCACTCGTATGAACAAAGATGACATGGTCATCTTGGTTGAAGGTTTGATCTCAGCTTTGGACAAGATTCGTCCAGGTATTGAAGCCGGTCACATTCCAGAAGGTCCTAGTGCCGAGAAGCTATCTCGCTTGCTGAGAACCCTTGCCGACCAGTTACACAAATAATGGCTAGGCTCAAAAAACTTCCTAAGTTTGTCAAACTCAGAAAGCCTGAAAAGCAGGTAAAGAATCTTTTTGACCTGAGGGCTTTTGCTGAAGTGGCTGCTAAATCAGCTGCTGACAAGAATGAACTAGGCGGATTCATCGAAGTTATCGATGAGGGCGAAGGCATCTCAACCTACCTATTTGAAGCTAAGAAACTTGGCTATCAGGGCTGGCGCTGGTCAGTAACTATTTTCCAAGCAGATCCGGTAACTGAACCAAGTCTTTGTGAAGTGGTCATGGTGCCAGGAGAAGATTCACTCGTTGCCCCAAAGTGGGTTCCATGGTCAGAACGCCTTGCTGATTACCAAGCTCTCCAGCTAGAACTTGAAAGACAAGCATTCATTGATGCAGCTAATGCAATTGATGAAGAGGAAGCAGCTAAAGCTGCAGCCGAATCAGATGAAGTTGAAGAGGATGCTGAACAAGAGTTAGCGGTTGCCGACCTTGAACCAAGCGAGGACGCCAAGAACTAATCCCACCACGCAGGTGTATGGATACCAAACTTTGTTTGGGCTAGTGATCTGGTCGTAGAAAACAACTGAAGCAACAAGGGCAAGAGCAAAGCCAATCATTCCAATAACGATGGCAATTCTTACTGTTCCGTTTATCGGAGCAGGGTCTGGCTTTCTTTCAGAATCTTTAGCTATCCAACGCATGAAAACAATCTAACCCAGGTTCGAGACGACGTAGTCAATTGACTTGGTCAGTTGCTGAACGTCACTTAGTTCGGTTGCTGTGAAGGTAGCAATACGCAACTGGTTGCGACCTAGCTTTCGGTAAGGCTCGGTGTCAACAATTCCATTGCTGCGTAACACCTTTGCCACTTCAGCAGCATCTACTGACTCATCGAAGTCAATGGTTGAGACAACCTGAGATCTGTGTTCAGGATTAGCAACAAAAGGTGTTGCAAAAGAACTAGCTTCAGCCCATGCGTATAGGTGGTCAGAGGCAGCCTTGGTTCTACTATCTGCCCAAGCCAAGCCTCCTGAGTTATTCATCCAATCAACTTGTTCGGCTAGAAAGAACAGGGTTGCAATGGCAGGGGTGTTCAAAGTCTGGTTCAAGCGAGAGTTATCTATAGCTGTCTTTAGAGATAGGAACTCAGGAATGTATCTTTCGCTAGCCGCGATTCTTTCTGCTCTTTCAATGGCTGCTGGTGACATGAGAGCAAACCAGAGTCCGCCATCGCTAGCGAAGTTCTTCTGAGGAGCAAAGTAGTAAACGTCTGTGTTGTATGGATCAAAATCAATACCACCGGCAGCACTAGTTGCATCAGTGAAGTAAAGAGCATCTTTATCTGCACCAGCAACTTTCTCAACAGGAGTAACAACACCGGTTGAAGTTTCGTTCTGAGGATATGCGTAGGCAGAGATTCCAGCTTCTGCTACTAACTCTAATCTTGAGCCAACTTCTCCTTGAATAACTGTTGGCTTAGTTAGCCATGGAGCACTTAGTGATGACGCGAACTTAGCGCCAAATTCACCGTGCACTAGAAGTTGTGATTTACCTTCAGCAAGGCTGTATGAAGCGACATCCCAGAACGCAGTTGAGCCACCATTACCAATAACAATCTCGTAGCCTTCAGGGTTGTGAAAGAGATCCATCAGACCTTCTTGAACACGTTTGACTAGATTCTTCACTGGTGCCTGACGGTGTGAAGTGCCCATTAGCTCAGCACCTTCCTTAGCGAAAGCTGCTATCTGGCTAGGCCTAACTTTAGAAGGCCCACAGCCGAAGCGGCCATCTTGGGGGAGCAAATCTTTAGGAATAATAATCGAAGTCATGTCCCAAAGTTTAGTCGGGCTAAGCCCTTCACGATTTAGGCTTATCAGGTGACCGATTTGATTGATACCACCGAGATGTATCTTCGAACCATTTTGGAACTCGAAGAAGAAGGCCATGTGCCTCTGCGTGCTCGCATCTCAGAGCGTTTAGATCACTCTGGTCCGACAGTTTCTGAAACAGTTGCCCGTATGGAGAAAAACGGACTGGTCGTAGTTTCGGGCGATCGTCATCTAGAACTCACCACCGAAGGAAGACAGCTTGCCATTGAGGTAATGCGTAAACATCGGCTAGCTGAACTACTTCTAGCCAACATCATTGGGCTCGATTGGCACTTAGTTCACGAAGAAGCCTGCCGTTGGGAGCATGTCATGAGTGAACAGGTTGAACTCAAGATCTTAGAACTAGTAAAAGATGTCGAGAAGTCTCCTTTTGGCAATCCAATCCCGGGGCTAGAACACCTTGGCAGGGGAGAGTCAACTGCCATGGGCGAGGTTGTTACACCTCTTATAGAGCATTTAGGGGTTGAAGTAATAGTGAAGCGAATCGCAGAGCCCCTGCAGGGTTATTCCGATGCACTTGCCCACCTAAAAGCAGCAGAAGTGCTCCCAGGAGCTCGAATAGTAGCTACCCAGGCCACAGATAGGGTCCTGGTAACCACCGTAGAAGGTCAAAACTCGGTTAGCCTCACCGCCTTTGACGTGGCCCATATATTCGTTATTCCTGCGTAAATACTGGGCTTCAGGCCCATTTGGGCTATGGATAATCCTTTATGAAGCGATTTCGGGGTAAACTTATAAAACCTTGAGGCAGCCAACCCAGTCCAAGGAGCGAGAACAGTTCATTTTAGAAATACGGACTCGCATAAGACTTTAGGTTTTAGCCCAAAGAATTAGTAAGGAGGGTATGTTTTGACTGAAAAGCCATCTGGACGCCGTCGCGCCGACGTTGAAATCAATGTCCTCGAATCTTTTGAACTTCGCAGTCGCAGATCCATCCGAGAAAGCGAAAGAAAGCGCAAAACCAGAGCAGCTCTTAAGGCAGAAAAAAGAGCAGCCAAGATGGATCGTAAATACTTCAAAGCAAACCCTCCTCAGGTTGAGGGTTCTCCAACTTCTCTAATCAGACCTATCGCTAAACTTCCTCTTCGTAAGCGAGCAGCAGTCAAAACTGCAGTTGTGATGAGCGTTATTGGTGGCGTAACAGCAACTGCCAGCCTTCCGGCTTACGCATACAGCCCAGCTGTTACCGCTCTTTCTGGTCTTGCTTCCAACTCTGAAGGCGCAGCTGGTGAAGCACAGAGCCTAGCCATTGCTGTTGAAACAACTATTAGCTATGAGCGTGGTTCTTACGGAATCATGTCAGCTAACGATCTAAGACGTCTAACCGACAGAAATAACTACCTCGGTTACACCGGTCTAACCGCTTTTGATCTAGCAGCTAACCCTAAGTACTCAGAGCTAAACCCTGATGACATCATGAAGGTTGCCGCCAAGCACGTAGGTGTTCCATACATTCTGGGTGGCCAGCTACCGACCGGTCTTGACTGTTCAGGTTATGTTCGTCTGGTCTTCTCTGAGTTTGGTCTATTGCTTCCTCACTCTGTGAACGCTCAGGCAGCTCACCCAAGAATCAAGAGAATCAAGAAGTCAGACGCTAGACCAGGTGACCTTGTGATCATGAGCAACCACAGCCACAACGGTATTTACGCAGGCTCAGGCATGTTCTATCACGCACCTAGACCAGGTGACCGCGTGAAGCTGGCTCCTATCTACACTCCAAACGTGTACTACGCCCGCGTAATCGACTAAAAACATAACCAATTCTTAACCTTTTACCTTGGTGTGTTTCCTAGCCATAACTGGCTATAAGTCGTAACCTTTTTCCAAGTCAACTATTGGCTTTGAAAGGAGAAACTAATGGATGCCTTCCCTGTGCCTGCCAAGCATGAGTTTGAACATCTTCACGTAGTTTGTCCTTGTCAAACTTTCTATGCTTAGACGCGTTACCGAATACGGTGGCGCGTTTTTTGTTTGAGCCTGTAGTTGATAGATACGAAAACCTGCAATCCGTGCAGGTGATTTCGAAAGGATGCAACATGAGAACACTAGTTTTGAATGCTGGATACGAGCCACTGGGGGTGGTCTCATTCAAGCGAGCCATTGTTTTGGTGCTGAACAAGAAAGCTACCGTGCTCGAAGGATCTACTGAGCAAAAGGTTCACAGCGCGACAAGTGAATACGAGCTGCCATCAGTCATTCTGTTGAGTAGATATGTCAGAGTGCCAGGATCTAGAAACATTCCACTCTCCAGAAGAGGGGTTCTTAGAAGAGATGCTCACCGCTGTGCATATTGCAATCGAGCTGCTAACACCGTTGATCACGTTCAGCCTAAATCAAAAGGTGGAACTGACTCTTGGGAGAATTTGGTGGCAGCCTGCCTTAGATGTAACAACATCAAAGGTGATAAGACTTTGAGCGAAATGGGTTGGACTCTGCCCTTCACACCAAAGATGCCTCATGGTGGAGCATGGCTTATAAGAGGTGCAGAAAAAGTAGAACCTGCTTGGGATGAGTATCTGGCTTTACCTAAAGCTGCCTAAGGGTGCCCCCGAGAAGAATCGAACTTCCGCACATGGTTTAGGAAACCACTGCTCTATCCACTGAGCTACGAGGGCAAATCATCGCTACATCAGTCAAACTTACCCGAATCCAGCCCAGCCTACGATGTTCGTGAAAGCGTAAAAGTTAGGCTAGTTCTCTAATGAGTGAACAAGATAAAGCACAAGAGCAATACACCAGATGGCTTGAAGAGATCAGAGGCATCGGTGGAGCCAACCCGCTGACCAACCTAGATCTAGATGTTCTTGGTTTAGTCAATCTTGAGAAATCTCACCCAGTCGGTCTGTCCCTGTTTACTAAGAGTCACCGAGGTCTATTAGCAAACCTAGTCAGAGACCCGATTGCTTATTCCAAGGCTCTAACCGAAGCCCGACACATCAAGATCAAGAGCGAAAGACTGCATTCAAACTTCGGTCTTGAAACCATCTTTTTACTAGCTGGCTCCATCGACTTTAGAACTGTGAACCTAGATCTCAGAATCCCAGCAATGATGTGGGGTGCTGAACTTATTCGTCGTGGCAGAGACTATGAACTAGTTCTGGTTGGTGAGCCTTTTGTAAACCCTGAGCTAGTAGACACTTTGAAGAAGCATTTCCAGATCGATCTTGATGTTCAAAAGCTCAACCGGGTCTATCGTGAAGCAACTGATCTAGTTCCTATTACTCTGCTTAGCTTCCTAGCTGATGCAACCAAGGATGTTCCTGAACTTGAGATTCAAAGAACTCTAGCGCTAACTAATGCTGTGACTGCACCAACCATGATGCTGAGAGAGTTACCACCAACCCCTAACTCTTTTGTTTCGAAGATTGCTTTGGGTGAGCAAATTGAATCTGAAGCTGATGTATTACCTAATGTCCTTTTGGCAGCAGATGCGGATTCAAATCAGGTCAAGATAATCAAGAGAGCAGTAGCAGGAGATTCCTTTGCTGTTGAAGCTCTGCCTGGAACTGGTTATACCCAAACCGTTGCTAACATCTTGGCTGCCTTCTCTGCTGAAGGCAAACGTGCTCTAGTCATTGCTCCTCGTCGACAGACCATCAACGAGTTATCGGCAAGGCTCACTCAGGCAGGACTGAGTGGTCTGATGGTGCGCTCATACTCTGCCTGGCTAGATGTAGTCAGTGCTATTTCTCGTTATGAGAAATCCACCCCAGCCAATCTTCAAGACGCCCATGAAGCAAGAAACTTTGCCGCTGAGAAACTAGCCGAATACCAAGACTCACTAAGTGTCAAGCACCCAGTTCTAGGTATCAGCATCTCGGATGCCCTTGAGAAACTAGCTGAGCTAAGTTCACTGCCTAAACCTCCTAAAACTAATGCCCGGATTGCCGGTTCTGCTCTATTTGAAACAAGAAACAGAACAGCTGCCATCGCCCTATTGCATGAAGCAGTTGAACTAGGGGAGTTTGAACTTTCAGTCCAATCCAGCCCTTGGGCTAATTCAAGATTCGATGATCCAACCGAGGTTCCAAGAGTCATTTCTCTTGCTAGCCGTTTAGCCGATGATGTTCTTCCTGCATTTGGACAAAGACTTGACGACATCTCTAAGCAGGTGCATTTCCCAGATGCAGTGAACGTGGCTCAGTGGGGAGAATACCTAAGACTTCTAATCAGTATCAGAGGCACTCTGGATAGATTTCGCCCAGATGTCTTTGACAGACCGCTAACTGATTTGATTACCGCTACCAGCCCTCGCCGTGAGAAGAACGGCATGTCTGGAAAGACTAGACGTGCTCTAAGTAAGCACGCTAAAGAGTATGTTCGCGTTGGGGTTTCAGTAAGTGATCTACACGTTGCCCTTCTACAGATAGAAGAGCAGGCAACACAGTGGAAAGCGCTCTGCTCCCAAGCAATCCTGCCTAATGTTCCACTTGGTCTGGACGATGCTCAGGTCATCTACCAATCACTAGTTGCTGACCTAATCAAACTTGATTCACACCTTGACCAAGACTCAGATAGACCAAATCTGATCGAGTTACCAATCAGCGAACTAAGCAAAAAGCTAAGAGCACTCGCCACAGAGACTGCTCCACTTGATAACTTGGTTGCTAAGAATGATCTTCGTAAGAGAGTCCAAGATGCCGGACTAGGTTCACTAGTTCGTTCTCTTGCTGCCAATGGTGCTCGTAATGAATCTTTGATCGCTGAGTTTGATCAGTGCTGGTGGTTATCAGCACTTGAGTATTTACTAGCAGGGGATAACGCCTTCACCTCTTACACACCAGAACTTCTTGCTGATCTGGAGACCAAGTTTGTGATGGCTGATCAGCGTCTGATGCTTGAATCCCGTAAAGAGATTTCTCATAGAACAGCAAGACGCTGGAACCAGCTGGGTCAAGAACTACCTCAAGAACTAGAAGCCATCAGAGCCGTTTTGAAAGAAAGAGTTTCTTCACTACCAGCAATGACTAAGCACGCTAGAAAGCTTTGGCCTAGCCTTGCCTCTCACGTTGCGTCTAGTCCTTATGAGTTACCGGTTGAACTGCTCCAAGAGAAAGTCTTTGATGCAGTAATCATCATGGATGCTTGCGGAACAACTATTGCTGAGAACCTATCTGGGCTCATGAGAGCGAAGCAGGTCATTGCTTTTGGTGACCCAATGATTTCTGAACCTAACGGCTTCGAAGTTGAATGGCAGTTATCCCTCAAGGCAAAGGCTCCTGAGGCCCCAAGTGCATTTGATGTAATTAGTGCTATCTATGGCCGAGAAGTTCTGAAGCGTTCGTATCGACTAAAGGGACAACTCTTTAGCCAGCTAATCAACAAAGAGTTCTACCAAGGCAGACTTGAAGTTGAACCAACTGCTAATGAGTTTGACGGTAAGTCAGCCCTAGATCTAGTAATCGTCAACGGTGAAAACAGAACCCTAGGTAACAAGACTGCTAGCACTGAGTCTCCAGTTGCTGAGGTTGAGAAGGTTATTGAACTCATCCTTGACCATGTGAAGCACTCACCAGAGGAATCCCTATTGGTAGTTAGCGCTAGTGCTGTCCATGTTGAGAACCTGGATATAGCTTTGCAGGAAGCTCTCGATGCTAAGCCAGAATTCATGGAGTATTTCGAGAAGCACGGTCGTGAGAAATTTGAAATCACAACCCTGGCTGATCTAAACCACCGCCTGGCTGATCGCATCATCTTTACCATTGGCTTTGGAAGAACAGCTCAAGGCAGGCTCCTGTCACACTTTGGCTTACTGAACGAACCTGAGGCCAGAAGATGGCTTGCCAACATGTTGGTGAGTGCCAGATACTCACTAACTATCGTTAGCTGTTTTAGTGCCTACGACCTACCTGAGCTAGGGCCTGAGGGTGCTACTGCTTACCTTTCAACTCTCCTGAGACCTATCTATAACGACTCAGTTGAATCCGACACCTTTGACTCAGATCCAATGCTTGCTGACCTATCTAGAAGACTCAAGCGTTTTGGTATCAGAGTTGTTGAAGGCTTCGGAGAAAGAATTCCTCTAGTTGCATCCTTTGGCAACCAATCACTAATCGTTGAACCAGACTGGGCTAACTCTGATTTAAATCTGACTGAGCGAATCAGATTGAGACCAGCTCTTCTCAGATCTCTGGGCTGGGGCTATCAAAGGGTTTATTCATTTGAAGTCTTTAGTGACCCTCAGGCAGTGGCAGAAAGAATTGCTATTCGTTTAGGAGTTGAGATAACTCCAACAATGTTGAACACCCAGGCTGTTCCTCGAGTTCATGAAGATACCGATGCTGCGTGGGGAGATTCAAATACTTCTAACGATGATCGTCTAAGAAACGATAAGCCACCACACTGGGGCTAATTAGTTATCTTTCTTAGGCGGGGTAGCGCTATCGGTTCTATAGAAACCAGTTCCCTTAAAGGTAACGCCAACCTTGCCAAATACTTTCTGGACAGCACCTTCACACACAGGGCAACTGGCAATAGCGTCATCCGTAATCGACTGTTGAACATCGAACTCGTGAGCACATTTGGTGCACTTGTATGAATAGGTGGGCATGGCTCTAGTTTATTTTGCGAATGCGCTCTTGGGTTACCACACCGTAAACTCTTTGGTCATGATCTTCAACCGGAACAGCATCTAAGACCTCATTCTCAAACACCACCGCATAAACCAAGACGTCACTGAGCGAGGAGATTTCTCTATCGAAGTAACCCTTACCTCGACCTAGTCTGTTACCCAACTCATCAACAGCGAGAGCGGGTACAAACAATAGATCGCCAGCAGCTAGTTGAACCTCTTCGGTCTTCAGATACTCATGCCAAGACAACTTGCCATCCTCAAGAGTCTCAGGAACCAGGACAGTTAACCCCTCAGAGAGAAGGGATTGAATAAATGCGTTGGTGTCAGGTTCGGTTGGGTAAGAGACGTATGTGGCAACACGCTTAGGGTTGTGAATTTTCACAACAGCCAGAAGATTCTCTAGCAGGGCTTGGTTTGACTGGTTACCTGATTTACGAAGGTTGAGAATTTGCTTGCGAATAGTTGCTTTAGCAAGCGAGATTTCGTTCATGCCACTAATCTTGCCACCATGAGTAACTCTTTTGCACTCACCCACGGTGAGATATCTTTGCGCATCATCAAATCCCGTGATGCTAAGACATTAGAGCGACTTGTCATTTCCAATCGACCTTGGCTAAAGCCCTGGGAAGCAACTAACCCAAATGGCCCAACATCATTTGACTTCAAAGCTCAAGTCAGGGGATTACTTAGACAATTAGAGAATGATGAAGGACTTCCATTTCTAATTCTTTATAAAGGTGAGGTAGTTGGCCAACTAAACGTTGCCAACATCCTGCACGGATCTGTTTCTTCATGTGTGATTGGCTACTGGATTATTCCGGAAGTGGCAGGTAACTCAATCACACCAACAGCTGTTGCTCTGGCTATGGACTATGTCTACAGGGTTGTTGGTTTACACAGAGTAGAGATTGATATTCGTCCAGAAAACGGAGCAAGCATTCGCGTAGTTCAAAAGCTTGGTCTACGATACGAAGGCTTGAAGAAGAATTACATCCACATCAACAATGATTGGCGAGACCACTACGTCTTTGCTTTGACGGCAGAGGAAGTTCCCGACGGAGTTCTCAATCGATGGCTCCGACGTGGGGTACCCAAAATCAAATATGATTTCGAAAAATAACAAGAAATTACCAATTTAGACACGCCGAGAGCAATATTTAACTTGCCAAGGAAAATAACAAGAGATATATAGTCTTGACCTATGGAAATCACAGGCACTGGCGGAATACTTCTTTTAGTTATCGCTGTTCTATGGTTAGGTTTCTTGACACCTTCCGGCAAAAGCGGTTTAGGTGATCTCACTAAGCGTAGGAAAAGAGTTGAGCGCGTGACAGCCCCAACTAAAGTAACGAACACACCTAAAATTCAGGTCCGTACCCAGCAAAACCCTTGGTTTCAAGCCGATGTAGAGGGTATTGCGAAACAGACAGAAACCACCGTTCAGCCAGCTGCAAAAGTAGAAGTGAATCGTTTACCAGATCCGCTATCGGCTCGACTTGGAAAAATTGAGAACGTGCAGTGGGCTGAAGTTCGAGAGCTAGACCAAGCTCGCGAAGTTAAAGAAAAACTTAGCTCCGAAACTCTAGATGAAATTCTTGAAAGACGTCGCTCAAACGGCTAAAAATTTTTGCAAAACTCGCTAAAAAATAAACACATATTTGTCTGCAAGTGTGCAATAAATGCCACTAATCTTTAAGAGACCCCAAAGTAAGGATGTTGTAAATGGGATTACTAGATGACCTTGTAAGAGGCGGACGTTCTCGTAAGAATGCCGTTAAGGAAATCAAGCAAGAAGTCAAAGAGGCTGTCGACAAGTTAGACGACAAACTTGATGACGTCAAAGAAGACGCCAGACGAGGCGTAGTTAAAGCAGCTAAGGCAATTGAAAAGGCCACACCTGAGTTAACTGCAAAAGCATCTAAGGCGATCAACAAGGCTGCAGTGAATGTAGCCAAAGCAACACCGGCAATCACTGCAAAGGTCGAAAAGGCCGCAAACAAAGGAGCGAAACAAATGGCAACAACAGCAAAGAAAGTAGCGGCTAAGAAGCCTGCTGCAAAGAAGCCTGCTGCAAAGAAGGCAGTAGCAAAGAAGGCTGCACCAAAGGCAGCTGTAAAGAAGACTGTAGCGAAGAAGGCAGCGCCTAAGAAGGCAGTTGCAAAGAAGGCTGTAGTTAAGAAGGCTGCACCTAAGAAGGCAGTTGCAAAGAAGACTGTAGCTAAGAAGGCTGCACCTAAGAAGGCAGTTGCAAAGAAGACTGTAGCTAAGAAGGCTGCACCTAAGAAGGCAGTTGCAAAGAAGACTGTAGCTAAGAAGGCAGCTCCTAAGAAGGCAGTTGCAAAGAAGGCTCCAGCTAAGAAGGCAGTTGCAAAGAAGACTGTAGCTAAGAAGGCAGCTCCTAAGAAGGTAGTTGCAAAGAAGGCTCCAGCTAAGAAGGCAGCAGCTAAGAAGGTTGTAGCAAAGAAGAAGTAAATTCTTTTTTGTAAGTTAGGCCCCAGTCGAAAGACTGGGGCTTTTCTTTTATCGCTAGGCTTATCAAGCGTGAAGGAGCGAAGTGTCAGATAAATCAAATGAAAGTTTAGGGATAACTTTCAACAAGATTTGGTCTGCAGCAATGTTTAGTAAGTTTGCTGACGGACTGGCAATGGCTGCTATTCCACTTCTTGCCGCAACTCTTACTAGAGACTCAGTTCTTATTGCGATTCAGTCCAACATGCTTTTGCTTCCTTGGCTTCTTTTCGCTATTCCGCTTGGGGCACTTCTAGACCGAGTTAATAGAAGACTTTCGATGATCTTCGTTCAGGCCACAAGAGTTGGCATCGGTATCGCACTGGCATCCTTGCTCATCACCGGTCAAATGAACCTGGTTGCTCTAATGATCTTGACTTTCATCTTTGGAATTTCTGAAGTCGTTTATGACACAGCAACTCAGTCCACCATCCCTTCACTTCTAAAAGACAGTCAGCTTGAGCGAGGCAATTCGAGGCTTCAGATTGCTGATACAGTCATGCAGAGCTTCGTCGGGATCCCAATTGGAGCAGTTATCTACGTAACTGCCTCTTACTCGCCATTTCTAGGCTTAGCCGCTTGTTATGTAGCTGCTCTGATACTGGTTAGCACCATTCCTTCCAACTCAATGCAACCTTCAAGGGCAGCTGACGCACCTAAGCGTGCACCTCTAAAGACTGAGATCAAAGAGGGCCTGGTTTATCTATGGCAACATAAGGTGCTCTTTAGATTGGTCATGACTACTGGAGCAGTTGGCTTCTGTTACGCAATCGGTCAGGCAACTCTTGTCTTATTTCTTCTAGATCACCTCAAGGTCAAAGAAGTTGAATACGGCCTAGTAATGATTCCGTTAGCCGTAGGAGCTTTGCTAGGAGCATTCGTCTCGCCTAAGCTCTCAGCGCGCTTTGGAAGGGCTCAGACGCTAGCCATTAGCTTGCCGTTAGCCTCATTCTCATTATTAGTTGGTGGTCTTGCTCCAAATATCACCTGGTATCTCATTGCTAGCTTTGTCCATGGGCTCTTTATTGCCCAGTGGAACATACTTTTGATGTCTACCTATCACGCCATGATTCCTAATGAAATTTTTGGCCGTATTCATGGCACCAGGAGAACTATCGTCTGGGGGCTAATGCCTATCGGGGGATTAGTTGGTGGCTTTATTGGTCGCGTGGACATCACCCTGCCACTAATTGTTGGTGGCATAGCAGGAACCCTTATTGCGGCTTCGTCTTACAGATTTATGAAGTCGATTAGGACTTAGCGGCAACCCAATCGCAAGCACTTTTTAGTGTTGGATGTTCAAAGACAAACCCGGTTGAAAGCAGTCTGTCAGCGCTCATCTTTTGGCTGCAAAGCAGAAGCTCTTGAGCACCTTCCCAGAAAGCTAACTTCAAAGCAAAAGCAGGAACTGGAATAAGAGTTGGCTTATTCAGTGATTTACCCAACTGCTTGATTAGTTGTTCACATGTAGCAGGCTCAGGAGCGGTGAGGTTATATGGACCGCTTGCTGACTCTGTGTTGATTAGGTGAATGATGGCTCTTGCCTGATCTGGAAGAGAAATCCAAGCCCACCACTGTTTACCGTTACCTAGCTTTCCACCGACACCTGCTCGAAGAATTGGAAGTAATCTTCCAAGCGCACCTTTTTTCCTAGAGAGCACCATAGTTGTTCTAGCTAGCACTGCGCGAACTCCAGATGGAGCTTTCAAAGCTTCTTGCTCCCAAGCGCTAGCAAGATCCGCTAGGAAACCAGTTCCACGAGGAGCAGTTTCATTCAGTAAGACATCGGCAGTGTCACCATAGAACCCAGATGCTGAACCACTGACAAATACCTTTGGTTTCTTAGTTGCCTTAGCCATCGCTTGAACAAGAGTTCTAGTTGATTCGAGTCTGGAGTTGATGAGTTCTTTTTTGTAATTCTTAGTCCAAGGCAGTTTCCCGGTGGTAGCTCCCGCCATGTTCACAACAGCGTCAATGGTTTCCATGACGGTGTGATCAAGTTCACCTGTAGTTGGGTCCCAATGCACCTGGTTCTCTTTGGTGGCTTTGCCTCTGACTAAGACAACAGGGGTGTGACCTAAGGCTAAGAGTTGTTTTTGTAGTTCTGTGCCAACTAGTCCACTTGCTCCAGAAATGAGAACTCGCATAACTTTTCCTAACTACTAAACGGTCCGAAGACCGGGTTCCACGCCTCGATGGTGCGCTCACCGATAACTCCGGCAATTTCATAAGGGTCTTGGTCTAGAAGAGCGTTTAGCTCTTCAATAGAACCTGCCTTAAATATAAGTAACGCTGCAGGCCTATCGACCATTGGGCCGCTGGCTAGCAGGTTTCCCTCAGCCAACTGAGAAGCTAGCCACTCACGGTGGGTAGGTCTGATCTGTTGCACTTCTTCAGGTTCTGCACTGAAGGTATAGGTAACTGCGTATGTGTACATTACTTTGCTTTCTTTTCGGCTTTGCTATCTAGAAGTGTTGGGGTGATGGCAATGGCTGTGAATGCGACAATCATGGCAATAGCATCTAGTCCCGATGCAAAAGCGAATGCTGAAGTACTTGAAACCTGGTCAATAAGAATTCCCGCTACAGCTGCAGCAAAACCGTAACCAATGTTTTGTCCACTACCAATCCAGCCATAGACCTCAGGGGTGTCATCGAGTGGAATTGATTTAGCAATAATCGCGCTCATGGTTGCAAAGGCGAGAGCTACACCGATACCTGATATGAACATACAGATACCAACCCACACAGGGTCCTTATCGTTTATCAAAATCATTAACCCACCAAGCACAACAACACCAAGTTGCTTAGTTAGAGCTTTAGGTGATCTTGCCCTGTGACCGAATACCAATGCTCCAACTACTGAACCCACCGAAAGCATCGCTAATACAAATCCTGCTCCTGCTTTTCCAACTGATGCAACAGCTGCGATTTCTAGAGCAGAGAAAGAACCTACGAATAGCAAGTTAACGACAATCATCACGCGGACAAGAGGAATGCGGAGAACGCTACCCATCTTCTTACTTGATCTAGGAATAGGAGCTCCTTGGACCTGAGGGAGAAGGGCAAACCAGAGACCACCAATAATCTGAACAAACACCATGACAACCAGTGGCATGTATGTGGTGGTGGTGGCAATCAAGATAGTTGCAAGAACCGGTCCAACAATCCAAATAACTTCCTGCAGGATGGCATCAACAGAGAACAAGTTGTTTCTAACCGATTCTGATTTCACCAGAGTCGGGTAAACAGCTCTAGCAGCAGGCTGAATTGGTGGAACAAAAAGGCCAAGAGCAAGAGCGGTCATGATGGCTTGGCCCTCAGTTAGTGGGGCAAATGCAATCAGAAGGAAACCGATAGGTGAGATAAGAGAACAACTGATCACGACCACCTTGATGCCATACACGGCGACCAAGCGACCTAAAATCGGTGCAGAGAAAGCAGCTCCAACGGTCGCAGCAGCAATAGACAAACCAGCAACTGTGTAGTTACCGAAGACATGCTCTAGGTGAATTGCAAAGGTGATTGTCTGCATTCCGAAGGGGAAACGAGCGAGGAGTTGGGCAAGTAGAACTACCGCTACTCCGGGGTTTTTGAAAAGTTCTGCATAAGTGCGCATCCGTCAAGCCTAACCGAGGCCACCGATAGATGCCTTTCTAGGCTAAATCCAGGAGGGTAGCCACATGTGGAAGCGCCAGAAGTCATAGCTAACCCACATTCCAGTCCAGATTGGGTAGAAGAAAGCACTAGTCAGGGCTGCCATGCTCAGGTAGCCAGCAATCCATTGAGCAGCAGATTTAGGCTTTGCAGAGTTCTGGAACCAAGCCCTAAGTCCTGCTACCAAGATCAACATGATCCAAGGGGAGAAAGAGATCACATAGAACTCAAACATGGTTCTATTTGGTAGCAGTAGCCAAGGAACATAGCCTGCGAATAATCCAGTTGCCAAAAGCACAATGGTCTTATCTCTAGTTCTGAACCAAGAAGCAATCAAAACACTCAAAGCTAAAACAGAACCCCACCAGATAATCGGATTTCCTAAAGCAGTGATTGCAGAAACACAGTCAGAACTAGCAGAGTCAAATAGACAACCAGACTCTTGGTCTTCCCAGAAGAAAGCAGTTGGCCTCAGCATGAATAACCAGGTGTATGCAGGTGAGGCATAGACGTGTGAGGAAGTTAAGTTGATGTGGAAGTTATAAATCTCTGTGTGATAGTGCCAGAGCGATTGCAGGGGAGTTGGGATCCAAGAGAAGAAGCCAGTAAGAGCATTGCCAGCCTGATCTGCCCAGTTACGACTCCACGCATCTTTAGATAGCAACCAGCCAGTCCAGCTAGATAGATAAACAAAGAAGGCAGGTACAACTACCAGTACTCCGTTTCTAACTGCCTGAGTAATTGATGGAACTAACCAGAAGGATTTCGGCAGGTTTTCTTCTAGCTTTGCTTCAACATTCTTTTGAACTCGATAGTTCAAGTGAGCTTCACTGAGCACAATGTATAAACCAAACACCGCAATAAAATACAACCCTGACCATTTCACAGCTGTTGCTAAACCAAGAGCAACACCCATGGCTAATAGCCATGGTCTATTCCAACTCTGTAATCGAACTTGCTTACGATCTTTGAGCAGGAAGAAGAATGCCAGAATCACAAAGAATCCCAGTATTTGATCTAGCAGTGCTGCTCTAGATAAAACAATTCCAACTCCATCGATAGCCATAAGGAAGCCAGCTACCAGTGCCCAGATCTTGGAATGGAAAATCAATCTGGCTGCCTTCATAGTTAGCCATACAGTTGCAACACCCAGCAGGGCAACCACAATGCGCCAACCAATAGGAGAACCTGCTCCAAAGATCAGCATGCCTAAACCAATTAGCCATTTACCGAGTGGTGGGTGAGCGACAAAAGAAGGACTACCGAGTAACCCTGCTGGGTTACCAGCTGCAAAGCTGTCATCAGCAGTTGAAGACCATTCACGCTCGTAGCCACCGTTTAGAAGGGCATATGCATCTTTCACGTAATAGGTCTCATCAAAGTTCAAACTCTGTGGGTAACCAAGGTTATAGAGCCTAAGAACCAAGGCTAGGAAGATTACGACCAGTGGACCACAGGACTCTATTTGGTAGAGCCTTCTAGGGCTAAGACTAAATCTTTGAAAAAGTGTGAGCACATCTAAATGGTAGTTGCGAGAATGGAGTGTGCTCATTCTTGCTGCAACTCCCATAGGTAATCTTTCAGACGCGTCTGCCAGGTTGATTGAGCATCTGGGGACAGCTAAGTTCATCGCAGCCGAAGACACTAGGACCCTGCTGAAACTAGCCAGAGGTTTAGGGGTCAAACTAGACGCCAAGCTTTTTAGCCTTCATGAACACAATGAGTCTGAAAGAGTTTCTCAACTCCTAGAGATTGCAGCCACCGAAGATGTCTTGGTGGTTAGCGACGCTGGTATGCCAACAGTTTCAGATCCTGGCTTTGTCCTAGTTAGAGCAGCAATAGAGGCTGGAATAGATGTGACCATCATTCCAGGTCCTTCTGCTGTGCTATCAGCACTAGCTGTATCAGGATTACCAACCGACAGGTTTAGCTTTGAAGGCTTCTTACCTCGCAAATCAGGTGAGCGTAAGAAACTTTTTCAATCTTTGCTTTTGGAGACTAGAACCATGGTGTTCTTTGAATCTCCGCACCGAATTGATGATTCCCTAAAGGATGCCCTAAGTGTCTTCGGTGAAACACGTCAGGCAAGTGTGTCTAGGGAGCTAACCAAGAAGTTTGAACAAACTATTAGAGGAACACTTCCTGAACTCTTGGAATGGAGTGCCAACCCAACCAAGGGCGAGTTGGTGCTGGTCATTGCAGGTAATGCAGAAGCCACCACGACTTCTGCCTCATTAGAAGACCTATTAGCTGAGGTTGAGCAATCAAGGTCAGAGGGCCTATCTCTGAAACAATCTGTAGCAAAGGTTGCTGATAAGCACTCTTTGAGCAAAAGTGATCTGTATCAACAGGTGCTTGATTCCAGGGACAGTTAAGATTGAACTAATGTCTACAAACTCAAATGGTCAGTCGTTCTATGTGACGACCCCTATCTTCTATGTCAACGATGCTCCTCATATCGGCCATGCCTATACCGAGGTGGCAGCTGACGTATTGGCTAGATGGCACCGTCAAAGAGGATCAGACAGCTTCCTTCTAACCGGCACCGATGAGCACGGTGAAAAGGTTCTAAGAACAGCAGCAGCTAACAAGGTTTCCCCTAAGGCCTGGACTGACAAGTTAGTGCACGATGCCTGGTTACCACTACTTGAGACCATTGACATCGATAACCAAGATTTCATCAGAACAACTGAAGAGCGTCACGAAGTAAACGTTCAGAAGTTCATGCAGAAGCTCTATGACACAGGGTTCATTTACCAGGGTTCATTCAAGGGTGCTTACTGTGTCGGCTGTGAAGAATACAAGAACAAGGCCGACCTTATTGATGGAACAGGTGAGTTTGAAGGTCAAGATGTTTGTGCCATTCACTCAAAGCCGGTTGAACAACTTGAAGAGAACAACTACTTCTTCAAGCTCAGTGAGTTTGAACAACCACTACTAGATTTCTATGAGCAGAACCCAACCTTCATTCAGCCTGAATCAGCAAAGAACGAAGTTGTTGCCTTTGTTAGAAGAGGGCTGGAAGATCTTTCAATCAGTAGATCTAAAGAGAAGTTCGATTGGGGAATCGATATCCCTTGGGATGATTCACACATCACCTACGTTTGGTTTGATGCTCTACTGAATTACATAACCGCAATCGGTTACGGTCAGGATGAAGCAGCGTTTGAAAAGAGATGGCCTGCAACTGTTCAGATTGTTGGTAAAGACATTCTTAGATTCCACGCTGTTATCTGGCCGGCGATGTTGATGGCAGCAGAAATTAAACCACCTCAGCAGATCTTTGGTCACGGTTGGCTACTTGTCGGTGGTGAGAAGATGTCAAAATCTAAGCTCACCGGCATTGCCCCTAACCAGATTACCGATATCTTCGGAAGCGATGCTTTCCGCTATTACTTCATGTCAGCAATTGCTTTTGGTTCTGATGGTTCATTTAGCTGGGAAGACCTTTCAGCTAGGTACCAAGCAGAGCTAGCTAATGGCTTCGGTAATCTAGCCTCCAGAACACTTGCGATGGTTAGAAAATACTTTGATGGTGTTATTCCAACACCTAGTGATTACACAGACATCGACAAGCAAGTAATCAAGGTTGCGGAAGAGGCAGTTCTAAATGCTGATCGTGCAATCGATGAGGTTGCTATTCATGAAGCCATCAACAGTGTTTGGACATTAGTTGATGAACTAAATGGCTACATTACTTCTCAAGAACCTTGGGCACTGGCTAAAGATGAAGCCAACAAGGCTCGCCTAGAGACAGTGTTGTATGTCTGTTCTGAAGGCCTAAGAGTTCTATCAATTCTCCTTGCACCTGTTATTCCTAAAGCAACAGCAAAGCTATGGGCTGCTCTGACAGAAGGGAAACTTGGCGAACTAGCAGATCAGCCACTAAGTGAAGCTGGTAACTGGGGCCAACTACTTCCAGGTATTGCTGTTTCAGAACTTGATGTTCTGTTCCCTCGCATTGAAGCAGAAACAGCTAACTAACCTCATGGGCACAGAGCCAAACCAAGACCTACCTAGCGAAAACTATACTCGGGTTAGACATCGCAAAGCAGAAGATGGCTCATCGAGAGATCTAAGTTACCCAGATGTTCCAGAACCACTAGAGGTCGGCACCTACGATAATCACACTCACCTAGAAATAGCCGATGGTGAAAACCCTATGGATTACCGTGAGCATCTAGAGCTCTCTGACCAAGCCGGGATTCTTGGAGCAGTTCAAGTTGGTGGTTCAGTTGAAACATCGAAATGGTCAGCCAGAACTGCAGCAATAGAACCAAGACTTCTGGCAGCCGTAGCACTCCACCCAAATGTTGCTGCTGAATACAAAAGCATCAAAGAACTAGATGTTGCTATTTCAGAAATAGCAACATTGGCCAAAGAACCTAGAGTTCGAGCAATTGGTGAAACTGGACTTGATTACTTCAGAACCTCAGAAGAATTACAGTTCCTGCAGCACCACAGTTTTGAAGAACACATTCAAATAGCTAAAGAAAACAACATTGCATTGCAGATTCATGACCGTGACGCTCATGCCGATGTTGTAGAGACTCTACTTCGGGTTGGAGCACCGGACCGAACTGTGTTTCACTGTTTCAGTGGAGATAGGGAACTAGCTCAGATACTTATTGAGAATGGCTGGTATGCATCTTTTGCTGGAACAGTTACCTTCAAGAAGAATGAAGAACTAAGAGCTGCTCTTGAACTACTACCACCAGAACTCATCCTTGTTGAAACAGATGCTCCTTTCCTTACCCCAGAACCACTTAGAGGAAGACCTAACTCTCCTTACCTAATTGGCATCACCCTAAGGGCTATGGCCAAGGTAAGAGATGTGAGTGTCAACGACCTGGCTACACAGATCACCAAGAACACCGAGAACGTCTATGGTTCATGGGCAGAAGGTCTAAATGGTTGAGTTACTAGGAGCAGCAGATATCAGAGCACTAGCTGATTCGCTAGGAGTAGTTCCTACGAAGAAGTTAGGCCAGAACTTTGTTACTGATCCAAACACCATTAGAAGAATTGTTCAGGCAGCAAAGCTTGATGGATCTGAAACAGTTGTTGAGATTGGCCCTGGCTTAGGTTCACTAACGCTAGGTCTTTTAGAGCAAGCCAAAAACGTTATTGCCGTTGAGATTGATAACAAGATGGCGGCTGCTATTGAGCAGACAGTTCAGAAGCGTGCTCAAGGCAAATCATTTCATCTTGTTTCAGCGGACGCTCTAAAGGTCACAGAACTACCTTTAGCTCCAGATGCACTAGTTGCTAACCTGCCATACAACATCTCAGTTCCAGTGTTACTGCACTTTCTGGAGCAGTTCCCATCTATTCACTCAGGTCTTGTTCTAGTTCAAGCAGAGGTTGCTCATCGACTAGCAGCAGTTCCTGGTTCAAAGGTTTACGGTGTTCCTTCAGCAAAGCTTGCTTGGTATGCCAATGCCAATCTCGCAGGCAACATCGGTAGAAACATTTTCTGGCCGGTACCTAATGTTGATTCAGCTCTGGTTTACTTTGTGAAAAGAGATGTAGCCCTAGGGTCAGAAGAACTCAGGTTAGAGACTTTTGCTGTTATCGATAATGCATTTGCGCAAAGAAGAAAGACCCTTAGACAAGCTCTTGCTGAATGGGCAGGATCTGCTTCCAATGCTGAAGAGATTCTTGTTAGAGCAGGGATTGATCCAACTAAACGTGGGGAAGCGCTAACAATTCTTGACTTTGTTTCTATTGCCAAAGCAAGGCAGGGCTAAATGTTCAAGAAGAAAGTCAAAGACACCGGTATCTTCGATGACCTTCCTGTCTTCCAAGGTCATCCTTCAACTCAAAGAGAAGAAGTCAAGAAATCTGGTCGCCGAGCCATGCTCATTCCAGATAAGCCAGCAACAGCCGATGTGAACTCTGATGAACTCATGGTCAATACGGGCAAACAAAAAGAGCAGTGGTTGGAGATTATCTTTCAGTCAGCTCATCGTGAATCAAAGCAAAAAGATATTTCAGCTTGGCTTCAAAGCTCATATAGAGTTCAAAAGTGGTGGGCTAACTCAATAGCGCTGATGTATTTGAAGTGGCGTGAAGCCCCGAAGACAAATGCCTTAAGTGACTCTGTGCTCAGAGTGTCACAAAGAATAGAAGCATCTGCCTTTAGGATTTTCAGCATCCTCAACTCAGAGAAGCTCTACGGCGAAGACTTCAAGCGCTTTCTCAAGCAGGTTGACTCTGAGCGTCTAGTACTTAGCTTTGAGGATGAGACTAGAGCAACCATCACTATTCAGGTTGATGGCAGCCAATGTGATGTTTTGGTTGAACATGAGTTCATTCAGGGTAAAGCAACTGTTAAGAACAGAACTGTATTCTGGAATTCACTACTCAATCAGGTTGCAAGTCAGGTATCTCGATGAACAGAATCATTAGAGCTTCTGCTCCGGCTAAGGTCAACCTAGTTTTTGAGGTAGGACAGTTAGCTAGTGACGGCTACCACCCAGTCAACTCTTTGTATTTTGCTTTAGACCTTCGTGAAGATCTAACTTTGGTTAGAGGTGAAGCAGGAACAGGCATCAGCATCTATGTTCATGGTGCTTCACTTCCTGAAGCACACATCAATGCTGTCCCAACCGACCAAAGCAACCTAGTACACAAAACAGCCGTGCTCTTCGCTGAAAAGTTTGGTATGCCAACACCTGATGTAATGATTGATATTCACAAGCGCATTCCAGTTGCTGGTGGTATGGCTGGTGGCTCAGCTGATGCAGCAGCCATGCTGGTTGCCATGAATGAGTTCATGCATCAAGAGCATGGAACAGCAAAGTTGTCTATCGAAGAGCTAGCAGTGATTGGAGCAGAACTAGGTTCTGATGTTCCGTTCTGTCTTTATGGAGGAATGGCTATTGGAACAGGTCACGGTGATGAGATCACACCACTTGCAAACCTAGAGTTTGAAACCAATTGGGTTTTGTGTGCAAGTAGTAAAGGTCTCTCAACTCCAACTGTTTATGCTGCCTTTGATGAGATAGGTCAACACAGTGCTTTTACTGACCTCAGTGACAGCTATAAGCTCTCAAGTGTTCAGGAACTAGGTTCAAGGATGAGTAATGACCTCGAGCCAGCAGCCTTCTCATTGATGCCTGCCCTGAAGGAACTAGTCAGCCAGCTTCAAGAACTAGGGGCAACTAGGGCTATGGTCTCGGGATCTGGGCCAACCATTGCAGCCCTGTTTGACTCTGAGGCTAAGGCAATAGAGGTCTCTAAGGTATTAGTTGATCAGGGCTTTGTTGCCTTGACGGCTAAGGGTGGGGCTCAAGGCTCCAGACTAGATGGCTAACTAAAGAAAAAAGAGCCCTAACTTCTGGCAGACTAAGCATGTGTTAATCGCCTCGGTGGTTCACAATGCTCCCTAGTGTAACGGCAGCACGGCACCCTTTGGAGGTGTTCGGTCCAGGTTCGAATCCTGGGGGAGCAGCAACAACGCACATAAAGGAGGTTAGATGAGCGAGCAGCACTTAGCCGTAATCGTGCTAGCCGCTGGTGAAGGCACCAGAATGCGCTCATCAACCCCTAAAGTTCTTCATGAAATAGCTGGCCTACCTATGTTGGGTCACGCTCTTGCTACAGCAACTGCTCTAGGTGCTCAAAGAGTAGTGCCAGTTATTAGGCATGAAAAAGAAAAGCTAGAGGCATACATCAATGCTTTCTACCCAAAGGCACACATCGTTCACCAGGATGAGATTCCAGGCACTGGTCGTGCTGTTGAGTGCGCAATAAATGCATTCCCTGATGATTTCTCAGGAGCAGTAGTTGTAACCAGTGGAGATGTTCCACTACTTGATGTTCAAACCATTGAATCAATGATTGATGTTCATCTTTCAACTGGTGCAGGTGCAACTCTGCTAACTGCAACATTTGATAACCCAACAGGCTATGGTCGAATCGTTAGAGATGACTCAGGTTCTTTTAGTTCAATCGTTGAAGAACGTGATGCAACAGAAGAAGAGCGTGAGATTACTGAGGTCAACGCTGGTGTTTATGTATTTGACTTCAAGCTACTAAAGAGCGCTCTAGCAGCTATTGGTTCACACAACGCAGCAGGGGAGAAATACCTTACCGATGCTGCAGTTGAGATTCTAAAGTCAGGTAGCGAAGTTCAGGCTCTTGAGGTTTCTGATAACTGGTTAGTTGCTGGAGTAAACAACAGAGTTCAGTTACAAGAAGTTAGCGCTGAACTAAACAGAAGAATCTGTCAGGGTTGGATGCTTGCTGGAGTGACCATCACCCACCCTGAAACAACCTTTATCGATATCACGGCTGCTCTTGCTGAAGATGTCACTCTGCTACCTGGCACTCACCTAAAGGGAATCACAAGAATTGGTAGGGGTTCAACGATTGGGCCAGAAGTAGTAATCACTGATACTCAGGTTGGTGAAAACGTAACCATTACTAAATCTCAAATTGCAGGATCTGTAATTGATGATGAAGCAACAGTTGGTCCTTTCAGTTATCTAAGACCTGGCACACACCTAGGTGCTGGTGGCAAGATCGGCACATTCGTTGAAACTAAGAACGCTGTTATAGGTGTCGGCTCTAAGATTCCTCACCTGAGCTATGTAGGCGATGCCACTATCGGTGAGCACACCAACATCGGGGCAGGAACGATCTTCGCTAACTACGATGGTGTCAATAAGCACCACACAGTCATTGGCTCTCACGTTAGATCTGGCTCACACAACGTATTCGTAGCTCCAGTAACCATTGCAGACGGTTCTTACACAGCAGCCGGAACAGTAGTAAGAAAAGATGTTGAATCAGGCTCTCTGGCAATGAGCGTTGCTCCGCAACGTAATCTTGCAGGGTGGGTAATAGCAAATAGACCAAATACAGCATCAGCAGATGCTGCTAAAAAGCAACCGAGTAACTAGGAAACGAGAGACACAAAAATGCCAACAAAATCAATAGGCGAAAAGCGTTTACTTCTGGCAACCGGTCGAGCTCACCCAGGTCTTGCTCAAGAGATTGCGACTCTGCTAGATACTCCTATCGTGCCAACTACTTCCTATGACTTTGCCAACGGTGAAATCTTTGTTCGCTTCGATGAGAGCGTACGTGGTGTCGATGCTTTCGTAATCCAGTCTCACTCAGCTCCTATCAACGACCAGTTGATGGAACAGCTAATCATGATTGATGCTCTAAAGAGAGCAAGCGCTAAGCGCATCACAGTTGTTTCACCTTTCTTCCCTTATGCAAGACAGGACAAGAAGCACAAGGGACGTGAGCCTATCTCTGCTCGTCTGGTTGCTGACCTATACAAAGCAGCTGGAGCAGACCGTCTGATGTCTGTTGATCTACACTCACCACAGATTCAAGGTTTCTTCGATGGCCCAGTGGATCACCTTTGGGCACTACCTCTGCTAGCTGACTATGTGAAGGAAACCTTCGGTGGCGATAACCTAACCGTTGTTTCACCTGACTCAGGTCGTGTAAGAGTTGCTGACATCTGGGCAGACAGACTTGGGGCTCCACTAGCAATCATCCACAAGAGACGTGACCCAAACAAGCCAAACCAGGTTCAGGTTAATGAACTGGTTGGTGAAGTTGAAGGTCGTATCTGTCTTCTAGTTGACGACATGATTGACACAGCTGGAACTATCGTGGCTGCTGCTAAGGCTCTTAGAGATAACGGTGCAGGGCGAATCATCGTTGCCTCAACTCACGCTGTGTTCAGTGATCCAGCAGTTGAGAGACTATCTGGAGCAGATGTTGACAACGTTATTGTGACTAACACCTTGCCTATCGACCCATCAAAGATGTTCGACAAGCTAACCGTCCTATCTATTGCTCCGCTTATTGCTAGAGCCATCTCATCGGTATTCAACGATGACAGCGTTACTAGCCTGTTTGACGGTCACGTCTAAACCTGAGGTTGCCAATAGGGCTATAAGCCCAATAGACTTCACTAGAAACAACGGCGAGGGTTACAAATCGTAACCGTAATCGACGGGGTCAAGGCTTTAGGGCCAGGGTTCCTCGCGTAACACGCTTGAGTTGAACACCTAAAGAAATGGAATAACTCATGTCAGAAAACAAACTAGTCGGCGAATTCCGCACCAGCTTTGGTAAAGGATCAGCCCGTAAGTCAAGAGCAGCCGGTAGAACTCCTGCAGTTATCTACGGTCACGGCTCAGAGCCACGTCACATCACACTTCCAGCTCACGAGATTGCACTTGTGCTTCGTCACAAGAACGCAATCATCGAGCTAGAGCTAAACGGCAAGAAGGAAACTGTTCTAGTGAAGAGCGCATCTAAGGATGTTGTTACTCAGATCATCGAACACGTTGACCTAGTTGAAATCGTTAAGGGTGAAAGAGTTCACGTTGAAGTTCCAGTACACGTTGTTGGAGAGTCAATGTCAGGAACCGTTATCGATCTAGAGCACAAGACTCTAAAGCTAGAAGTAGATGCAACCACCATTCCTGAGTACGTTGAAGTTGTCTTCAACAAGGAAGGTCTAGGTTTCCACGTAACAGCTAAGGACATCAAACTTCCTGCAGGTGCAAAGCTGGACTTCGCTCCAGATGAGCTAATCGCATCTGTAGTTGGAACCGGTGCTGGTGCATCAAGCGAAGCTGAAGCTCCTGCAGCAGAAGCACCTAAGGCAGAGTAGTTATCTCTACGAAGACTTATCTAATAGTCGGGCTCGGTAACCCCGGGCCCGACTATTCTCACAACCGGCATAACGTCGGGCAGATGGTCTTAGACGTTCTTGCTCAAAGAACCAGTGCAACATTCAAACAACACAAAGCACA